>NYZI01000060.1 GCA_002687115.1 Cyanobium sp. ARS6
CAGCTTCCTGCTGACCTGCCCTCTGCAGTCGAGCTTGAGCAGCTTCCCGATGGTGCCGTTCGATTTGCTGCCATCAAACGTTGCCTGAGCCGTGGTCTGATGGGAACGCAACCCTCAGCTCATTTCAGCCTTGGCCTCAACGCCTATGCCCAGGCCACATCGCCAATCAGACGCTACGGGGATCTCGTTGTCCAACGCCAGATCGCCGCAGTCATCAACTCTGAAACTCCTCTGAGTGAGGAGTCGATGCAGGACCTGATCGAAAGCTTTGATTCAGCTGTGCGCGAAGGGCTGACCATCGCAAGAGAAGATCAGCGCCACTGGCAACAGGTCTGGTTCGAGCGTCATCAGAGTGATCAGTGGCCTGTTGATTTTCTGCGCTGGCTGAGGCCTCAGGACCGACTGGGTTTGGTTCGTCTTGATGATCTGGCCATGGATGTTGCCGCTGAGTGCCCTCAGGGATCGGTGCCGGGAGAAGCACTGATGCTGAAGGTCGATCAGGTTGATTCTCAGTGTGACCAGCTCAGACTGATTGCCCTGGCTGCTTGATCACTGCATGGAGGAGCAACGAAACCATCCTCCCCAGGGATTGTCAGTGCCCTGAATCATGACTTTCGTCGGCTTGTCGAGCGTCTCAAGTCCTGCGTTGACGGCTGGTTCCAAGGTGATCAACTGGCGGGGCTCATCATCCTCCAGTTGGACTGTGTAGCCACCTTCGCCGTCCGGGCTGACCATGCCGTGCCCTGATCTTCCCTTGTCCAGTGTCTCGGGGCGTGCTGCTGCCAGGGAGTTCTGGTCCAGCACAGCTGTTTGCCGCTCCAACCACTGACTGTGATGCCAGGGTGTATCCCAGAGAGGAGCGACTGCCGATGGCGCCATGGCGTCGCCGATCAATCGATCCTGCAGACTGCGCAACGACAGTTCGGAAGGTTGCCGACCTGTTTCCACGGCAAGCGCGGCGGCCGCACCGGCGGCCTGGCCGATATTCATGATCAACGGTTGCAATCGGGTGGCCCCATTGGCCATGTGACTCGCACTGAATCCCTTGTCTGCCATGAGCAGATTCTCAGTTTCATTGCTCAGCAGGGCTCCAAAGGGAATGCAGAAGGGTGTTCCCGTCCAGCGGCCACCCCAACGACAACTTTTCGGCGCCAATGGCCAGTCATCGCCTGGGTAGTGATGGTCATTGGCGTAATTACCCACAGCAATCGATTCCAGAACACAACGGTCATTGACCGGTGGACCAGGCAGACGTCGTCCTTCAGCGAGAGGGAGCACATTCTGTTCGATCACCGTGGCGCGACCAACCACCCGCCGGCCTTCGCGCCAGTACGGCATCGCCGCAAGCCAGGGGGCTGGGCTTGCAGCGTCGCTGGGAAAGGCTTCACCCAGCTGTAGCCATCCATCAGTTGCCTTGCGCAACTCGTGGGCGAAGCAGAGGCTGTGTTGCTGCATCTCCCTGAACAGCTCGGCCTCCTGGCTTGAATCAGTGAGGAATGCTCGTTCCAGCCCTCGATGCCAGTCATTGCCGTGCAATGGCCAATTGAGCATCACCAGTCCTGACGGCAAGCGGCCGTAGGTGATGGTTTTTTCCAGCCCGAAAGTGTCACACGCACCGCGGAACGGTGGAGGCAGCTGAACGGGGACCCGTGGATCATTTTGCAGGGGATGATCTGCAGGCTGATCTCCCCGCAGTTGTCCCATCACCACCCAGGTGGGCGATTGCACCGGTTGAATCCTGAAAAACGGATCTGCATCCAAACGCTCCTGTGAAGGCGCACTGGGTTCGGTCCACTGTTCCTGGGGTTCCCAACCCAGTCGGAACGGAACATTCGCCAAAGGCAGAAGATCGCCTCGATCACTGCCGTCAATGACAACGCGGCACCTCACCCTGCGGATCTCTCCACCCACATCAACCTTCAGTGCTGTGATCAGGCAGCCTTCACGCTCAACGCTCAGCAGCCGACAGCAAGACCACCACACCACTTTTTCCTCCTGCTGGAGCCAGTTCTGAAGAATGGTTTCAGCGGTCAGTGGCCGGTACCCGAAACAGCTCACCCAGTTGTGGTCCAGTCCTTCCGGTTCACGCGTTTCCAGTTCACGCAGAAACGCTCCCCAAAGCCCCGTCTGCCATGGGGTCAGTTCGTTGCCATCAGGACAGCACACACCTGCAGCACTGACCATTCCACCCAGCCATGCCCCCGGGGTGAGAAGCAGCGTGGTGGCACCCCCACGGGCTGCCTGAATCGCCGCTGAAGCACCTCCGGTCCCCCCACCCCAGACCAGGACATCCACTGAATCAAGGCTGATGGTCATGGTCCTTCGGTTCTCAATACAGGTACGGCATTCACGATGTTCAGTTGCAGTTCAGCCACCAGGCGACACAGCCGCAAAATCAGGACCCTGGAAAGAGGGTCGTTAAGATCCAGCCCCAGAGCCAGGGGCAAAAGGAGAGCGCCGCAGCGATGACCTACAGCCTCACAACCCCGCTCTACTACGTCAATGCCAAGCCCCATCTCGGCAGCACCTACACAACCATCGCCTGTGATGCACTGGCCCGTTTTCAGCGCCTTGAAGGTCAGGAGGTGCTGTTTGTCACCGGTGTCGATGAGCATGGCCAGAAGATCCAGCGCACGGCCGAGGCCCGCAAGATCAGTCCACAGGAACACTGTGATCTGATCAGCCGTGAATACATGGATCTCTGGTCGCGGTGGGAGATCAGCAACGATCGTTTCGTCCGGACAACAAGTGAGCGTCACCTGCCTCTGGTGCAGGCGTTCTTCCAACGTTGTGAAGCCGCAGGTCACATCCGAACGGGCCACCAGGAGGGTTGGTACTGCGTTGACTGCGAAGAATTCAAGGACGACCCGGCCGACGCTCAATCACCGTGCTGTCCAACCCACCTGAAACCCCTCGAGTGGCGCGATGAAGAGAATCTCTTTTTCTGTCTCTCGACGTTTCAGAAGCCCATCGAGTCGCTGATCGCGGAGCCAGGATTCATTGCACCAGCCAGCCGGCGCAAGGAGGTTGAAAACTTTGTGGCCGGCGGCCTGCGTGACTTCTCCATTTCCCGGGTGAATGTCTCCCACGGTCTTCCGGTTCCTGGCCATCCCGGTCACACGTTTTATGTCTGGTTCGACGCTCTGCTCGGCTATCTGACTGCTCTGCTGGACGACGGAGGGTCTGTGGATCTGGATCGTCTGAGCGATGCAGGCTGGCCTGTGAGTGTGCATGTGATCGGCAAGGACATCCTGCGTTTTCATGCCGTCTACTGGCCAGCCATGCTGATGTCCGCTGGTCTGCCTTTACCGAAGAGCGTTTTCGGCCATGGCTTCCTCACACGAGAAGGCCAGAAAATGGGTAAATCCCTGGGTAACGTTCTCGATCCTGAGCTCTTGCTGGATCGCTGCGGAACGGACGCCGTGCGTTGGTACCTGCTCCGTGATATTCAATTCGGAGATGACGGTGATTTTCAGCAACAGCGGTTTGTGGATCTTGTCAATAACGACCTCGCCAACACCATCGGGAATCTGCTGAACCGCACCTCATCGATGTCCAGGAAATGGTTTGAGAACGCAGTGCCCCCTGCTGATGAAGCAGTTCGTGAACACCACCTCCTCCGCGACAAAGCCGAACTGACCATTCAGCAGGTTCGTGAATCAATGCAGCAGCTCAATTTTCAGAAGGCTTCTCAAGCGGTGCTTCAGTTGGCCATCGATGCCAATGGTTTTCTGAATGAGCAAGCTCCCTGGAGTCAGATGAAACAACCCGGTCAGGAAGTTCAGGTTGGCCAGGATCTCTATGCCGTTCTCGAATCTTCCCGGATTGTCGGCATTCTGCTTCAGCCGATCGTGCCCGATCTCAGTGAACGTATCCTCACGCAGCTGGGGCTTGGCTCTGTTTCAGGCGCCTGGAACGACCATCTGACCTGGGGCAGGCTGGTGCCCGGATCAGTCTTACCCAAGCCGGAACCTGTGATGCAGAGACTCGAGCTCGAAGCGCCTCTCTGATGTTCCTGTCGCATTCAAGTGATCATTGTCGTGGTGGTTGTCTCGTTGCCCTGTTGCTGCTGACAGGCTGTGTCAGTGAGCAACCCTCAGCAACGGTCCAATCCCCTCCCTTCGTCTTCCGCTCGCTGAAGCTCGAGCAGAAGACCAGGAAAGGACTGATGGACTGGAGCCTGAACAGTCCTGAAGCTCGTTATGAGCTCAATCGACGACTGGTTCGAGCCGTTCAACCTGTGGGTGTTCTCTACAGGAAGGGAAAACCATCGTTCAAGGTGCAATCAGATCTTGCACTGGTCGTGAACGATGGCGAGCAGATCCTGCTCGAAGGTGATGTGAAGCTCCAGCAGCTCAACGGGTCCAAGCTTCTGATTCAGGGAGATCGTCTGCGTTGGCGACCACAGGAGGGGGTGCTGCTGATTGAACAGCGTCCAAGGGCCTTCGATCAGGACTCCCGGATCAGCTCCAGCAAGGCGCAGTTGCTGCAGACCACCAATGATCTGACCCTCAAGGGAGTTGTACAGCTGGAGCGATGGACCGAAAGCTCCGATCCATCCAAGCCGGATACGACATTGAGAACCGGAGAGGCCCAGTGGAATCTCGATTCCGGTGTGCTGAACGCTGAAGGCCCCGTTCTTGCACAAAGACGCAACCTGGAGGGAACAGTGCTTCAGCAGCTTCAGGGCAGGAGTCTTCAGGGCAATACGCGTGCCGGTGACCTGAAGGTGACGGCTCCGGTCGTGGTCCGGATGCCACCCCAGAAGGGAGTGCTCAAGGCTCAGGACATCATGTGGAATTTCCGTTCCCAGATTGTGCGCACCGAGCAGCCGTTTGAAGCCGAACTCGATCGCACCAGGATTTTCGGCAGTGCCTTCCAGGCCGAGTTGAAGAACACAACTGTTCTGATTCAGGACGATTGCAGGATTCAACAGCCTGGAGAATCTCTCGATGCCAGAACCTGCACCTGGAACTGGGGCACAGAGGAGGTTCTTGCTGAGGGGAATGTTGTGGTGAAACGCGACGCCAATGACCAGCTGACTCGTGCCAGCAAGCTGGTTGGTCGGGTTGGAGAGAAAGGCCGGATCACTTTCACTGCACCGGGTGGCAGAGTTGAATCACAGGTCAGATTCCCTGCGGATCGACCTGTTGATCGGACTCCTCGACCGAGGAAATCAGCTCCAGTTGAGTTCTGAGCCTTTCTGCCCAACCTGCAAGCCATCGTTCATCGGATCGAGTGAAGCAGCGCTCTGTCCAGCCACCGAGCACGATCCATCCACGCTGACCCAGGGGTTGAACCATCACCGCCGGCAGACCTGGCAGAACCGGGTCAAATTCCTGGCGTCCAGGGTAAAGAGCGGTTCTGACCAAAGACACCAGCGCCTGCCGTTGCGTGCTGAGACGACAGATGTCGCCTGGAGTGAATGGTTCTCGGGTGATCAGACCTCTTCTCAGCAACACCCTCTCATCCCAGTTCACCAGGATCGTTGCCGCAGATGTCGCCGTCAGAAACTGGTGACTACCCCAGGCCAGTTCCGTTCGCAGGCAGTCGGAGAGCCCAGCGGCGATCTCGAGACCCTGCTCCCCTTCGAGATTCACCGCCTTGGGGGTGCGTGGCACCGCCCGGGTCCAGAGCACCGCCACGAGCATCAGGCCGACCGCCGCCATACCGGACAACACTTCCGCCCGTTGCAGAGCAGGAGTGAAAGCTCCAGCCGTCAACGCATTGAACACAGCGAGCCCCAGCACCAGCAGCCCGGAGATCAGGCAAAGTCGCGCGGAGCCTGGCATGGTCTCAAGTGTCCTGCGGTCAGAAGGGCACACTCTTGCTCAAATGGGGCAGCACTGACCAGTGGTGATGACGGACGCGGAAGCTTTTGCCTCAATCGCACTTGCCGCAGTGGCCTGCGACGGAACACTGGGCCGCGAGGAGGCCCATGCACTCCGACGATCGCTGGAGTACCGCACCCCTTACAAGAACAGGACTGAACAGGAGATGGGAGCCCTGTTCGATCGACTGCTGGTCACGCTCCGGGAGCAGGGGGTGAACCAGCTGGTGACTGATGCACTACCGGCGTTGTCACCTGTCCAGCAGGAAACAGCTCTCGCGGTTGCCGTTCAACTCACTTACGCGGACAGGGATGTCTCGACAGCAGAGCAGTTGTTTCTGAACCAACTCTGCGATCGTCTTTCGCTTCCAGACGGAAGGGCAGCGGCGGTGATGGAATCGATCATGGCTCTTCATCGCGACAGCCTGTCCACCTGAAGGCAGACTGGCACCGCAATGCTCCTGACCATGAAGCGTCTGAACCAACTCGTCGGAGGGTTTCTGTCTGCTTTGATCTGTCTTGTGCTGGCTGCTCCAGCAGCAGTGGCGGTCTCTGCACAGGATTTTCCGCAATCTCTGCCGGATGCAGCCGTACTTGACTCTGCCGATGTGCTCAGCAGGGCCAGCAGAAACGAGATCAGCACGCGTTTGCAGGATCTGAATCAGTTTCATGTGGACGCCCGTTTGGTGACACTGCGGCGACTTGATTACGGGCTCACTCTTTCCGGTTTCGGTGAGGAACTGCTCGAGCGCTGGGGACAGGGTGACAGCCTCACTGATCGTCCTCTGCTGATCTTCCTCGAGGAAACACAGAGCAAACAGGCCACGGTGGTCGCCGCTGAGGCATTGCTCGAGCAGCTGCCGGAATCCTTGTTGCGAAGCACGGGGCGCACCACCATGAGTCAGCCCCTGCGGGATGGTGATCGATTCCGACAGGCGACTCTCGATGGTGTGACCAGGATTGAAACCGTGCTGAACGGTGGGGAAGATCCAGGTCCACCCGTTCAGCTGGAACGTGCGTCAATCCCCACCAATATTCCCACTGCTGAAGAGACAGAGAACAGCAACGCCTTCACATGGGTTGTCGTTCTCCTAGTCGTCGGCACCATAGTGCCAATGGCGACCTGGTGGATTTTCTCCAGCTGACGACACGATGGCAGGACGTAACTGGCTTGGGACCTTCGGCGGAACGAATTCTTTCAACGTGAATTCAGAACTGGATCGTGGTTACGAAGCCGCGCTTCTGATTCAGAGTCTTGAACTTGAATATTACGGCGACCGTCCCATCCGCCCTGATCTGGAACTATCTGTTCCTGCAACAGTTCAGGCCACAATTCTTCGAAAGTTCAGGGCTGCCATCAACGTCTGCCGCTCATCGCTCGATAACCTTGAATATCAGCGTGCACAATTTGACACTCAGGAATTAAGACAGCTTCAACTAATTGAAAGTGTAGTCAATCGATACAGTCCCAGGCGTACTGCATCAGCTCCAACAATCAGCCGAGCGCCTGATCCCCTCCCACGCTCTTTACTGGGCATTTTCGATACATTGCGCCGGCAGCTGAATCCTGCTGCCGAAGCAACTCTGGTGGCGGGATTTCGACGCCGAAGAGATTCAACCTTGATCTCCCTAAAGGTGCTGCTTCTTTTGATTCTTGTGCCGCTTCTGGTTCAACAGGTCAGTCGCACTTACATCATCAGCCCAGCTGTTGATCATTTTGCTCCAGATCTTCCGTTTCTCAGTTATCCCAAGCCTCAACTTGAGGAACAGGCCGTTGAAAAACTGAGGGTCTTCAAGGCTGAGATTGAATTTGATGCACTGCTTCGGGGTGATTCAATCCCTACTCAGGAGGAGCTTCAACAAAAACTCTCTGCAAAAGCAGAAGAATTAAAGGAAGAAGCTGACTCAGAAAGCACCCATGCAGTGAAAAATGTATTGGCTGATCTTGCGGCAACGGTTGCATTCGTTGTGGTCTGTCTGTTCAGTCGCGAAGAACTAAGGGTGCTCCGTGGATTTTTTGACGAGGCTGTCTACGGTCTCAGCGATTCTGCCAAGGCCTTTGCAATCATTCTCTTTACAGATATTTTTGTCGGTTTTCACAGCCCGGAGGGATGGACTGTGCTTCTCGACGGAATCGCCAATCACTTCGGATTCCCTGCCAGGGAGAACTTTATTCTTCTGTTCATCGCAACGTTCCCAGTGATTCTGGCGACAATATTCAAATACTGGATCTTCCGTTATCTCAATCGTGTCAGTCCCTCTTCCGTGGCCACTCTTCGCGGCATGAACGGTGGTGGCTGAATCCTTGCATGGACTTGTATTGGTCACGGGACCAAGTCGTGGTGGCAAGAGTCGCTGGGCAGAACACCTTGTCTCTCAGCACAGTCCTGTCAGCTACGTCGCCACATCCGATCCACGTCCAGACGACAGCGAATGGCAGGAAAGACTTCGTCTTCACAGCGAACGCCGTCCCTCAGATTGGCAGGTCATTGAAAGCGGAGCCGATCTTTCCAAGGCCCTCAGTACTATCCCAAGTGATCACACCATTCTTGTTGACGCTCTCGGAGCCTTCACGGCGTGGCATCTCGAAGCTTCCGCTGTTGACTGGACCCAACTTCAGACAGATCTGATAAAAACCCTTCAGGAACGTCATCGACCTGTCGTTCTGGTGATTGAGGAAACGGGCTGGGGGGTCGTGCCATCAACGGCAATCGGCGGACGTTTCCGCGATCGTCAGGGCCGCCTTGCCCTTGAGCTTGAAGCCATTGCCTCAGCGAGCTGGCTCGTGGTTCAGGGACGAGCTCTTGATCTTCATGCGTTCGGAGTCGCGGTTCCCGAACCATGACAGCGGATTCCACAACACCTCTGAGGATTGCGCTGTTCGAACCAAGAATTCCGCCAAATACCGGCAGTATTGCTCGCACCTGCGCCGCCTTCGGCTTACCGCTTTCGCTGATAGAACCACTTGGATTCTCGATTGATGATCGCCATCTCAAGCGCGCCGGACTGGATTACTGGCCTTTTGTTGATCTTTCCGTTCATCCTGACTTCAATCATTTTCTGAACAGCCTTCCACAACCCTCACGGTTGATCGGTTGCAGTCGACGCGGTGGGCAGATCCTTTCGACCATGAGTTTTCAGGAAGGCGATGTTCTGTTGTTCGGTCGTGAAGACATCGGACTGCCCGATCACATCCGGACTCAATGCGATCAGATTCTCACGATTCCGATGCCCTGCAGCGCTGCGCAAGATGGGAGCGGAGGTGTGAGAAGTCTGAATCTGTCTGTCGCCTGTGGCATCGTCAGCTATCACGTCGGATCACAGCTTCAGCTGTGGTGATTGGAGATCTGCCACGAAAGCCCTTGCGTGGCCGTGTTCGGCTCGCTACGTTCTGCCGAATCCCGGGTTGTGGTGGCTCCATCGGGAATGATCTTCAATCCTGCCTGAATGAAGCCCCTATTTCTAGCTGTAACCGCAATTACTTCCAGCAGTGTGCTGTTTGCGGCTTCTCAGCTTTCAGGGCATGCAGATGGAGACCACCACAGTTCCCACCAGCTTCTCGCTGCCTTACCCAAATCGCCATCGCTGATCTGGGTCAAGCTGTCGGCGGACAGTGATCTGGGTGTGATTGCTCGAGAACTTGATCTTTCATTGAATGAGCTTTCAAAGTTGAATGAAAAGTCAGCTTCGATTTTGCTCAAATCAGGTTCATGGCTTGTCCTTCCTGAAAAAAGTCGTGATGACCTGAGCGACTTATCCCGTTTCGTCAAAGGTTCCGTTCGCACATCAGCTCCTCTGAGTTCGCCGCCCACACCAAAAGCTGTGGTGAAAATCAAATCAGGTCAGAGTCTGGCTTCTCTTGTTAAAGATCATGGCATCACTCTTCAACAACTGAAGGATCTGAATCCAGGGGTTCCGATTTCCCGAATGCTGGTGCCAGGGAATGAGGTCCGTGTGGCCAAAGCCCGTCCTGTTCTGGCGATCCGTCCATTGAAATCGGGGGGTGCGAGCTATCCGAAACTTCCTTCTTTTTCTGGATCGGATCCTGTTCAATCAGCTAGATCCTTTATCTGGCCGACGAAAGGTGTGTTCACCTCCGGATATGGCTGGCGATGGGGTCGGATGCACAAAGGAATCGATATTGCCAATAATGTGGGTACTCCAATCATCGCCGCCAAGGATGGTGTCATTGCTTTCGCTGGTTGGAGCAGTGGCTATGGCTATCTCGTAGAGATGTCGCATGGTGATGGAACCTCCACGCGGTATGCCCACAACAGTCGTCTGCTGGTCAGGAAAGGTCAGATGGTTCCACAAGGGTCACGTATCTCCTTGATGGGCAGCACTGGCCGTAGCACTGGTCCACATCTCCACTTTGAGATTCGTCGACCCGGTGGAGCAGCCATGGACCCTATGGCCATGCTTCCTGCCAAGCGTTCCTGAAAATCAACTTCTAGGGTTCAATTTATAATTTAAGCTGCGTTATCATAATTTCCATTCAATTTTTGACTTCAAGTTTCAAAAAATAAATGTCAGAGGAGAGACTTGAACTCTCGACCTCAGGGTTATGAATCCTGTGCTCTAACCAGCTGAGCTACTCTGACCAAAGGCCTTCAGGCCAGTCGCCATCATACATCTTGAGATGTCCTCGGAGCTATCTCATCTCGATGGCATTGAGGCGTTCCCTGAACGATTTAGGAGATGATTGCGCTGTTGTCCCTTCATCACTCAATGAGACGTGACCCTCAGGAATCGCATTAGGGCGCCGTTGTTGCCTGACCGGTTGGCCACGATGCGGACGAGCCTTGAGTAGCAGAGCACGCGTTTTTGGATCGCGTTCGAGCGGTTGACTGTTCAGCTCACTTCGCACCTGATTCAGCAAACGGAAATGACCTGTGCTGCTGAATTTTCTGAGAAGTGCTGGATCCCAGCTCATGGAGGATTGAATCATGAACGCATTTTAGAAGTTGAGCATGCCTGGCCAGGTATCTGGTCGCTCCGCAGTCACTGGGTCAGCCGTGATAACTTGACGCGAGCAACTGGAAGTCGGAACGACTACGACCTAGGCCTGTTCACTTCCTTGCCAAACCTCGCATCACCAACATGTCTTCGTTGCGTGTGGGTCAAAAGGCCCCCGATTTCACTGCCACAGCAGTGGTAGACCAGGAATTCAAGGAAATCACTCTCTCGCAGTATCGCGGCAAGTACGTCGTACTGTTCTTTTACCCGCTTGATTTCACCTTTGTTTGCCCTACTGAAATCACCGCTTTCAGTGATCGTTACGCTGATTTCTCCAGCAAAAACACAGAAGTTCTAGGTGTTTCTGTCGACAGTCAGTTCAGTCATCTGGCTTGGATTCAGAGTCCTCGTAACCAGGGTGGTCTCGGTGACATCAATTATCCTCTGGTTGCTGACCTCAAAAAAGAGATCGCATCTGCTTACAACGTCCTTGACGAAGCTGAGGGAGTTGCGCTGCGTGGCTTGTTCATTATCGATCCAGATGGAGTGATCATGCACTCCACCATCAATAACCTTCCTGTTGGAAGGAACGTTGATGAAACGCTTCGTGTTTTACAGGCTTTCCAGTACGTTCAGTCAAATCCTGACGAAGTATGTCCTGCAAACTGGACACCCGGGGAAAAGACAATGAAGCCTGACCCTGTTGGCAGCAAGGAATTTTTTGCTGCCATTAACTGAGTCGTTGAACTCTGCCTGGTACCTCCAAGGTCCGCTCACAGCGGACCTTTTTTATGTGGCTTTGAGGGTTTCCTGCTGCCGTCTCTCCAGCAATGACTTCAATCCTTGATCCAGATCAGCTGCCATTGCAACGCGACGTCCGTCACTGACCACAATTCGAGTCAGTGTTGGCAGCCCACCTTGTTGTGCTCGCAGATAAATCGGTTCGACATAGAGAAGCGAATCACCGACAGGTACAACAAGGAGATTTCCCTGAACCACCTGTGAGCCTGCCCGGTCCCAAAGGGCAAACTGCTGGCTGATTGCAGGGTCTTGATTGATCAGCGCCTGAACCTGTTCCGGGCCAAAAATCGGAATGTCAGTAGGGAACCGCAAAAGAATCAACTCGCCATAGTGTTCATCGTCGTTTCTTGCCGCCAACCAGGCCGAGAGATTTGGTCGTGCAAGAGGAGTCAACGGCTGAAGCAGCAGAAATTCTGAATTCGGGCTTGGTTTCACCTGGGCCGTGATGTGGTACGGAGCTACAGGAATCTGATTATTTCCGTACAACTCCTTGGGTACTTGCCAGACATCATCTCCACTGTAAAAAATGCGAGGGTTGGTGACGTGATAACGGAGAAGTTGCTGCACTTGAAGTTCAAACTGTGCCTGAGAAACCATCAGGTGACGTCTAAGGCTAGTGGGCATATTTTCAAGATTTTCAAACAATGATGGAAAAACCTTGGTCCAACCTTGAATCATTGGGTCGTTCGGTTCATTGATATAAAAATGAACTTTGCCGTTGTAAGCATCCACAACAGCTTTAACCGAATTTCGTAGATAGCGAAGAGGTCGACCATCAGGAAGTGTTGATGCGTAGGGAACGGTTCTTGATGATGTGAATGCATCAACAATCCAGTACTGATGCTGACCCTGTTGATAACCACTGGGGGCATCGTCAATAGGTACGGAGACAAGATATGGCTCACCCATCAGATCCAGAAAAGGCGCCAGTGCGTGAACTCTTTCTTTGACGTCACGTCGCAGAAGCAGACGAGATTCTTTTGTGAGAGCTCCTGTATTCAGAAAACGTGGATCCGCTAGATAGGTCGCTGCAGTAATCCTTTGCCAAAGATGTTCAAGGGGAACGCCTGCTGAACCTGAATAATGGTTGTAAGTGTTCTCGTCACCTTCGGGGTAATCAAATTCATCGATTTTTGTTGGTGCAACCGCGTAAGGTGAATACAGTGATCCAAAGTAAAGTGCAGCGCGTCCAATAGGAACTTCACGTTCCACGGTTTCCTTGCTGATGCCTAGAGACTTGTTTCCTTCAATTTGTGTGGATTGACCCAGATCGCTGATGAAGTAAGCCGGCAGTCCGTCCGGTTCGCGTGTATCCACAGGATTCATAGTGAAACCAAAGCCATGAGTGAAAACAAAATGTTTGTTCTGCCAGGTTCTCGAGCGAGCAGGAAGTGAGGCCTGGTCTAACTCGCGCGCTGAAATGATCACCTGTTGATTCTCATTACTTCCCTCATTGAGTGGGTAACGATCAACGGATGCATTTGCAAACTGGTAATAAACCCTGAGTTGCTGCAATTGGCGATTGGTGTCCAGCATTGGTTGGCTGTCCCAGAGCCTGATGTTCTGCAGGGTGCTGGCTCCCTTGATCAGGTCCTCTTCACTGATCTCCTGGGTCGGTGTGATCCCTCGGGCCCTGATCGAATCCAGTTGATAGGCCTGACGGGTCGCAGCGATCGATCGGCTGAGATACGGAGTCTCGAGTTGCAGCTCACGGGGACGAACCACCATCCACTGGACAATCGGTGAAAGCAGAAGTTCCGACAGAACGGCGATCAAAGCAAGCGTGAACAATGCTGTTCTGAGGCGACGTCGTTGGCGCTGCCTCTTCCCCGGCCATGGCAGACAAGTGCCGGCCATCAGCACAAGCAGAAGAGCAACCCATTCACGAAGCGGAAGCCGCAGATGGATGTCAATCCAGCCTGCGCCGGCGATAAGCCCGCTTTGAGTCCAGAGGAGTTGATGACGTACGAGCCATGTGAGAGCAGCCAGCACCAGCAACAGAACCACCAGTGCAGGTCGAAGCAATGCCCGTTCCTGTTCATTCCAGCCAGGGAATCCCCAGTCACTCAGACAGGGGGAACGGGTCAGTCGACTCCATGCCGAGGTGCTCAGAGTCAGAAGGATCTGAAGGAGCAGCAGCTGGAGAGCCAGTGCGATCGCTGAAAATCGCGCCAAGCCGAAACTGAGATCAGCTCCCAGCAGTGGGTCCGCCGTCCCGGAATCTGGAATCGTGATGGCCAGCGCCCAGAGGCCCCAGCTGCGACCTGCCACAACACAGAGGCAAAGGCTTCCGTACAGAAAGGCCAGGTTGATTCTTCGCCTCCGGCCAAGCCCCAAAGTGATCAGCACGATCAGCAGGATGCTGATGAACAGAACACTCCATTCCGGTCGAAACGGAACACTCCACCAGTGGGCCAGGAGAAAGGGCTGCTTCCATGCCAGCCACGCCAATCTTGTTGTGACTGCGAGAACGCTGAGAAGGATGGAGAGGCAGGCGAACAGCGAAAGGAAATAGATGCCTCCACTCGATGCGGGGATCTCCCCTCGGGGTGTGGGGATATAGGCCTGCATCCAGCGGTGTCGCCACCAGGCCGTGAACAGAACCAGCAGAAACGCCAAACCAGCGCCGAGAAGCTGAAAGCCAAGCCGCTGCCCATAGGTTCCCTGTTGGCCGAACTGAGCGAACCAGGACCACTCAACCTGGAGCCTGGCGAACAGCCAGAAGACGGGAAAGATCAGCAGCAACCCCACCGCTGATGAACTCGAGAGGGAGGGAAGGCCCCGTTTGAGCAGGCTCAAGCCCCGGCCGGCAGCTGCTTCAGGCTAGGACTCCTCGAGGAGACGTCGAGCCCTGCCAGGGCGTGGAAGCGATCGGACTGGAGGGTCTCTTCCTCGATCAGCGCTTCCACGAGGCGATCCATGAGCTGCCGCCTCGGCTTCAGAAGATCGATGGCCTGTTGCAGGGCGTCCTGCGCCAGCGATCGGACCCGTCGGTCGATCTCACGACCTGTGCTTTCGGCATAGGCCTGTCTGGTGTTGACCAGATCTCGTCCGAGGAACACTTCCTGGTCCTGGCCTTCCAGAGCAACCGGTCCAAGATCGGAGAAGCCGAAGCGCGTCACCATTTCCCGTGCGAGCTGCGACACCATCTGGAGATCACCGCTGGCACCCTGGGTCACCTCAGAGTCTCCGAAAACCACAATCTCCGCTGCACGACCGCCTAAGGCCATCACCAGCCTTGCTCTCAGATAGGAACGCGTGACAAGCCCGGAGTCAATGATCTCCTCATCAGGGAAGAAACGGGTGAACCCACCAACACCACCACTGCGTGGAAGCAGGGTGACCTTATCCACCGGGTCGGCATGGGGTGTGAGCGCCGCCACGAGTGCATGGCCGATTTCGTGATAAGCAATCAATCGCTTCTTTGCTCCGTCCTGGAGCGGGGCAGCTGTGAGGCCCATCGTGATGCGTTCCAGCGCTTCCTCAAGCTCTCTGTTACCTAGGAAAGAAGCTTCATGACGGGCCGTGAGAATGGCTGCTTCGTTGAGAAGATTCGCCAGATCAGCTCCTGAAAAACCAGGGGTTCTGCTCGCCCAGTCAGCAAGAGACACCTCATCCGACAAGGGACGGGTTCGAGCATGTACAGCCAGGATCGATTCACGACCGCGGCGATCGGGGAGACCGACCTGAATACGCCGATCAAATCGTCCAGGACGCATGAGCGCTGTGTCCAGAACATCTGCGCGGTTTGTTGCTGCCAGGAGAATGACCCCCGAGTTGTCAGCAAACCCATCCATTTCGGTGAGCAACTGATTCAGGGTTTGTTCACGCTCATCGTTTCCTCCACCGATCCCGGCACCTCTCTGTCGGCCGACAGCATCGATCTCGTCAATGAACACGATGCAGGGAGCTTTTTCCTTGGCTTTTCGAAACAGATCTCTGACCCGACTGGCTCCGACACCAACAAACAATTCGACGAATTCAGAAGCAGCGATCGAGAAGAAAGGAACGCCTGCTTCCCCGGCGATAGCCCTTGCGAGAAGAGTTTTACCGGTTCCTGGAGGGCCGATCAACAACACTCCCCGGGGAATCCGAGCACCAAGCTTGATGAAGGTCTCCGGCTGTTTCAGAAAGGTGACGACCTCCTGCAGTTCCTCCTTGGCTTCACCAATGCCTGCGACATCCTCAAACCGAACAGTGATGTCCTCTTGAGGACTTGTTCTCGCCTGACTGCGCCCGAAACCCATCGCTTTGTTGGCTGCCTGTGCAGAACGGCGCAACAGCAATGAAAGGCCCACAACGATCAGCACAATCAAAGCCAGATTCCCGGCAAGCCCTGCCAAAGCCTGTTCCTGGCGCACATCCTTGACATTCAGCGGAGTACCCGAAGCCTCGGCAACTCTCAGAATCTGCTGATCATTCGCCAGGACTGGAACTGTGACTGATTTGCCATCGCGGTAGGTGACGATCACCTGACGCCGGGCTGGCACCAACACCAATTCCTTGACGGAACCTGATGAAATTTGCTTCAGCAGGGTGCTGTAACTCACATCCGGTTGCTTGCGGAACAGAGCGAACGGACTTGTCTGTTGTTCGTCAGGCTTTGAATTGGGCGCTGGAGTTCCCTGCTCTGACTGGGTCGGCTGCTCTGAACTCACACCGCTGATGCGTCGTACAAAGATTAGCGATTTGACGAGTGGCGACTTCGAAGTGGATCATGGCTGTTTGGCAGTGCAACGCCCGCGATGGCCGTCCCGAAGAAGAAAACCTCGAAAAGCAAGCGCAATCAGCGTCATGCTGTCTGGAAGGCCAAGGCTGCCACTGCAGCTCAACGTGCGCTTTCCATTGGTAAGTCCGTATTGAGCGGACGGGCTCAGGGATTTGTCTACCCAGTTGCTGAAGAAGAAGAAGCTGAAAGCTGAGTTCTCAACACTTTGATCTCACGGATGCTGCGTGATCCCGTGAGATCGATCACCACTCCAGCTCGAGCAATGTTGTGCAACCAGCTCGGCGGCAGAGCTGCAAGCACCATTCGATTGAAGTCGGAGAGCTCATTCGGGCGGAACCCAACGCCACTGTGTTGTTCCAACGTGGCCAGCTGCTGTCGCTTCCACTGAGATGACAGACCGCTGTGAATGGCTCGCAGATGCCAGAGGTCATCCAGGCATGTCCAGATCTGCCGATAATCAGCAAGCAGGGACTCAGCTCTGGATCGCCATTCCAGCTCCTGATCGGACAACCCTTCAACGATTTCCGTTTCGATTGAGGGATGCGGCGATGCACCCAGAAACCAGCCTTCCAGCAGCACCACTTGTGATCGGGAACTGCTGCTTCCGAAACGATCCCCCCGGCCGTTGCGGAGTGCTTTGTCAAAGCGGGGAGCAGTGATCAGACCGCTTTCTTTCCACGTTTCAAGCGACTGGAGCATGCCATCTATGTCATGGCTTCCAGGAAGCGCTCTCGGAACGGACCAGGGATTTCCCTGAACACTTTTATCCAGCTGCTCGGCAGGCCAGTAAAAATCATCAAGCGACAGATGTTCCACGGGCCAGCCCAGCGTCTGACTCGCGGATTTGACCCAGCTGCAAAGGGTTGACTTGCCGCAGCCAGGCAGAGCGCTGACACCGAGAAGCACTCGTCTGCCCTCTGACAGAGCGCATTCAACCCGGCTGAGCAATGGCAGACCAACGAAAGTAACCCAGGCATCCATGACCGGGACGGACCACCGATCTCTGGCGAGGTTCACACCACCAACGCCTTCCCAGCGGTTCCACCAGTCATCAACATTGGGCCAGCCGAGACTGGCGACCAGGAGCTGGTGCCCATCCGTCACCTGAAGGGGGACTGACTTGTTCCAGCAATCAGGATCCAAGCTTGTAGGCCTCGAGCACCACGGCATACACCGTGCCGATACGCAGGTTGTCGAGGGCGAGCCAGGGGAGTGGCCAGGGTCCCGGACGCACCCTGGTGCGCAGTCGCACGATCAGTTCAATGATCAGCACCATCACCAGTACTGCCACAGGACGGTTCTGACCGGATCTCTGAAACCAGATCATCGTGACGTTACTTCCGATGATGAAGCCGAACAGCAGAGCGAGAACACCCACACTGCGTCTCCGCCAGGGACCAACAAGAACCTGATTCAGCTGCCTGCCGATTCGCCGCTGCAACTGCTCGTAGCGCGTGGCCTGAAGGGTCATCGAGAGGGGGTCGTGATTAGCAGCTTGAGGTACTCCAGCGTGATCAGACCATCTGCACAAGGGGGTCCACTGAAGATTCTTGCCGGCTGGTCAGGCTCTCCAAGCTGATCGACAATGACATCAGCATGTTGCCTGTTGTTTTCAAGCTGCTTGTCCCATGGCGACGGAGTCAGCACACAGCGCAGACCTGCTGTGTGGGCAGACTGGAGACCAGGAAATGAGTCCTCGAAAACAACAACGGCTTCCCGCTCTGATCCACTCAGTTCAAGTGCCAGTTGATAAGGGTCAGGACACGGTTTGTGTCTTTCGACGTCATCAGCGGTGACCATTCCCTGAAACACGTCGATCAACTCGCAGGGCAGGGAGTTGAGCAGCGCCTTAACCGAAGCATGTCCACTGCTGGTCACAACCCACTGCAGCACTCCTGCGGATTTGAGCTCGAGCAGAAGCCGTCTGACACCGGGTCGCAGAGTCACGGCTCCAGACGAAACAATCCTGAGGTAGTGCTGTTGTTTGGAAAGACGCAACCGTTCGAGAGTGGCTGGATCCAGTGTTTCGCCCATTTCTTCAGCAAAGAATTTCATGCGCTGCCTTCCACCCGGGATGCTCAGCAAATCCAGGTAGAGCTGCTCATTCCAGTTCCAGCTGAGGCCACAGTCTGCGAATGCCCTGTTGAATGCAGGACGATGACCATTCAGTTCGGTGTCGGCAAGCGTTCCATCCACATCCCAGAAAACAGCCTGCAAACGCGTCATGCCGAGGACTCGATCGGGCACCAGCTTGACCGATCGCTTTTAAGGCGATGAGGGCCCACAATGCAGCGATCGTTTGCATTCGGCATGGTGGCAGGCGCCCGAAATCAGCAGTGGCGACTACCACAACCGATCAAGGGTGATCCACTTCCAGCAGTGGATCTGCCTCTGGCTCTTAAAGCGGTTTTGTTCAGACGCGGACTTCAGGGTCCTGAACAGGTCACGTGGTTGCTCAGTGATCAACCGCTGCCGGATGCGAGTCGTCATTTTCCCGAGTTGAGCACAGCGCTCAAGAGACTTAAGACTGCATGCCTCAACAAGGAGTCTGTCGCCATCTGCGGCGATTACGACGCCGACGGCATGACCAGCACTGCACTGCTGATGCGTGCTCTCGAAGCCATGGGGGCGAATCCTCTGGCGGCCATTCCAAGCCGAATGGAGGATGGATACGGACTCAACAGAGGCATGGTGGAACAGCTCCATGCGGATGGTGTCCGTCTGCTGGTGACGGTCGACAACGGAGTCGCCGCTCATGAAGCTCTCGAAAGAGCTTCAGAGCTTGATCTGGAGGTGGTTCTGACCGATCACCACACTCTTCCTGCCAACCGACCGAAGGCGCTGGCTCTGATTCATCCCGCCACCACGCCAAAAGGCTCTCCCTATGGCTGTCTGGCAGGAGTCGGACTGGCCTACGTGCTGGCCAGAGCATTGGCCGAGGAGTTGAATCACCCTGCTTCGATCAGCACAGCGAGAGATCTGTTCTGCATCGGCACAGTGGCTGACATGGCTCCACTCACAGGTGCGAACCGAATCCTGCTGCGGGAAGGACTGAATCATCTGCATCGAAGCCGCTGCCCTGGAGTTCAGGCCCTGCAACAACTGGCCGGGCTTGGAGATCGTCCTTTGCGTGCCGATGACATCGGTTTCCAGCTGGCTCCGAGAATCAATGCGGTGGGCCGCATCGGCGAACCCTCCCTCGTGGTCGACCTTCTCACTGCTGACGATCCAAATCGTGCATTTGAGCTCGGGCGCCAGTGTGATGCTCTCAACCGTCAGCGACGCGAGCTGTGCGATGCGATCGAAGCGGAGGCTGTGGCATTGCTTGAAAGTGATCCCTCACCTCTGCCTCCCTTTCTGCTGCTTGCTCAGGGCCATTGGCATCACGGGGTGATCGGCATTGTTGCCGCGCGTCTTGTTGAGCGTTATCAACGCCCAGCGGCGTTGCTGGCCAGTGACGGAGACGGGCAAATGCGGGCTTCGGTGCGCGCACCGGATGGTTTTGCTGTTGATCGTGCACTGCAGCACTGCACTGATCTTCTGGTCAGACACGGAGGCCATCCCGCCGCGGGTGGATTCACTGTGCAGGTGACGGCTGTCAGTGCCTTGCATCAGGCTCTCAACACACTTGCGGCGGAATGGCTGCAGCAACGAGGCGAGGATCTGCTGGTCGAACCTGAGGCGCTTCTGGAGCTCGATCAAATCGATCATTCATTCTGGGACGCTCTGCAGAAGCTGGAACCGTTCGGGGCTGGTCATCCAAAACCGCTGTTCTGGTCCAGGGGGTGCCGGATCACTGATCAACAGTTGCTGCGTGGCGGACATCTACGCCTGAAACTTGAACAACGTGGAGTTGAGCGTCAGGCGATTGTCTGGCGCTGGCCTGAAAAGGCTGAACTCAGTCAGATGATTGATGCGACCTACACAGTGACTCAGAATCACTGGCAAGGAGAGACACGGTTTCAACTTGAGATCCAGGCCCTTCGTCCTCACCTTGAAGTGATGGAACTGCAGCGTTCGCGGGGGTGCTATCGCGTCCATCGCGTTGACAGCAACAGCCTGAAGTTGATCAATTCAGACGGACAGTTTCTGGTGAGCCGAGTCAATCGCGAGGGTGAACTTGAAAGCGACGACAGTCGTGCCAGGCACCCTTACGTTGCGGCACTACTGCAGGAGGCCTGTATCGGTCTCGGTTTACGCCCATGAGTCCGGACAGCCGCCATGAACCCGTCCTGATTCCTGGGACGCTGCCGTCACAGAGTCGACTCAAAGGTGTTGCGCGTCATTTCATCGGTCTTGTTCTGGTCGGGGTGCTGATCGGACTGGCCTGCCTACCGCTGAATCTCGTCGATCGCATTCAGGATCAGCTTTACGCACTGATGCCGACATCAGCGGCCGAGCAGTGGACCTGGAGAGGAGTGGGCGTGGCCTTGATGCCGCTGGGAGTGATGCCGCTGTTGCTGCTTCTCCAGCGAGGTCCATGGAACGCTGGAGCAGGTTCCGGCATTCCATCAACGATGAATGGACTTGAAGACCCGTCACAACTGCCTCGAGCCATGGCAGCTCCGGGAACTGTTCAGCGAGGAATTCTCTGGTCGATCGCCACCGTCGCGATGCTTCCTCTCGGCAGGGAAGGACCGGTTGTTCAGTTCGGTGCAGCTGTGGCGAGGTCCTTTCATCAGCGTTTCCGCGACTGGCTTCCTTCCCTGAATGAACGCCAGATCGTCGCCATCGGTGGTGGTGCAGGACTTGCAGGTGGTTTCAACACACCGCTGCTGGGTGCTGTCTTCATGCTTGAGGAACTCACCGCTGAGTATTCGATCGTGACGATCTGGCCGGCGCTGGTTGTCAGCGTCGCCGCTGCAGGTTTTTCAAACATCGGAGGAGAACCGATGTTCGGACTTGGTGTCCTCAACATCGCGTTACCCGAAATCGAGCAGCTGATGCTGGCTTTTCCGATCGGAATCGTCTGCGGACTCGTCGGTGGGTTGTTCAACAAGGGGCTTGTCTGGCTGACCGGGCGTCTGGCTCCGGTTGTCAGAACCAAGCCCCTGCAGACAGGTCTCTGGCTCGGTGCTGGGTTGACAGCCCTGGCTCTGATGAGCTGGGGCACCTCCACGTCGGATGGTGAAGCGCTTGTTCGCCAACTCATCGCGGAGGGAATGCCAACCCCTCTGAGCCCTCAGCAGGACATCATCACGGGAATCATCAGCGTATGGATCACGCTGGTCAGAGTGATTGGGCCGATGCTGGCTTTGAGTACCGGGGTCCCTGGAGGACTGATTGATCCCTCACTCACCTTCGGTGCAGTTCTTGGATACACAATCTGCGCCGTCGCAGGAATTAGTTCGCAGGTCGGCATCGGCCTGGGACTGGCAGCAGGCCTTTCAGGAGCAACACAACTGCCCCTGGTATCCATCGTTTTCGCCTGGAGGCTGGCGGGAGACCAACAGCTGTTCGCTGGAGTTGTGCTTGCAGCAGTCTTGGCTGCTTACACCGGACGACTTGTCTGCAGAGATCCGGTGTATCACGGACTCAGCAAGCTTCAGAGCGCACCGCGGCGATAGAAGAGAATGAAGATCACAGCGGGGCCGGCCAGGGTGATCAGGGCCAGTGCCGCGAAATTGGCGATCAGGTGGAAATCGAGTCCCATGAAACGGAAGCAGTTGAAAGGCATGATGCCTTGTCCAGGCTACGGGGCACTCCCCCTTCTCGTACAGGAGCTGCCTTACCTCTGTGATGGCTTGTCACAGCTGCCAGGGACTGCCGCTGTTTCCGGGGTTTGCCCGTGACACGCCATGGAGAGAAATGGTCGTGCATGAATCAATGCGGCGCCTGCTGTCGCCTGGCACCTGATGAACGTCCGGAAGCTGTCGAATCACTGGATCCGCTGCAGCAACAGCAATATCTCTCCATGGTGGGAACTGACGGCTGGTGCATCCATTTCGACAGTGGCTCGAGGAGTTGTCGCATCTACGACTCCCGCCCTGATTTCTGCCGAGTCAGCAGTCTCTGCGGTTTGTTCGGTATTGATCCTGAGCAGGCGGATTCATTCGCAATCGCCTGTTGCCGACAACAGATCCGTTCGGTTCATGGCGGTCGCAGCAGGGAACTGCGTAAGTTCGAACGTCTCATCCGTTCATCGGAACCTTTGTGATGACTGATTCCGGCACCTCACAACGTCCTGGTTTCACGACTGTTCTGCTGACAACCTTCACAACGGTTTTCCTTGCTGAGCTTGGCGACAAGACCCAGCTCGCCACACTGCTGCTGTCGGCACAATCAGGTCAGCCCTGGCTGGTGTTCGGCGGTGCTGCACTGGCGTTGATCTGCTCCAGCCTTGTCGGTGTCCTGGTCGGACGCTGGCTTTCAACGGTGATGCAGCCGGAGCGACTTGAGCAGATGGCTGGATTGTTGATGCTGGGCCTTGGCCTCTGGCTTGGTTCTCAGGCACTGCAATCGTTGATGTCCTCGAATCCTGTCTGAGAGGCATGTCCTGATCGAGCTGCCGCTGAACCTTTCTCCTTCATGAATCTGCCCCTGCTTCTTTCCACATTCGCCACTGTTTTCCTGGCGGAACTCGGCGACAAGACACAACTGGCCACGGTTGCCATCAGCGGAACCTCCAACCGCCCGCTGGCTGTGTTTCTGGGCTCAGCCTCGGCGCTCGTGTTGGCAAGCCTGATCGGTGCCATTGCAGGTGGATCTCTGTCAGGCATCGTTCCCGCCGACTGGTTGCAACTCATGGCATCGCTTGGATTTCTTGCGATTGGACTGAAATTGCTCTGGCCGCTTCTCAGTGGGACAGAGTCAGCAGCAACAGCTGACGACTGAAACTCCAAGTGCGCGCATGGCCCGTACTATTGGTGTCTCAGGGATTGCGCACTCTTCCGCTGCAAGCGCTCCCGAGACGACTCCTCCCGGTCCTGTAGGCCGCTTCCCGTACACCGTTCCGATGAAATTCACGGTCGCTGACCTGCTTGATCAGGTTCCTTCAGAAGGAAACCTTGAGACCGCCAGGCTCGAAAAGATTCTGCGCCTGACCAATCGCGCTGAGAAACAGTCCCTTGGGCTTGCACTACAGGGTCTGACACGCCTTGGAATCCTCGATCTCGACAGCAATGGAGCCATCAGTCGGGGAACAGCTGTTGATCTGGTCGAGGCACGTCTTCGCTGCAGCAGCAAGGGATTCTGCTTCGCTATTCGTGATGACGGCGGAGATGATATTTACATCCGAGATCATCAGCTCAATCACGCCTGGAACGGCGATCGTGTGCTCGTGAAGCTGACCCGTGAAGGCGGCAGACGCCGCTCACCTGAAGGTGGGGTCCAGTGCATTCTTGAGCGGGCCACCACAAGCCTGCTTGCATCTGTTGAACAGCAGGATGAACGGGTTGTTGCCGTTCCTCTCGACGATCGTTTGCTGGCATCAATCGAATTGTCTCCAGACGATGCAAGCCACGCGGACAAGCCCGTTGGGACGGCTGTGGCCGAAGTGGTCCTTGATCGCTTTCCGATTGCGCAGTTCCCGGCACGTGGTCACGTTGCTCGATCGCTTCCCCTCGATGGTGGTGCGGATGCTGATCGTGAACTGATGCTCACGAAAGCCAATCTTCATCAGCGTCCTGCTGCTCCTCGTGCAAGTTTCAAGGCTCCATCCTCCAAGAAACGTCAGGATCTGAGCAAACAACCTGCACTGATGCTCAGGGGCTGGACTTCAGATGGAGCTCCAGCATTGCCGCTTGTTCATGTCATTCCCCACGAAGGTGGGGCACGACTGTGGATCCATGCCCCTGCTGTGGCTGAACGTCTTAGCCAGGGGAACAGTTACGACCAGTGGCTTCTCAATCAGGCAGAAAGCCTTTGTCTCGGTGGACAATGGCAGACTTTGCTTGGTCCTGCGCTTGAAAAAGCTTGTTGTTTCCGTGTCGGTGAGGTTCAGGACGCTGTCTCGTTACGCCTTGACATCGGATCGGAAGGTGAATGGCGTGACTGGGAGTTTTGTCTCAGTCGCGTTTGCCCTGTCGCTGAGGTCGATACAGATGCTCTCCAGGCTCTTGAATCTCGTAAACCCAAATCCAGAGCAATCCCTGCCGCTCTGAAGCCGATCAAAGATCAGATCGGTCAGCTTGAAACACTGATTTTCTGTGCAAAAAAGCTTCAGGAGGCCGAACGATCGGAGGGTCGCATCGAACTGGATCTGAATCGTGCTCAAGCGGATGATCTGGGTGATCTCAACAGGGTCTCCCCCGACGGTGATGGGCAGAACTGGGCGATATCACTGAATACCAGTTGTCCGAATTCCTTACTCTCCGTTCTCACCCGGCATGCTCATCGTGTCTGGGAAGATCACAGCCGTCAGCTTGGTTTGCCGGCCATACTCCTCGACGCACCACCAGCGGATGATGCTGCTCTCAACGATGTTGCCAAGGCTGCCGTCGCTCTGGATGTGTGTCTCGAACTGGATGAGGACGGTGCCCCAATGGCATCCGAGCTCGCTCTGGCTCTGGCGAACAGCAAATCCAGTCATGTCCTCAACCTGCAACTGAAGCTTGCTTTGCCGGACAGCAGCTACCGGGTTTCGAGTCAGAGCAGCCAAATCCTGTCCGATTCCTCGGATGAGGCTGCGATCGCTTCGGTGGATGAGCCTCAGATTGATGATTCGGATCCTTCCGATGTCATTACCAACAACAAGCAGCGTCTGAATCCCTTCGCACCGTGGTGCTGCCCAACCTTGCATCAGGCCGATGTCATTAACCAGCAGGTGCTCTGTTCGCTGCTCAATGACGGCAAGGATCGCCCGACTGTTCGTCAGAAGAACAAAGTGAAACTGGGAGAGAAGGGAGTTGCCGCTTCATTGAACTGGCCTTTGTTCACAGCATCACAGGAACAGAAAATTCAAGACCTGATCCGTGAGCGCATTGTTCAGCGTCTGAATGCCCGTCGCCACCTGGTTGCCGAACTGAAGCGGGATGTGCTCGCAATGTCCAAGGCCCGCAGCGCCGAGCCGATGATCGATCAGCAGCAGACCGGCGTCATCAGCGGGGTTCAGAGCTATGGATTTTTTGTTGAGATCGCACCTTCCATGGTTGAGGGTTTAGTGCATGTCAGCTCACTGAATGACGACTGGTATGAATATCGTTCAAGACAGAATCGTCTTGTTGGTCGTAGAAGCAGGCGTGTTTATCAATTGGGTGACACCGTCGAAGTGAAGGTACTGAAGGTTGATGTTCTGAGAAATCAGATTGATCTCGAGGTGGTTTCTTCCACTGCAGCTCGTTCAGATGATCCTCTGCCGGTGGCTGTTTGCGAGGAATGACTCCCTATGTGATCGGTATCAGCGGTGCTTCCGCCCAGCAGTTAGCTGAACGCACACTGCAATGCATGTTGCGCCGTGGTCTCAGCGTGCATGTGATCCTCAGTCGAGGGGCCCACGGCGTCTGGAGGGCTGAACGGTCGATTTCTGTTCCAGTTGATCCCCGACTTCAGGAACGTTTCTGGAGGGAAAGGCTTGGAGTCACTGAAGGAGAGCTGATTTGTCATCGGTGGAATGATCAATCGGCTGTTGTCGCGAGTGGAAGCGTTCCAACCAGGGGAATGGTGGTGGTGCCTTGCTCCATGGGAACTGTCGGGCGCCTGGCTGCTGGTCTTGCAGGTGACCTGCTTGAGCGTTGCGCGGATGTTCATCTCAAGGAGGGGCGCCCTCTCGTGATCGCACCGCGGGAAATGCCATGGAATCTCTTGCATTTACGCAACCTCACCACACTCGCTGAAGCGGGAGCAAGAATTGCTCCACCAATTCCGGCCTGGTACACACAGCCTGAAAGCATCGACGACATGCTTGATTTTCTGGTGATGCGGCTTTTTGATTCGTTAGGTGAGTCCCTCACCGATCAGAAGCGTTGGCAGGGGCCTCTGTCATGACACCTCTTCAACGCCTTCTGCTGATCCCCTGTCTTTCGCCACTGTTGCTCACCTTGCTCATTGGTGGACTCAATCTCGGCAAGGCTGGCGGTCTGCGCATTCTCACCTGGGAGTTACCCAAGCTGCCCATTGGGGTCTGGATGGCTGTTGCCGCCACCTCGGGAGCCGTTCTTGGATCTGGAGGGGTTCTGGCGGCAGGATCGTCATCACAACAGTCCATGCAAAGAGAAGTTCGTCGCCCCTTTGCATGGCAACAAGAATCGTCTGAGCAGGAAACGCATCACACCTCCACCACAGCGGCAACAATGCCGTGGCCTCAGAGAGACGTGCATGAACCTGCTCCTACTGTTTCAGTGCCGTTCAGGGTGATCAGAACCGGACGTGCGTCCAAGAGCAGTGACGCCGGTACCGACCCCAGAGAAAGTGTTGCCGCGCAGTCTGTTCAGACTTCAACACCATCAAGCGAAGACTGGAATCAGCCGCTTCCAACAGATTGGTGAAACTGGTGAGAGGTGCACCGGGCTGTCTACAGTCCCGCGAGCGAAACAGGTTCGGTGAGCGAAACCCCCGACACTCCTCCAAAACAGGAAACAAGTTCCGTTCCAGATACGGCAACCAAAGCTGCGGGTTCAGCAGAACAGAAGGCCTCTGCACCATCGGAGCAAACCGAAGCAGTGGTTGCCGCTGACAAGTCCGCGGCTGATCAAGCAGCCAACCCCGCGGAGGCTGATACAGCTGAAAAACACCCCAAAGATGACAAGCCGGCCAAGCCAGCCCAGTCGGGCAGCGCAGAGAAGCCATCCGCGGAACCGAACAAGGCCGATACCGATAAAGCTGACAAGCCCGCGGCTGATCCAGCAGCCAAACCCGCGGAGGCTGATACAGCTGAAAAACAATCCAAAGCAGACAAGCCAGCTCAGTCGGAAAGCGCAGAGAAGCCATCCGCGACCGCGGAACCGATCAAGGCCGATACCGACAAGGCTGACAAGCCCGCGGCTGATCCAGCAGCCAAACCCGCAAAGGCTGATACAGCTGAAAAACAGCCCAAAGCAGACAAGCCGGACAAGCCAGCCCAGTCGGACAAGGCAGAGAAGCCATCCGCGGCCGCGGAACCGATCAAGGCCGATACCGACAAGGCTGACAAGCCCGCGGCTGATCCAGCAGCCAAACCCGCAAAGGCTGATTCAGCTGAAAAACAGCCCAAAGCAGACAAACCGGCCAAAACAGACAAGCCGGACAAGCCAGCCAAACCAGCCGCCAAACAAAAGCCCGAAGACAAGCCTTTTGCAACATTCATACAGGAAGACTTTTTGCCGACACTCACCAAGTCATTGACCGAGCGCGAGAGTGCGCCGATCAGCCTCGAACTTGTTGAAGGCGAAAGACCTGTCGTGGGAGGAGCTTGTTGGATGGTTCAGGGCGTTTTACCTGCTGAACGACGTTTCTGGCTTTGTTTTGCATCCGATGCGATCACTTCCGGCAAAACAATTGCTCTTGCGGAATCCGGTTCAGATCCAAGTCTGCTCGAGTCGTTCTTGATTGATGAGAAACGCATCAACCTGGCCTTATTGGAATCCCGATTGCTTCAGCGCCTGAACGGTCAGAAATGGTTCGGAGGTAACTGATCCAATGGGTTACACCCAGCCCCGACTGTGTCGGGACTGCATTTACGATGAAGAGAACACACGCTGGATCTGATGGTGCCTCCCACCGCTGTGAATACCGCAAAAACCGGGGGTTCCGGCGTCGCCGTGAAGGATCCGGTCAAAGACACGATCCTGACTCCGCGCTTCTACACAACGGACTTTGAAGCCATGGCGGAGATGGATCTCCGACCCAATGAGGCTGAGCTTGAGGCGATCTGCGAGGAGTTCCGCAAGGACTACAACCGTCACCACTTCGTTCGTAATGAAGAGTTCGATGGTGCTGCCGATAAACTTGATCCGGAAACAAGACGCGTTTTCATCGAGTTTCTTGAACAGAGTTGTACCTCTGAGTTTTCAGGATTTCTTCTCTACAAAGAGTTGAGTCGTCGCATCAAAGCAAAAAATCCTCTTCTTGCCGAATGTTTTGCACATATGGCCAGAGATGAAGCAAGACATGCAGGTTTCCTGAACAAATCCATGAGTGATTTTGGTCTTCAACTGGACCTTGGTTTTTTGACTGCAAACAAGAAATACACCTTTTTCAAGCCTAAGTTTATTTTTTATGCCACATACCTTTCTGAAAAAATTGGCTACTGGCGTTACATAGCAATTTTTAGGCATCTTGAAAAGAATCCTGAAAGTAAAATCTTTCCTATTTTCAACTTTTTTGAAAACTGGTGTCAGGACGAAAACCGCCATGGTGACTTCTTTGATGCCTTGATGAAGTCCCAGCCGGACACTGTCCGTGGTCTTCGTGCAAGGCTCTGGTGTCGCTTCTTCCTGCTGGCTGTTTTTGCAACGATGTACGTGAGAGACGTTGCGAGAAAAGAATTTTATGAGGCACTTGGGCTCGATGCCCGTGAATACGACCGCATGGTGATTGACAAGACCAATGAAACTTCCGCGAGGGTGTTCCCAGTGGTTTTGGACGTCAAGAATCCTCGTTTCTATGAGCGTCTTGAAAAAATAGTCACCAACAACGAATCACTCGACTCGGTGGATAAGACCCCTGCATCTGCTCCACTCAAATTTGTTCGCAAACTTCCCCACTGGGTTGCCAATGGATGGCAGATGGCCTCCCTTTTTCTGATGTCTCCTGTTCGGAGTGAAAATTATCAGCCCAGTGTTCGCTGATGCAGTCAACTCTTCAAAAATCTCCGGCTGGGTTCAATGATCTGGACCCAGGCCACCACCCCTGGCGTCAACGTCTCGACACCCTTCTGAATTTCGGAGCCAATGCAGGAGCTGATCTTGTTGAGGTGTTTCTTGAAAGAACTGATCATCTCGGCGTTCTCGCTGAACAGGACAGGATCACAAGCGTGAGTCCTTCTTTCGGGATGGGTGCTGGCATCCGCGTGTTCAGAGATGGGAGGGATGGTTTCGTCAGCACGAATGATCTCAGTGATCAAGGTCTTAAGGACGCTCTTCTTCAGGCTCTGGCCATGCTTCAGCTCGATGCATCAACTCTTGCTTCCACCAGCGGATTTGACGGGCTGGGAACGCTCCGTGATTATGGAATCTCGAAAAACAGCTGGCTAGACAGCACGCCAGATCTCAACACGATCACTCAGCGGCTGCTCGAGGGCACTCAGAGTCTGGGGAAATTCGGCCAGCATCTCGATGTGCGCCGGGGCAGTTTCGCTCGTGACTGGCAGGAAGTGCTTGTGGCGGCCAGTGATGGAACCTTTGCCCGAGACATCCGATTGCATCAGTCCAGCGGACTGAGTGTGCTTGCAGCTGATGGTGAGCATCGATCCAGCATTGCCCGTCGTTACGGAAGTACAGACCGTCCAGATGACCTCTGCAACTGGAACGTTGATGCTTCTGCTCAGGAGGTCTGTGACAGCGCTGCCAAAATGCTCCGCGCCGACTACGTCGATGGCGGGCAGATGCCGGTGGTTCTAGCCAATCGATTCGGTGGTGTGATTTTCCACGAGGCTTGCGGTCACCTTCTGGAAACCACTCAGGTTGAACGTGGTTCAACACCCTTTGCCGACAGCATCGGAGACAGCATTGCCCATTCCGCTGTCACAGCGATTGATGAAGGCATGAGTGGTGGTGCATTCGGATCCATTTCCATGGATGACGAAGGCATGGAACCACAGAGAACCGTTCTGATCGAAAACGGGATTCTGCAGTGCTTTCTGAGCGACCGAGCCGGTGAAATGCGAACAGGTCACGCCCGCACCGGCAGCGGTCGTCGACAAAGCCACGGATTTGCCGCGGCAAGTCGCATGCGCAACACCTACATCGCTGCTGGTCCCCACAGCATCAACGATTTAATCAGCTCCGTAGACCACGGGCTGTATTGCAAATCAATGGGAGCCGGCAGCGTCGGTGCCACCGGTCAGTTCAACTTTTCCGTTGAAGAGGGTTATCTGATCCAGAACGGTGAACTCGGTCAGCCCGTCAAAGGAGCCACTCTCATCGGTGACGCAAAAGAAGTCATGCCGAGGATTTCCATGTGTGCAGATGACCTGGAACTTGCAGCCGGCTACTGCGGTTCTGTCAGCGGCAGTGTGTTTGTGACCGTTGGTCAACCCCACGTGAAAGTGGATTCAATCACTGTGGGAGGTCGCTGACCATGACAAGCGCAGCTCTCAACGTGTCCACACTTCAGGATCAACTTCAGGCTTTGGCACGTCGTGAAGGCATTCTCAAATGGGATCTTGGTGCCAGTCGAAGCAGCAGTGCATCGGTTCAGGTTGATCGCGGTCAGGCCAAACAGCTCAAGGCTGCACAACGCAGTTCAATCACGATTCGAGTCTGGAATCAGCAGGGATTGGTTGGAATCACCAGCACCTCCGATCTTTCCGATTCAGGTCTTGAAAAAGCGCTGATGGGTGCACATCAAGCCAGTTGTTTCGGTAATCCTGACGATGTTCCCGGTTTTTCCCCACTCGCCACTGCCCCGGAACCGGATCTTCATCGTCCTATTCAGGATGCTCAGGGAATTCAGTGTCTTCTGAAGCAGCTGCTGGATGCTGAACAACAACTTCTGGACCGTCATCCCGCAATTGGCACGCTTCCTTACAACGCCATGAATGAGGGAAGCAGCGAACGCATCTACATGAACAGTGAAGGTGCGTTGCGTCAGGCGCAGCGCACACAGGCGAGTGTTTTCCTGATGGCACGTGCTGAGGAAACCGGTCGCAAACCTCGCAGTGGGGGGGCCGTGCGCGTCGCTCTCGGCAGTCGCGATCTCGATCTGAGCGGTTGCATCAATGAGGCTGCTGAACGCACCATCAGTCATCTCAACTATCAGCCGATCGACACCGGTCGCTACCTCGTGTGTTTCACACCGGAGGCCTTTCTGGATCTGATCGGTTCATTCAGCAGCATGCTCAATGCCCGAGCCGTTCTGGACGGTGTCAGCCTCAGCAAGGCCGACTCGATCGGCCATCAACTTGCTGTTCCCTTCTTCAATCTCACTGACAACGGTCTTCACCCTGCTCACGTCGGAGCGATGCCCTTCGATGGTGAAGGAACCCCGACTCGGGCCCTTCCTCTGATTCGTGGAGGATGCCTGGAAAGCTTTCTGCATTCAGAAGCCACAGCCCGCCATTTCGGAGTGGATCCAACAGGGCATGCAGGTATGGGAGCCAAAGTGTCTGTCGGAGCTGATTGGTTGGAAGTGAGTCGCTCTCCGTCCATGACCACTGGAGCCGAACACCTTGATCACACCACAACGCGTGACTGCTTCGTCCTGATTGAAAGCCTCAGCGCTCTCCATGCCGGTGTCAAAGCCAGTCAGGGAGCCTTCTCTCTTCCCTTTGACGGCTGGCTGGTCAGAGATGGGGAACGGATTTCCGTCGAAGCTGCAACCGTCGCTGGTGATATCCGCGAGCTGTTGCATTCCATTGTCCACCTTGAATCGAAATCGGTGATCACCCATCAAGGGGTCAGTCCTCACGTATGGATCGATGGTCTGGCCATCACCGGTGAAGCCTGAAGACTCTCTGCTGAATCATTGGCCTTGAAGATTCTGTTCTGGGGCACCCCCTCCTATGCAGTGCCAACTCTGGATGCTCTGCACAGCGCCGGACATCAGATTGTCGGCGTTGTGTCCCAGCCAGACCGGCGTCGAGGAAGAGGTGGACAGCTGATTCATTCAGCTGTGAAAGAGAAATCTCTGACACTGGGACTGCCGGTATTCACTCCGGAACGAATCCGACGGGATCATCACTGCCAGCAGCAGCTTGCGAATCTCGGTGCTGATCTTTCTGTTGTGGTGGCTTTCGGCCAGATTCTGCCTGCAGAAGTGCTGGCGCAACCACCGCTTGGCTGCTGGAACGGCCATGGCTCGCTTCTGCCCAGGTGGAGGGGAGCTGGGCCGATTCAATGGTCGATCCTTGAAGGTGATGCCCAGACCGGTGTTGGCGTGATGGCGATGGAGGAAGGACTGGATACCGGTCCTGTGCTCATCGAAAGGAAGCTTGAGATTGGATTGCTTGAGAATGCCCACGAACTCGCGTGTCGACTGAGCCTGCTCACAGCTGAACTGATGGTGGAGGCGATGCCACGGATTGAAAAAGCGGGAGCCGGACCCGAAGAGGAACGACTCAGGAGGTTGGGTGTTCGCTCTCAGACGCAGGAGGTCACTTATGCACGGATGCTTGTTAAAAGCGACTTCCAGATCGACTGGTCCGCTTCAGCTCTGGCAATCCACCGCAAGGTGATGGGCCTTTTCCCTGGTGCCGTGACTCTCTGGAGAGGCAAGAGGCTGAAGTTGCTGGCCACTGAACCCTTGATTGAAAGGCTCAGAGATGAGCTCAGTCATTCCGCACAGCAGTTTTTAAGCCGCTGGCCAACCGGTGAACACAAACCTGGAACCGTTTTGGAGTGCAGTGACGCAGGCCTGGTCGTGAGCAGTTCGGGATGTCCGTTGCTGATTCGAGAAGCGCAGCTGGAAGGCAAAAGTCGCAGCAGCGGTCGTGCTCTGATTCAGCAGTTGCAGGTCAAAGCTGGTGTCACGCTTGGCTGACTGAGCCGGATCTTCCATGGCGTTTCTCAGCGTCTGCGCTGGCGGGATACGGCGGAAGCGCTGCGACGACTGCCTTGGTTGCTGCGTTGATGACTTCGCCGTTTGCCACCGCCGAGGTCAAGGGGCGGGGCGCTCAGAACCGTCGGCTCGAACCCCTTCACATTTTCCTTGCGTAAGGGCTCGCCTGTGAGTCGTTCGATCGCCTTGAGCAGGAGCGATTCTTCTGCAGCAACGAGAGAAATGGCATGACCTGTTTCGCCGGCGCGACCAGTGCGACCGATCCGATGGACATAATCCTCGGCAACGTTGGGAAGATCGAGATTGACCACATGCGGCAACTGCTGAATATCGATCCCACGTGCAGCAATGTCCGTCGCCACAAGCACCCGGACACTGCCCTGCTTGAACCCCTGAAGCGCACGGGTGCGAGCTCCCTGACTCTTGTTGCCATGGATTGCAGCAGCTTCAAGTCCTTCCTTGCTGAGTTTTTCCGCAACCCGGTTTGCTCCGTGCTTGGTCCGTGAAAACACCAGTACCTGACGCCAGTTGCCAGTTCTGATCAGATGACTGAGAAGTTGTGGCTTCCGTTTCATGTCACAGGGATGAACAACCTGCTCCACAGAGCGGGCTGTCTGATTTTCGGGCGTGACCTGAATCTGCAGTGGTTGATGCAGCAGTCCGGTGGCCAACTTTCTGATCGGTGGGCTGAACGTGGCAGAGAACAACAACGTTTGCCGTTGCTCGGGCATGAGGCGAATCAATCTGCGGATGTCATGAATGAATCCCATATCCAGCATGCGATCCGCTTCATCCAGAACAAGACATTCCAACCTGTCGAACCGCACAACCCCCTGCTGATGGAGATCCAGCAACCGGCCGGGAGTCGCCACAAGCAGATCAACCCCTCCCTGAAGGCGATCAATCTGGGGATTGATCTTGACTCCTCCGAACACCACATCACTCTTCAAGGGAAGGTGATGCCCATAAGCACGCACACTTTCATGGACCTGAGCAGCCAGTTCACGGGTGGGCGTCAACACCAGCGATCGAACCTGACCACGTCCGGCGCGCCTGCCATGACGCAGTCGTTCGAGCATCGGCAAGGTGAATCCCGCCGTTTTGCCTGTGCCGGTCTGTGCTGCTGCCATGACATCGCGTCCACGGATCACAACTGGAATGGCCTGTTCCTGGATTGGCGAGGGATGAACGTACCCTTTATCTCTCAGCGCCTTGAGAAGGGGTTCACCGAGTCCCAGGTCATCGAAACCGACCTGCGAATTGACCGTTGCAGTGGACTCGCCGATCGTGTTGGAGACGAATCCTTCACCTTAGAAGCCTGCCCATCCACTTCTGCCTGATCCATGTCGGAGCTTGCAGGAAACTTGCTCAGATGATTTTCCAAACGGCATTGGCCGGTATCTCAGGAGCAGCGTGTGGATCGGACGGCTCCTGCTGGGTCACCCGCCAGGCAGGAACCCTTGTATCGCGATAGTGACCGTGTTGAATCAGAACACCTTCCTGCTCGTCAGTGGTGGCATAGAAACCACCTTCCCAGTGGGATTTCTGATTCAGACCACCACGAAACCAGACCCAGCAACGTTCCCGTTTCATCGATGTCACTCTGACCGGTGGATGCAACGCTCGCATGGACCTTCAGGAATCACAGCGCAGCGCATCAGCGGACTTCTGGCATTGAAACGGCAGGCAGGATCACCAATGACCCACCCGTGTTCAAACCAGCGTGCATCGTCAGGTCGCTTCTGGGGTTTCACCATCAGCACGACTGAATTCAGCTGGTATCGACCGGAACGGAGGCGATAACGGTGTCGGCGCTGCATCACAAGAAAACTGTCTTCTTCATGCAGAAACCAGCGGCCGGGCGACGGTGGTTCATCCAGTTCAACACGATCCAGAAGTTGATCACTGCCGGTCTGTCGGATCTCCACGAGCATCTGATCAGGACTCCTCTGCAGCGGAGGACTCACGTACAGAAAATCCCCAAACCATCAAACAAACCACGGCGGCGAGAGTGACCAGTTCGGAAGGATGAAGGGTTGGCATTGCCATCATCGCCAGCAATTTCAAACCAACGAATCCAACAGCAAGGAATCCTGCTGTTTCCAGTCGTGGATAAATCTGCAGCCAACGAATAAACAAACCTGAGGTGAAACGCAAAGCAACCACACCGACCAGAGCACCCGTCAACACAAGTAGCAACTGATCACTGATGGCAACAGCGGCTGCGACGCTGTCGATCGAAAAGGCGAGATCCGTAATTGCGAGAGTCAGCACGGTCCGACCGAATCGGATCGGTTGAAACGGCGTTTCAACTGATCCTTCGCTGTTTTGCTCAACAGACTTGGTCCAGTGACTCAAACAAAGCCAGATGAGGTAGACACCTGCGATCAGCTGAATGGGTGGAAAAGCGAGGACGTATTGCGCCATCAGGATCAGTCCGACACGCAAGCCAAACGCCATCACGATGCCGAGATTCAAGGCACGGCGTTCGAGTCGTGGGTCGCGTTGCTCCCGAGCGATCGCTGCCAGAGCAATTGCATTATCCGCCGAAAGGATCAACTCGAGAGTCACCAGCACAGGCAACAACGGCAGCAGTTCACCCAGCTGGTCGACGTCGTCCAACCAGGCAGTGAGTGACGACAGAGCGGCTGTATCCATCTTCACAGCCTAGAAATGGGAAGCATTGATCAGTGGAATGCGCACCCACTCCCAGCTCTGCCATGTGACGTCAGACCGATGCGTTGTTCTTGTTGAGGCCTATGAGGGAACCACGCCGCTCGGGAGTGCTCTAGGTGAGGGTGGAACCGCTGCAGAGGCTGAAGACCAGGCACTCTCACGACTCCGATCCAGGCTTGCTGCTTCTGAAACAGCTCCGGTCGAAACGGCTGTCAACTCATCCTCGCAGCAGAGCGTTGCCGTGGGGATGCAAATGGCTGGTACCAAGCAGCCAGAAGCGATCCGGCGTGTTGCCCATTCGCCGCAAACATCATCCGATCCAGCCAAGCAGACACCGATGACACAGCCGCCATCGGTACAGCCACCATCGGCACAGCCAACGGGTTCTGCAGATGGTTCAACGGTCTTGGAGAGTGCAATTGATCCGGAACCACCCAGTGAGTCACCCACCGATCCAGAGGACTGGAGTGAGGAGCTCACTGCCATTGATCTCGAACTCCAGAGGGTGGGGTGGGACCGCGACAGTGAAAAGATCTACCTCGAACGAGCCTTTGGTCATGCCAGTCGTCATCGCCTGACCCGGTTCAGTGATCTTGTGGCTTATCTCAAACGACTACGCGATCTTTCAGCAGGTAGTGATCCTCAACACGCTGCGATTCCTCTTCGTCGATCCGATCTGGTTGCGCAAGGTGATGAAATTCTAAAACGTCTTGATTGGAGTCAGCAACAAGCCAAAGACTTTCTTCATCACCATGTACAGGCAAACTCACGGCAACAACTCACTGACGAACAACTCCTGAATTTCAACATGCTGCTTGAAGAGCAATTGATCAATACCTGAACTGCATCTTGCGAGAATAAAACAATCAACTTTGTAAAATGTCAATCTTCAATACCAATAAAACTACAGAGTCATGATCGGGATGTCGCTAAGGCATCAGGTATCTCAGGGCTTGGTGCTTCAAAACATCCCTCAAGAACAAATTCCAGCCGGAGTTTCATGAATGTGATGAAATTGGAATCTGTGGAGATCACAGCTGCCGCAGGCTGTGGAAGCTGATCGCGGATTGATTTCATCTGTGATGCGTTGAGAAAAGCCGGTTGTCGAACAAGCCAGAAGTCGACTTCCTTGCCATGTTCCTTGTAGTGACGTCTCCTTTCCTTGAGAACTTCCTCCAGAGGCTCCTCCTCTGTAAGAAAACGATCGCTGGCTGCAACGAAGTAATACGTGGTCATCAATTTTGGCTTGCAAACAAGGGCTCACGGCGTGGATTCTGAACGAGGGAGCGCATCTCACTCACAGCCTCCTTCAAACCGACTGCCAATGCTCTTGCGACAATGGTGTGGCCGATGTTCAGTTCTTCCATTCCCTCGATGGCCGCAATCGGTTCAACGTTCTGATAGGTGAGTCCGTGACCGGCATTGACTCGCAGACCGAGGGAGCGGGAGTAAGCGGTGGCTTCGGTCAGGCGAGCCAGCTCATGCGGCTGATGTGTCCAAGCTGCCTCCGCATAGGCACCGGTGTGCAGTTCGACCCAGCGGGCTCCGGCATCGTGACAGGCCTGCAACTGTTGCTGATCTGGGTCCACGAACAGGCTCACTGGAATCCCTTCGTTGTGGAGCTGTTGCACCATGGTTTTGAGCTGCAGGAGCTGACCGGCCACATCAAGCCCCCCCTCGGTGGTGACCTCTTCACGCCGTTCAGGAACGAGTGTGACCATGTCCGGTTTCACGCGCAGTGCGATCTGGATCATTCCATCGGTGGCTGCCATCTCCAGATTCAACCTGCTGCGGACTGTTTGCCTGAGTAGATCCACGTCTCTGTCCTGGATATGACGACGGTCTTCGCGCAGGTGCACGGTGATGCCGTCAGCTCCTCCGAGTTCAGCCAGCAGAGCCATTGGAACAGGGTCAGGTTCCACGGTGCGCCTTGCCTGACGGACATTGGCGATGTGGTCGATGTTCACCCCGAGGCTGGCCACGCTGTATCGATGAAAGGTGTGAATCCTATTCAGCATGTGATCCGAGACGGCCGAAGGACCAACTGCCCAGTAGAGGGCTTGATATTCAGCCTTCCCCGGTAATTTCTCAACAGTGGACTTTCGGTTAAGGCGGTGTCCAGCAGCCTGACGACGCGCTCAGATGCCCTCGACACAGGGATCGATCCCTTCTGGGCTCCTCTGGCCATGGTTGTCACCCAGGATTTGGCACTGCATTACCTGCGAGAAAGAATTGTTCTTGGTGCAGAAAACCTTCCAAGAAATGGGCCTGTGCTGCTGGCCCCAACACACAGAGCTCGCTGGGATGCCCTGATGATCCCGATGGCTGCTGGCCGACGGATCACAGGACGCGACTGTCGTTTCATGGTCACAAGAACAGAGATGTCGGGATTGCAGGGATGGTTCCTGCATCGTCTTGGTTGTTTTGCAGTCGACCAGGACAAACCCTCGCTGACAACCCTGCGATTCGCACTTGACCTGCTGGAGACTGGTCAGCAACTGGTGGTGTTTCCCGAGGGACGCATCAACAGGACCGATGCACCGATTGTTCTGGAGCAGGGCTGCGTGCGACTGGCGCAACTTGCTCAGCGCAGGGGGATCGATGTGCAGGTTGTTCCTGTCGGTCTGGCCTACAACCCCGCTGTTCCAGGACCGCGCAGCCGCTCGGCGATCAGTTTCGGGCCTCCTTTGCTTATCCAAGGCAAAGGCAAGGAGGAAGCCCTTCACTTCAACCGTCTTCTTGCCGAACGCATGCATACGGCTGAACAAGCGGCCCGAGAGTCCATCGGACGACCGCTGGAATGCACTTAAAGTCCGCGCATTCAAGATTGGTTTCATGGGCACCCGCCTTCTTTGCTCAGCGATTGCCCTGACAGCGGGATTCTGCTTCTCACCCGCATTGGCTCAGATGGGATCAGATCCATCGAATTCCGCCACAAAGGTGCTTGCATCCAGTGGATCCGGATTCAATGTCTCATCCGTTGAAGCCATGATTCAGCGAGGTGATGCGGCGGTCGCCTCCGGCAATCTCGTTCAAGCGAAGAAGGATTACGACAACGCCCGCACGGCATCGAAGCAGCTTCTCGCCTTCTACAGGGATCTCTCCGGTTCATTCCGGGGGCTCGATGCACGCATTCCCAGGGAGATGGATACCAAGGGACGTGAAGCTCTGGCTCTTCTTGCCGAGTCGAATCTCCGTCTCGCAGCATTGTTCCGCCGCCAGGGTCAGCCGGAAATCGCTGTGCCTGTGCTGGTTGAGGTCGTTCGTCTGATGACACCGGCAAAACCGGAAGGCCAGAAGGCTTATCAGAGTCTTCTTGAACTTGGTTTTGTTGATACCCCTTACCGCGGTGCTGGTGCTGCTGAGTGATTCAGTTCAGTCGAGTCATTCATCTGCCAGCATCAATCGAGTCCATGCTCTGTTCCAATGGTTCAGCCTGAAGCTGTCACCTCCGCCATCCAACGCGCACTTCCAGACGCTCAGGTGAGTGTTGAGGATCTGACCGGTGGTGGTGATCATCTTCAGGTGAGCGTTGTTTCGACTGCCTTCGACGGTCTCAACCGCATCCGTCAACATCAGCTGGTGTACAGAGCGCTGAGGGAGGAACTGGCTTCAGAGGCCATTCATGCCCTCGCTCTGAACACTTCCACACCCAACTGATCCGTTTCACATCGCCTGATTTCCATGGACAGCCAAACTCAATCACGCATCGAGAGCCTGATCCAGTCAAGCCCGATCTTTGTGTTCATGAAAGGAACGAAACTGATGCCCCAGTGCGGTTTTTCCAACAATGTTGTTCAGATTCTGAATGCACTGGGCGTGAGCTTTGAGACTTTTGACGTTCTCTCCGATCCTGAGATACGCCAGGGCATCAAGGAGTTTTCCGACTGGCCCACAATCCCTCAGGTGTACCTCAAAGGTGAGTTCATGGGCGGCTCTGACATCCTCATCGAGATGTACAACGACAACACGCTGAAGGAGAAACTTGAGATTGCGCTGGCAAGCTGATTAATCCAGCGGAGATTCACGAAGCTTTTGTTGCAGCCGATGGTTATCTCACCAAATAACTGAGTTTTTCAACCAGTCCTTGGAAGTTGCCAAGAATGCTTGTTTGTTGAAAACTCGTGATCATCGGGTTGAACAGCCAGGCGTGTTGAATCAGTGGATTGGCAGAGGCGAATCTCTGCTCAACGTGAATCAATGAGCTTCAGGAAGCGTTCCATACGAAGAAAACCACTGCTGCCCATGCCCTGAAATTTCAGTACTGATTCGGGTGTCTGTACAAGGTGCTCACATCGCCATCGGGACCGATGAAACTGGAGGGATCCAGTATCCAGCGTTCAATCAGGGTTTCCAGCTTGGAGAGCTCCCTGGAATCGAGATCACCGGTTCGTCGCAGCGCATGGAGATAGCCGTCGGCGTAAAGCCTTAACTCGGAAGGACCGTGGTAACGCGTTGTCAGCTCCTGACAGGCATCACAGAGCGCCTGGAAGTGGCGAATGGCCTCCGGGTGCTGAAGAGATGTCATCTTTGGTGAGGACGGCAGCCTCTGTTACCAGCGTGCCTTAGGAATGGCATTAGCGTAGGACGGCTTTCGGATGCCCTGTGACCTCGTCCTCCCGCGATCTTCTCGCCCATGGAACCGGTCCGGCTCCTGTGCAGCAACTGACTGTTCCGGCGATTCCCACTCGTGAACCGGCTCGGGTGCTTGTCGTTGAGCCCCATCCGACACTGCGCACGGTGCTTGTGCAGCGGCTCCGGCAGGACGGCCATCTCACTGCAGCGGTGTCGTCGTCCAGGGAAGCCCTTGAGCTCTGCCAGGAGCAGTCTCCAGATCTGCTGGTGAGTGCTGAACTGCTTGAACAGAGTTCTGCTCTGAGACTTGGCCAGCAATTGCGCTGTCCTGTGATTGTGTTGACAGCCCGCAGCGGTGCTGAGCCTGTTGTGGGACTGCTCGATGACGGAGCGGATGATGTGCTGCGCAAACCCTTCGGGCTAGAAGAAATGGCCGCCCGTTGTCGCACTCTGCTCAAGCGAGGTCGCAGCGGTCTTCAGGAACGCGTTGCCGTTGGCCCGCTAGAGGTGCATCTGCTTCTGCGTCAGGTGACTCTTCGGGAACAACCCGTTGAATTGAGCCCTCGCGAATTCGCGCTGCTGTGCGCTCTGCTGATGCCTCCCGGAATGGTGCGCAGCCGTCAGGAGCTTCTGAGGATGGCCTGGCCTCCCTTCAGCGGTGGTCCACGATCAGTGGATACTCAGGTCCTGACGCTCCGCCGCAAACTTGAACAAGCGGGTCTTGGCGAAGGCGGCGGCATCACCACCGTTCGTCAGCAGGGGTATCGCTTCAGCCTGGATAACCTTCCGGAATAACCAGCCAACCGCACGTCACGGCCACAGCTGCCGCTGATTCGATGACCAGCATGCCAAGGGCCAAACCAAACAGCAATTGGTAGGTCCAGGGTGGCGTCAATCGACCGATCGATCCTGTTCTGAGACCGGTTTGTTCTTCAACGATTAGGAGGAACTTGTCAAAGTGCTCAAGCCGTTGCGGGAGCAAACGCTGGCCGTGGTTGAAGGTGGTGAGGTAGTAAACCGTTCCTCCCTGGCTTGTACCGACTGGAACAAGCCTCTTGATCTCTTCCCACCGCAACTGCCAGCCCCGGCGAATCAACCAACTGCACCAGGTGGGATGGCCAACGCTGATGCCATTGTCATCCAGGCTCACCTGCTCGCTGAGCATGGCCAGAACCAACAACAGTCCTATCGGAGCAGCACTCCAGAGGATCAGCTTCAAACCCGGTGGTGCCATCAACGGCAACGGCAGAACCAGTGCCAGGTACACACTGATCAAGGTTGCCCGAATCAACGGTGACAGTTGAAACCGCTCCTGTAGGGCAACGGTCATCGCTCAGCGATCCTCCGGTGATCCCGGCAGTGGTTCAATCACATCATTGGGTTGGTAATCGCCATTGAACACTTCCCGCTCGCGACCCTTCCAGAATTCACCGAGACGCATGAGGTCGGCGTGGGCCTCCTGGATTGATTTCAGATAGGTCTCAGGAGACATCTGATCACGAGCTTCCTTCAGCTTTGAGAGCCGCAGCATCTGAAGCATCCACGGTTTACCAAGTTCGCCACGTTGTTCCAGGTAGCGGGCAAGTTCAGCTGAGCTGGGCTGTCGGGCCGGTGACATGGAGATGCATTTCTCGCTCAGACCTTACACAGATCAGGAGGTCTGACGTTGTGAGATTCAGGCGGGAAGGGCCCAGGGATTCAACCCCAGATCTGCACCGATTCGATGGCTGCAGGCATAACCGCTGAAGGCAACGGCGTTCAATCCCTGGCCCGGGAAACAGGAGTCTCCGACGCAATAAAGACCTTTCAGGCCTGTTCGATTGAATGGCATCGGCAGCAAACCTGGCAGTCGGCCTGCAGGAATTGGCCCATAGGACCCCCCCATCCGCCCGAGGAAGCGACGATGGGTTCGGGGGGTACCCACCTCCTGAAGTTCGATGGCCTGCGACAAACCCGGAAGGATGGACTCCAGTCGCTCAATCAGACGGGACGCGTCGTGCCGCTTTTTTGCTCTGTAGTCCTTGGGTTCGAGATCATCCCAGTGCCGAATATCACTCATCGTGAACGTATGCACGATATGCCGACCCTCAGGCGCCAGCAGTGGATCAAGCAACGTTGGAATGGATACGAAGATCACACCCTGCTCAGCTTCAAGGTCGTCCCAGTTCTCCAGGAGCAGGTGATGGCAGTAGAAGCCATCAGGTACTACATCAGCCTTGACACCGAGGTGAACCGAGAGAAATGAACTGGATGGTTGATACCGACGCCGCCAGGTGGTTTCAGCGGAAGGGGTGTGCTCTTTTGTGACCAGCGTGCTGTCCGGTGAACCTTCTCCTGCAAATGTGTCCCAGCGGGTGGCATTGCTCACAATCCTGTTACCCCTCAGCTCTTCACCATCGGAAAGCTCCACGCCCACAGCGCGACCCTGCTCGATCAGCACCTTCTTGACACGGGCCCGGTAGCGGATCTCGCCTCCGTGGGCTTCAAGCCCTGCCACCAGCTTCTCGGCAATCGTACCGACACCGCCTTTGGGATAATTGATGCCACCGGCATGGCGATCAGAGAACACCATGCCGGCATTGATCATGGGTGTTCGATCAGCCGGCATCACCGACCAGCAGAAACATTCCATATCGATCAGACGAAGCAGTTCCTGGTCGCGGATGTGCTTACGAGCCACATCGCCTACGTTGAAGGGCAGCCAGCGAGCAAGTCCCAGACAGGCGAGTGGGGCTCGAAAAAAAACCTTGGCCAGGTAAGCCGGATCCTCAAGCGAGAGAAGCGGCATTGCATCGAGACAGCGAAAGACCTGCCAGCAGGTGTCGTAAAAAGCCTTGATTCCTCCCGCCTCGTGGGGAAATCTGGAGCTCATGCGCGTGATGAATCCCTCGTAGTCACGATCCACGGCCATGGTCAGACCATCGGGCAGGTGGTACTCCAGCTGCACCGGATCCGGGACCGTTTCACAACGCTGCCCAACATCTGCCAGGGCTCGTGTGAGCAGGTTGGTGTGCCCATGCTCACCGAAACCGAAAATCATCGAGGCGCCCACATCAAAGGTGTACCCCTTGCGCTGAAAGCTCCCACCGGATCCACCGGGAATCCGATACTGCTCCAATACAACGGTTCTGGCCCCTTTGGCAGCCAGCTGAGATGCGGTGACCAGCCCTCCAATGCCTGAACCGATCACGATCACATCCCAGTCTGGGTTTGAGCTCACGGCCACACCTCAGAAATTGCTGCAGCCTTAGACCCTAGGCAACACCGGCCGCAGCGAAGGGCGGTGTTGCGGTCAGAATCACCTCTGTTCGTCCAGGACAGGCCAACAGGGACTGGCATCTTTCCTGAATACGATCACGGATCAGATCGATGGCGCCGCCGTCCATCGGTTGACTTGGATTCAGATAAACAACCACAAAAGCCGTGCGACCTACCTGGTAAACCGTGAGATCCAGAAGCCAGCAGGACAGCCCTGCCAGAAGATCTTCAAGGGCCAGGCGGGTGCTGCGGATGAGGTCGCTCTCAGCCGAGGCGCCTGCTGCCTGTCCAAGGGCGGTCATGAAGCCCTGCAACGGTTCACGCACCACCAGAAGACTCACCACCAGGACCAGCAAAGAGTCTGTGACTGGAATCAAACCAGACAACATGGTGCCCTGCAGCAGTGGTGCAGCAAGCAGCGCCAGACCTGTCAGACCGCTGATCAGACCATCCAGTCGCGCTGCCTTGGCTTCGGTGAGCAGGATCTGACAATGTCGCCCTGTGCGACACCAGTCGTGATGATGCCTCCAGGCAAGACCTCAGCAGGAAGCCACCATGGCAATGGAATACCAGGCAACGGGTCCGAGCCGTACGGAGCTGACGGCAACCCCGTAGGCGTAATCAATCACTGTGCTGAGCGCTGAGATCGCAGCGAAGGACAACACCCCCATCAGCAGCAGAGAACGAAAAAGCACGTAAAGAGCTTCCTGCCCGTCGTAGCCATACGGATAGGCACGATCCGGCGGTCGAACCACGTTGCGACTGATCCTTGCTGCCACAAGGCCCGAACCCACCATCACTGCTGAATACAGGCCGTCAAGGAGGAGTGCGTAGGAACCCGAAACAAGGTGAACACCGACCCCTGCAACAGCCATCAGTGCATGGCGTAGACGCCGATCTTCAAAGAACGGCGCTCAATCAGCCGCTCTTCAGGCCGGACAGGCGACATCAAAAGACTCGTGTTTCTCTGTTGCTAGCAGCAAATCCTTCAGGGCTCTGTCCCTGTAGGCGCCATAGCGAAGCCGTTTGTCCCTGATTTTTTGCGGTAAAGCAGGCAACAGGCCGAAGTTGGGGGGCATCGGCTGGAATTTGCCTGATGGTGCCTCACTGATGAAGTGGGTCAGTGCGCCAATCATGCAGGTGGGAGGCAGATCGATGGTGGGTAGACCCAGGGCAATTCGTGCAGCATTGGTGCCAGCGAGCCAGCCACCGGCAACTGCAGCGGCATACCCCTCAGTTCCTGTGATCTGCCCCGCTGCAAGAAGACGTTCACGCTCTCTGAACTGCAGCGTGGGCTTCAGCAACTCTGGTGCCTCGAGGAAAGTATTGCGGTGCATCACTCCGAAACGCACGAATTCAGCCTTCTCAAGACCTGGAATCATGCGAAGAATTCGTTTCTGTTCTCCCCACTTGAGATTCGTCTGGAAACCAACCAGATTCCAGAGTCGACCGTCTTTATCTTCCTGACGAAGCTGGACCACTGCGTAGGCGCGTTTGGCCCTCCGTACGTCGCGATCGTTGACATCTCCCCAGCGCGGATCCCAGAGACCAATCGGCTTCAGCGGTCCGTAGCGCATGGTGTCTTCACCACGGCGAGCAAGTTCCTCGATCGGCAAGCAACCCTCAAAAAATGTGGCGCTGTTTTTCTCGAAGTCCTTGAGTTCAGCTTGCTCGGCAGCCAGAAGCGCCGATCGGAAGTCCAGATACTGGACCTGATCCATCGGGCAGTTGATGTAATCCGCATCCCCCTTGTCGTAGCGGCTCGCTCTGAAAGCCTTGTCCATATCAATACTTTCACCGTCGACGATCGGACTTGCCGCATCGAAGAAATGACAGTCATCACGGCCGGTGAACTCGCGAAGATCATTCGCCAGTGACTCACTGGTGAGCGGTCCTGTCGCAAGCACAGTGATCTGGTCTTGATCAGGAAGGGACATCTGTTCACGACGTTCAACCGTGACCAAGGGATGCCGTTCAAGAATCTCAGTCAATGCAGCGCTGTATCGACCTCGGTCGACAGCGAGAGCACCACCAGCTGGGACAGCGTGGGCATCAGCGATTCGAATCACCAATGAACCAAGACGACGAAGCTCTTCTTGAAGCAGGCCAGCAGCGCGGTCGCTGCTGAGAGCTCCGAAACTGTTGCTGCAGACAAGCTCAGCGAACTCACTGCTGTGGTGCGCGGGAGAACGCTTCAGCGGTCGCATTTCAACCAGTCGGACAGATATGCCTGCCTGGACTAGCTGCCAGGCGGCTTCCGTTCCGGCCAGACCTGCACCGATGACAACGACTGGTCCGTTGCTCAAAATTTGATGTCAACCGATCTCAACCCTATCGATTGGGTCGCGACCGGTCGGAGAAGCTCAGACCTCTCCGCGTTTCAGCATCATCTGCAATTGCCCGATCGCTGCACGACTGATGTTGTAACCAGCCCATCCAAGAGCAATCAGAATTGGAGCAGCGACAACGACAACTCGTAAATCCATGGGTTCTAGGGATGGTCGAAAGATATTAATGAAAGCTGGCCGAACAACGAACCGAAAGCGTCAGGCCGTTTGGTTTTGCAGCATTTGAGCCCAGCCGGCAGCCAGCTGCGAGTAATTCACAGCATGGTGTATCTGCTCAAGTACGGCTGCGTCGCTTTGTTCACGTTTCACCTGGGCAGGAACACCGGCCACAAGACATCGTGGCGGAACGTCGCGGGTGACGACTGCACCGGCTGCAACGAGAGCGCCTGCACCAACGGTGACACCGTTAAGAACGATCGCTCCGATACCGATCAGACATCCGTCCTCAAGAGTGGCTCCATGAACCACAGCCCGATGCCCGATCGTGACATCCGATCCGATGAGCACAGGAGAACCAGGGTCTCCATGCAGAACAGCGCCGTCCTGAACGTTGCTACGAGCACCGATGACAATGGAAGACATATCACCTCGAGCAACAGCGGTCGGCCAGAGACTCGCACCAGCCGCAATTTCGACATCACCCATCACAACAGCGCTTTCAGCGACCCAGGCCAGAGGGTCAATGGATGGAGTTGCGACGATCAAACGCTGTGCAATGGATGGATCAGTCATCAGCTGCCAGCTCGGGACGTGATGTGCTGATTCAAGCGGGTGGGGGGAGAACCTGAACGAGTCGGTTATGAGTTACAAGCCGCTGCTCACAGATCAGGATCACGGCGCACTTGGACGATGGCTTGCCAGGGTGATATTTTTCTGTGGTGCCTGAGGGCACTGCCTGTTCCGGACCCCTTGCTCCGGCTCAAGGAAGGGTCGCTAGCTCAGCGGTAGAGCACTCGGCTTTTAACCGATTGGTCCTGAGTTCGAATCTCAGGCGACCCATTTCAC
>NYZI01000061.1 GCA_002687115.1 Cyanobium sp. ARS6
ACGTAGAGCTTGAGGATGTAAGTCTTGCGTGGGCTCATGGGGCCACCTCCGGATCGGTGAGAACGCGACGTTCCCCGGCCGCGGGTGTCAGAGAGACCTCGGGAGGTATCGAACGTCGATACATCTCACAGAGGTGTGCCATGACATCGAGCAGAGCGAGGCGATAGTCCTGAAGAAAATCGTTTTTATGTCCCTCAAGTCTGAGCTGCTTCCAGAAGTCGTCAATGAGATTCATGTGGATCTCCACAGCTCGGGTGATCGGAAGATCGCCGAAGAAGGCCGTGTTCACGAAACTTTCCAGTGCCTGATTGGCGGCAGCCGGATCTTTGAAGTAGCTGATCAAAAGATCTCGGTAGGTGCGTTGCAGGGACTGCACAAGGTCCCGCTGCTCATCTGGAGGCAGATTGGCGAGAAAGCGTGAAGGGTCTCGCTTGTAGAAGACACCCAGGTAGCCGAGGCGCTCCTGCAGACGACTGGACAGTTTCCAGGCACTGCCTTCCATCGCTGGCATGGCGTTCTGTTCAGCGCCGTCTTCGGGCCTGGTTTCCTTCTGGCCCTGGCGCAGAAAGCGCGAGATGGAGGCATCAACGTTGTAGCCCAGTTGCTCGAGCTGGTCTTTCGGCAGGTGGACCTCTTGAGGGTGGTAATCCACACGGCCCATCAACTCACCCACCACCACAGCGGGAAACATCAATCCCTCAACGCCCAGGGATTCACGGGTCTTTTCATCAAGAAGGCACTGCTCAATAACGACTGCATCCACCGCCTCCCGCTGGAGAGAGAGCAGTTCCACAACTCCCTCACCGGATTCCACTGCACCGAGATCAACGGGTGAATAGCGGTTCACAGGCAGCCACTGGCAGCAGATCTCAACGAGATCTCTCGTCTTGAGCAGCAAAGCAATCGTGAGTGCCGGACGAGCCATCCACTGCGACAGGGGCCTGAGCTGAATCTTGACGAAAGGGAGTGAGAAGACCGAAGATCTTTGTTTGTCTTTCGATTGCGGCTCAGGCTGAATCGGCATGTCCGAGCCTGACCGCGTCTTTCAGCACATGGCCGAAACCAGCTCCAAAACCTCCGCCGCTCCAGAGACCGGCAGTTACGCGATTGTCGAGGCCTCCGGTCAGCAGTTCTGGCTGCAGGCCAATCGTTATTACGATCTCGACCGGTTGAATGCGGAGGTCGACGCAACAGTCACTCTCGACAACGTTCTTCTGGTGAAGGATTCCAAGGGAACAACTCTTGGCAAGCCCTACGTGAAGGATGCCAGCGTTGAGCTGAAGGTGATGGCCCACCGCCGCGGTCCCAAGGTGATCGTTTACAAAATGCGCCCCAAGAAGAAGACCCGCCGCAAGAATGGTCATCGTCAGGAGCTGACCAGGGTCATGGTTCAGGCGATTTCCATCGGTGGCAAGGCCATCAGCTGATCATCCGGATCAACCCCCGCAAACGTCCTCTCTCCCCTTCCATCTCATCCCATGGCTCATAAGAAAGGCACAGGTTCAACACGCAACGGGCGCGATTCCAACTCCAAGCGTCTGGGCGTCAAGGCCTATGGCGGCGAATCCGTCACGGCCGGCTCCATTCTGATTCGTCAGCGCGGCACCTCAGTGCTGCCCGGCGTCAATGTCGGTCACGGCAAGGACGACACCCTCTTCGCACTGACCGATGGTGTTGTCAAGTTCGAAACGATCCGCCGCGGCCTTCGTAACCGCAAGCGGATCAACATCACAGCGGCCGTCTGAGCAGAGAACTCCAGGCCATCACTGCTGACCTCCCGGGCTCAATGCCATTCGGGTCGTCAGGACAAGACCGATCAGGGTGAGCCCCAGAACGATCCACGTTCTGGGGCTTTGTTCATGCAAAGCATCGGCAATCTCCAGTGGCAGCGCAAGGCAAAGGACCCCGACCAGCAACCACTCTCCCCATCGGCGACCAACCCATGTGGCCCAGGCTGCCACCAGGATCAGAACGGCATAAAGACCTGAAACCAGGGCCAGGGAGATCAGACGCGTCGGCCCCAGCAGTGTTCCCTTCAAGGCCAGCGAAGCGAGGAATTGATGATCGGCATTCCCCCAGCTTTCGGCGAAATTGGAGAGCTCGGCGTAATGAAGATCCCCGAACACAGCGGCCAGGCTGACGGCGAAGAGAGCGCCTGCCAGCAACAGCTTCTTGATCACGATCAAACGAAGCAGCCAGCGACCCTGCCCGGCGATCTGCGCCATCGATCGATCTGCCTAAACCTGCTCGATCGGACGGTAGACCCTTGTCGTGATCAGCAATGGATGGAAAAGTTCGAGGAAGCGACTCTGAAGGCAACGGAAGAAGTCCTCCACAAGCTGAGGATCATCGAAATGAAAGGGATATTCGCCGTCATGTCCTTTGAAGAAATACCAGTTGAGAAGAGCCCGACCTTCTGGGGTGAGTCGGCGGTGAAACTCCCTCAGCTGCGCTGAGGGATCAGTGAGATGTTCCAGCACGTCAAGACAGACCACCGTGTCGAAACGGCGTCCGGGGAGACTGTCGAGATCGCGGTGAACGCTCAGGCGCTTCTCAAGTCCGAGGCGGGTGGCACGATCCTTCACAAACGCACGATTCTGAGGATTGAGGTCCACAAACCAGACATGCTTGACACTCTCCAGGCCTGCTGCGGCAAGAGCATGGGTGCCGATGCCACCGCCGAAATCAAGCACGTCGCCGTGAGCGAACTGCTGCTGAAGCCTCAGGGTGTCGGCGATGTAGTCGGCGCTGCTGAGATGCCAGGCCGCAAGCTCAAAAAGGTGCCCTGTGCCAACGGTGTCTTCATAGAAATCAGCAGCCCGCTCGGGGTCGAAGGCTCCCGGATGCATGGCCGCCAGGTCCTCCTTGCTCTGTGGCAGACGCTCGGCAACCTCCGCCGGTGAAAGCGACAGATAGGACGCCAGATGGTCCTTCACGGCAAAGCCGCTGTCGAGAAACTCCTGAATATCCACACCAGCGGAGGCATTGAGTGGCTTCATCAACCATCAGGACGTGATCGGGCAAACCTACGTGCGTGCACACTTCTGCCAACGGCAGGGTGCCACAGTCGACAGCTGGATATGGCTTGCACCTTGCACGCGCCCATTGGCTTCGCCGTGATCGACAAGCCGGCTGGGCTCACCTCCCACACCTGCGTCGCTCGCATCCGCCGCGTGCTGGGCATCCGCAGGGTGGGTCATGGCGGCACTCTGGATCCGGCGGTGACCGGGGTGTTGCCGATCGCTGTCGGCCAGGCAACAAGGCTGTTGCCCTATCTGCCCGGTGAAAAGACGTATCGAGGCGTGATCCAGCTTGGGGTCACCACTAGCACCGACGATCTGCAAGGCGAGGAACTGTCCAGAGAATCAGTGCCCGATGATCTGTGCACGGAGGCACTTGATCAGGCACTCAGTCGTTTTCGCGGCTCCATTGCCCAACAGCCCCCTCAGGTCTCAGCCGTGCATGTGAATGGAGAGCGGGCCCATGCCAGGGCACGACGCGGAGAGGTGATGGACCTTCCGGCACGGCAGGTGACCATTCATCAGCTGGATCTGCTGGGCTGGGATGCCGCAAGCGAGCGGTTGAGCGTGGAAGTGCACTGCTCAGCAGGCACCTACATCCGTTCACTGGCCCGAGATCTGGGTGCAACACTCGGATGTGGAGGTTGTCTGGCAAGCCTGCGGCGGACCCAGGCCCTGGGCTTCCATGTCCACCAGGCGATCCCGCTGCCGGAGGCTCCAGAGGTGGGCGGTCAAGGCAACATGACCTTGATGCGTCCCGAACTGGCCCTGCCTCATCTGCCCAGACGCCTGCTCAGTGCCGATGAACAGATCGACTGGAGCTGTGGCCGCAGGATCAGCCTCGGCATCGCGGGCAGAGCGGATGCTGTGGTTGTTCTCAGTGAGGGGGGGCGCATGCTCGGACTCGGACTGCCCGGTGCGGAGGGTGAGTTGAAACCGAAGGTTGTGTTCGAAGCGCGGGGCTGACGATCCGATCTCGGTAATTTGCTGTATGCAGAGGGACGCCCAAGCATCCGATGGCAGGCCACAGCAAATGGTCCCAGATCAAACGAACCAAAGCGGTGGTGGATGCGAAGCGAGGTGCTGTGTTCACACGGATCGGCCGTGAAATCAGTGTGGCTGCCCGCTCTGGCAGTGACCCGGATGGCAATTTCCAGCTGCGCACGGCGATCGCCAAAGCCAAGGCAGCCGGAGTGCCGGCGGGCAACATCGAGAGAGCCATCGCCAAAGGCTCCGGCAAAAGTGGCGAGGCGGAACAGCTCGAATCAATCCGCTACGAGGGCTATGGCCCGGGAGGTGTGGCTGTGCTGGTGGAGGCACTGAGCGATAACCGCAACCGCACTGCCGCTGCTGTACGCCTGGCCTTCAACAAACATGGCGGCAACCTGGGTGAAAGCGGCTGTGTGAGCTATCTCTTCGAGCACCGCAGTGAAGTGCACCTCCGGAACCAGTTAATCAATGAGGAGTCCCTTCTGGAATCCCTGCTCACGCTGGAGGCCGACGGGTACGAGCTTCTGAATGCCGAGGAGGCCCTCGTGCATGGTCCATTCGCAGCGCTCGAATCCCTGCAGACAGGACTCCGCAATCAGGGCTGGGGGGTCGCGGAATGGGCGCACTGCTGGCACCCGCTCACCCAGGTGAGACCGGACAACGAAGAGAGTTCCCGACAGTGCCTGAAGCTGCTTGATGCATTGGAGGATCTCGACGATATCTGCAGTGTCAGCGCGAATCTCGAACTCGGCGATGATCCGAGCGAGTGCACCGATCAAAGCCACCTCCACCGGGAGTGGCGATCAGCAGCCGATCCCCTGGACTGACCTGAAGCTGCACGCAACCATCAAGCTCCTGCACCGTTCCATCAGACCTGATCAACTGAGCCTTGCCTGTTTCGCCCGGCTCTCCACCGGCCAGACCGAAAGGAGCCACCGTGCGGGAACCAGACAGCAGTGCTGCGGTCATCGGTTCCAGGAAGCTGAACTCCCTCACCAAGCCATCCCCACCAGACCAGCGACCGGCTCCACCACTGCCGCGGCGGAAGCCGAACCGTTCCAGCCTCACGGGGAATCTCTGCTCGAGAATCTCAGGGTCCGTGAGCCTGGAGTTGGTCATGTGCGTCTGCACACCGCTTGATCCGGCGAAGCCCTTGCCTGCTCCTCCGCCACCGGCGATCGTTTCGTAATACTGCCGACGTCCGTCTCCGAAGGTGAGGTTATTCATCGTGCCCTGGGCCGCGGCCATCACCCCGAGCGACGCAAACAACAGATTGCAGAGAGCCTGCGAGGTTTCCACATTGCCGCCGACCACTGCAGCCGGTTCGCTGGGGTTGAGCAGGGAGTCCTTCGGGACGATCAGGGTCAATGGCCGAAAACATCCTGCATTCAGAGGAATCGGCTCCTCGACCAGACAACGGATCACATACAGCACTGCTGCCTTGGTCACCGCCAGAGGAGCATGGAAGTTGTGCCTGCCCTGAGCACTTGTGCCACTGAAATCGAGCACGGCCTGTTGCCGCTCCCGGTCGACCTTGAGAGCCAGCTTGAGCGTTGCGCCGTTATCGAGCTCAACCTCGAAGCTCCTGTCCTTGAAACGGCGGATCAGCCGCCTGACGGTATCTGCAGCATGGTCCTGAACATGCTGCAGATAACGCTGCACGCGCTGATGACCTTCAAGCTCCAGCAGCCGATCAAGCAGTTCAACCCCCAGGTGATTGGCGGCTGCCTGTGCCTGAAGATCTGCCCAGAGCAGCTCGGGGTCTCTCGGAGCTGAGCTGAGCCCCTGCAGGCGCTGATTCCAGCCCGAACGATCAGGCTTTCCCCCGGCGGTCAACCAGTGATTGCGCACCAGCAGGCCTTCCTCCTCAATGCTGGAGCTGAACGGAGGCATCGAACCCGGCGTCTGACCACCCACATCCGCGTGGTGACCACGACAGGCCACAAATGCGAAGGGCTCAGGATCTCCCTCCACGAAACAGGGAGTGATCGCGGTGATGTCAGGCAGATGGGTGCCGCCATGAAATGGATCGTTGCTGATCACGGTGTCCCCGGCCGCCAGGGAAGGCCTCTGACCTCGACGGATCTGCCCGAGGAGATCCTCGACCGCATCACCCATCGAACCCAGGTGCACGGGAATGTGAGGAGCGTTGGCGACAAGCGCCCCCCGGGAATCGAACAGCGCACAGGAGAAATCCAGCCGCTCCCGCATGTTCACGGAACGACTGGTCTGACGGAGCCGCTCTCCCATGCGCTCGGCGATTTGCATGAAACGGTGATGGAAGAGGCTGAGATCAACCGGGTCCGGGTCCGGGTTCTCGTCTGCACTCGCTTCACTGACATGCCCCCCGACATGGGAGCTCTCAGCACCAGTCCCGCATCCGGCCTCGAGCAGCACAATGCCACCATCCAGCAGCCGGGCCCTCCAACCGGGCTCCAAAACAATGCCCGCCGTGGGGTCCAGGATGAGCGCAGGTCCCGACAGGTGCTGATCACGCTTCAACTGCCAGCGCTCCAGCACAGGCACCTCACACCAGCCCTGCTCTTTCAGGTGAACACGAGCACGCTGAGCCGTGGCTGATGGGGTTGTCGATGGAGTGGCGGAAGCTCCGTGACTTTCGGACGTTGATTGCAGGGCGCTCTGCACCGTTGCATCCAGCACCTCCACCTCAAGGCGTTCAGCGATCAGTGGGACATGACGCGGCGGCACATAGCCGAACCGTCGACGATGGGCCTCGTCAAAGCAGGTTTCAAGCTGATGCTGGTCCAGCTCCTCAACAGCTGATGCCAGTGAGAGCATCAGCCCCTGTTCCGCCGAGGGATCTCGCAGCTCGATCCTGATCTGATGCTCCTGGGCTGCCGGGGACACAGCAGTGAGCTTCCGTAAGTCAAGGATCGCCTGATTCAGATCTGCCCTGACCATGGCTGGCAGCTGAGTCAGCAATGCCGCATCCAGGGGACGGCGGATTGACCGCTGGTGCAGCTGACGCTGACGGGCCTGCCCGAGCCCGTAGGCCGACAGCACTCCAGCCAGAGGATGCAGCAGCACCTGGAGCAGCCCAAGGGATTCGGCCAGTCGACAGGCCAGCTGCCCTGCAGCTCCGCCATAGGCGATCAACACCCCTCCACGGATGTCGTGTCCACGCATCAGGGAGACCTGCCTGATCGCTCCCGCCATAGCCTCGACGGCGAGATCCAGAGCACCTTCAGCAAGCTGCTCGGGGTCCTGACCCAGTTGTTGCATCAGCGCCTGAAACCCCTTTCTGGTCGCCTGCAGATCAGGTGGTTGATCGCGATTCGGGCCGAACACCGCAGGGAAAGCCTCCACCTGCAGTCGACCGAGAAGCAGGTGGGCATCGGTGATGGCCAGTGGCCCGCCACGTCGATAGCAGGCGGGGCCTGGTTCAGCACCAGCCGAGCGTGGCCCCACCGTCAGGCGGCCACCATCTCCGCAGATGATCGACCCCCCACCTGCCGCCACGGTATGGATCGGCAGCCGGAACGCTGTGAGCTGAAATCCGGCGATCTCGGTGACGGCATTGCGTTCCCACTCCCGGTCGGCAGCACCCGAAGGCAGGCAGAACACATCCGTGCTGGTGCCCCCCATATCCACGCCCACCAGGGCAGAAGCCCCCAGGCCAGCCTGTTGTGCAGCGGCAACAGCTCCGACCATGCCGCCCGCCGGACCCGACAGAACGGTGTCTTTGGCGAGCAGTGAACTGGGTTGCTGCAGAGCTCCACTGGAGGTCATCACCCGCAATCGGGTCTGATCACCCAGAGCGGCCTGCACCTGAGCCAGATAACCCGAAAGCACAGGCCTGACGGCAGCCTCCACGAGCGTGGTCTGTCCTCTGGGAACAAGACGCGGCAGCGGACTGGCCTCATGCGAGCAGACCACCGTGCTGAACCCCACGGTTCGCATCACCTTCGCCAGAGCCTCTTCTTGCACTGGATCACGCCAGGCATGCATCAGAGCGATGGCACAACAGCGGATGCCGGCCTCGTGATGACGAACAAGCCGCTGCATGAAAGCGTCCTCGAGCCGCAGTGGCTCAAGTTCCCGGCCATCCGCGTCCAGGCGACAGTCCACTTCTTCGACGGCAGTCAGCAGTGAAGGGGGCTTGGGAATGGCTAGAGCGAAAAGATCCTGGCGATGCTGATCACCGATCAGCAGGAGGTCGGCGAGTCCGCGGTTGGTCACGAGCAGCACGGGCTCACCTGCGCTCTCGAGCAGTGCATTGGTGGCAACGGTGGTGCCCAGCCGCAGTTCCTCAATCAATTCAGGAGCAATCCGCTGCTCGGCAGCGAGTCCCATCAACTCGCGCATGGCGGCAACAGCCGGATCTCCGGGAACATCCGGCTGTTCCGAAAGCACTTTGCGCACCAGGAGCTGGCCTGAGGGATGACGCGCCACCAGATCGGTGAAGGTGCCGCCTCGGTCGATCCAGAACTGCCAGCGATTCAAGACAGCAGCGGGAGGTGAGCACAGGCCGCATCATCGACCCAGAGATGCACGTTTGAGTGGCGCTGCAGCCAGCTTGCGGGCACGTCGTCGCGGCAGGGATCAACCAGAGCTTGTCGCAGAATCTCCGCCTTGGCGGCTCCGGTCACGATCAGGTGGATCTCATCAGCGGCAAGAATTTCATCAAGACCGAGGGTGATCGCCTGCTCAGGCACCTTGTCAGGGTTGCCCCCGAATGCACCTGCGTTCTGATTCCGCGTGGCTTGCTGCAACGTCACCACGCGGCAGCGACTGCCGGCTGGTGACGGCGGCTCATTGAAACCCACATGACCATTGCCACCCAGACCGAGCAGCTGAAGACCGATTCCCCCTGCCTTGTGCAGCGCGGATCCATAGCGTCGGGCCTCCTCTGCAGGATCCCTGGCCGTTCCGTCCGGCAGCTGCAACTGACAGGAAGGCAGGTTGAGATGACAACCCAGCTGGGTTTGCATGTAGGCGGCGAAGCTGCGGCTGTCTCCGGGCGGCAGACCCACGTATTCATCAAGGTTGAAACTCAGCCAGCGGCGCTTCAACTGCTCAAGCCTGGGCGTCGGCCAACTCGCCAGACGCTGAATCAAAGCCTTGTAGAACGGTTCCATGGTTCTTCCCGTGGCCATTCCCAGCGGCTTGAAAGACTCCCTTTCAAGGGCCGTTGCGAGATGGGCGACCACATGATCCACGATCGCCTCCATCAGCAGAGGCGGCTTCTGGCGGCGCACCACCGCGCATCTGGACAGAAACTCGGGCACGCAGCAAACGCGTCGATCAACCCATCAAGGCTGGCTCCGAACCGGTGCTGAATGCCACCGATGGGTCATCAGAGGGCTGGTACGGCCTGATCGTCGCCCCGCGATAGTAGTGACGGAGAATTTCACGGAAATCAGCCCCTTGGCTGGCCAGACCATGGGCTCCCCACTGGCTCATGCCCACACCGTGTCCGTATCCCTGGCCGCTGGCTTCCAGCACGATCGCGTCGCCGCGGGTTCCGGAGGATCTCCCAGGACTGGTCGAAGGGCTCAGGGGTGCGCTGAGGGAGGGAGGAGACAGTGGACCGCGTGCACTGATGCCGCTTGCGGAATCCCGCCAGAGACCGATCAGCTGAGACGGCAGTTGCGAATCCTGATCCACAGGATCCACGGACTCGTCTGCAGTTCCAGCATCACCCTTCAACAGGGAGAAGCTCACCATCGTGCTTTTCAGTCCCAGGCGCTGACGCAATTGACGACCTGAGAGCACCAGCGATCCAAGTGGTCCCTGAATCCGTGCGGAGCGAACTCTGCCTGTGGAGCTGGTGGTGAGAACACTCAACCGCTCCACTCCACCGGTCTCCTCAAAGCGACGGCGAAGATCTTTGGCCTCGAAGCGCTGGTTCCAGCGATGCACAGGGCTGTGCTGGTCATGATCCCGGACACTCACGAGGTAAGGCAGCTGGCTTTGCCAGACCTCTCCACTGGGCTCGGTGGATCCCCCCGAACTGCTGTGGAACACAGCATTGATCAAACGGCCGTCATGCACCAGAACCAGCGAGCGCGTTGTGGCAACCGCTTCCCGGGTACGGGGAGTTTCGGATTCCATTCCCTTATAGACCTGGCTGCTCACCGTGGCCTTCACATCGAAATCAGGCTTGCGTCCCCGTTGACGGAGGGCATAGGTGCGGGCAGCGACGGCCTGGGCCTGGAGGGCTGCCAGCGGCCACTTTGCTGGCATCTCACTGCCGACCACGCTGGGGAGGTAGGTCTCGATGCCGAGCTGATTGATCGCCAGGATCCTGCCGCTGCGGACCAGCAGAATCAGATCACCGCGATAGCGGCGGCTCCCAAGCCAGAGCCCGCGGGGATCAGTCGTGCTGATGCGAAGCGAGACGTCGCGGGCTGCACTGCCATCCGCGAGGGTCAGGTGACCGTTCAGCAAGCGAACCTGCAGACGCTGCAGGCGACGTTCCTTGCTGGCGAGACCACGAACGAGCAGTGGCTGTTCACCATCGGATCGCAGAATCAGCTCAGAGCCCTCGGCCACCAAAACACGCATCTGCGGCTCCTGGGCGGTGACCGCAGATCTGGGCTCAGCGGCCAGCGCAATCACTGCCACTGGCAACATCAGAGCTGCTCCAACAGCAGCCCGACCGATGGAGATGTGCAGAAACACTCAGAAGGCCGACGGTCGCTCAGTGTGCCCCGCCCGGAGGACTGCAGCCAGGCCTTCATGGCAGATTGACCATTGAGCCCACCATGCCGTGCAGGTCACCTTTCTCGGCACCAGTTCTGGAGTTCCCACCAGAGCACGCAACGTCTCAGCGGTGGCCGTTCGACTGGCTCAGCGATCGGAGCTTTGGCTATTTGATTGTGGCGAAGGGACCCAGCATCAGTTTCTACGCAGTGATCTGAGGCTGTCTCAGCTGCGCAGGATCTTCATCACACATATGCACGGTGACCACGTTTTCGGCCTTCCAGGCCTGCTGGCCAGTCTCGGACTCAGCGGCAGCAGTGGTGGTGTGGATCTCTATGGACCCGATCCGCTTGAAAGCTATCTGGAAGGGGTGCTGCGGACCAGCTCAACCCGGATCGGCTATCCACTCGAAGTGCACCAGGTCCGCAATGCCGCTGAAGCGGATCGCATCGTTTTCGAGGACAACGATCTCACCGTGCGAGCCACACCACTGCACCATCGCGTTCCTGCCTATGCGTATCGCATTGAGGAAAAACCGAAGCCGGGTCGCTTCGACATCAACAAAGCCCGGGAGATGGCGATCCCCCCGGGACCTGTCTATGCCTCGCTCAAGCGGGGCGAGACTGTCACCTTGGAGGATGGCCGGCGAATTGACGGCAGAGCACTGTGCGGGCCTGAACGCGCCGGGACAAGCATCGTTTACTGCACGGACACCGTGTTCTGCGAAGCAGCCGTGACTCTGGCGAAGGGCGCAGACCTGCTCATTCACGAATCCACCTTTTCCCATGCGGAGGCCGACATGGCCTTTCAGCGTCAGCACTCCACCAGCACGATGGCGGCCCAGACCGCGGCTGAAGCCGGTGTCAGCCAGCTTGTGCTCACCCACCTCAGCCCCCGCTATGCCCCTGGAAACGCTGTGACGGCAGACGATCTGCTGGCAGAAGCCAGAGCGATTTTCCCGAACACGATCCTGGCCAAGGACTTTCTCTGTCTCGATGTGACCGCCTCGCCCAAGACTTCATGCTGCAACAGTTCGTGATCGGTGGAGCCTGAACACCGTCACTTTGATACCTCAGCGTGATACAAGATCTTGGTGCGCTGTATCCATCAGTCCCTGGCGTCCTTCATGGTTCCTCTTCTCTCCAACCTGCGACAGTCGCTGAGTCGACTGCTGATTGTCCTGCCGGTGCTGGCTGTCCTGTGGATCAGCGCCCCCGCTCAGGCTGCCCAGTGGGATGCCGAAACACTGACCGTGCCTTCCGACCCTGAAGGCACCGCGGTGACCTTCAGCGAACAACAGGTGAAGGCGGGTCGCAAAGTCTTCAACACCAGCTGTGGCACATGCCATGCCGGCGGCATCACCAAGACCAATCAGAACGTTGGACTGGATCCGGAGACCCTGGCACTCGCCACACCATCGCGCGACAACATCGCCGCTCTGGTGGACTACCTGCAGGATCCCACCTCTTATGACGGCGAATACAGCATTGCCGATCTTCACCCCAGCATGCGCAGTCGGGATCTCTATCCGGCGATGCGTGATCTAACCGACGAGGATCTGCAGCTGATGTCGGCATACATCCTCGTGGCTCCCAAGGTTCTCGGCCAGGAGTGGGGTGGCGGCAAAATTTATTTCTGAAGTCAATCTGATCGATCTGGCCAAAGCCAGATCGATCCATCTCACTGGTTCATCGGTGGAAGAGCTTTCAGGGTGAAAGATTGCCTGGTTCCAGAGATCTGGGGCGACGGCTGTACCACCACTCCTGCATTTCGGCCGTGAAACGCATCGGGAAGAGCGTGAGCACTGTGACTGTCGGACGGGATCCAGGTTGGAGCAGTTCAACCGAATAGGACGGACAACGACGCGATCCAAGATCGGCGACAAAACGACGGCCGACGCGCCTCCAGCTGGGTTCTTTGCTGCGCCAGGCCAGCCTGCAACAGGGCCAGGGAAGCTCTTCACGGTCATAAAGCCGGCAGCAGGGACCGATCACCCGAAAGCTGTACTGGCCTCCAGGACTGGTGTGCACCGATCCATGCTCAAGCAACCGTTCCACTTCAGGTCTCAGCGGTGCAGCGGGAACGGCGGTCATCGGCGGAAAAGCCAAGTCGCACCACACTGACAGTAAAAAGCCACCCCTGCGGAGAGGTGGCGAAGAACGCTGTTGTCAGATCTTCTGAACAAAGGTCCTGGAGCTCAGTAGAGCTCCTCTTCGGCATGGGTCTTAATGGTGCAGTCGGAGGTGGGGTAAGCCACGCAGGTCAGCACGAATCCGGCCTCGATCTGATCATCGTCGAGGAAGCTCTGATCAGACTGGTCAACGGTTCCAGAGGTGATCTTGCCGGCACAGGTGGAGCATGCACCCGCACGACAGGAATAAGGCAGGTCAATGCCTTGCTCTTCAGCGGCATCGAGAATGTACTGATCGTCAGGAACCTCAATGGTCTTGTTGAGACCCTCGCTTTCGGCGACCAGGGTGACCTTATAAGAAGCCATGGATGGAGTGAATTTGCAGAAGCTCGTAACAAACGAGCTTGCCGGACCGATCATTTCTACATGGTCTAGACGTCAAGGCATACGCCTGAGCGCCTGTTTCGATGCAAGGCCAATCAAAACAGAATGATTTATAAGGCTGGCTTATCAAGGTTAGCGCCGGATCTCAAGCAGGCCCCATCGACCCTGGTCAGCAATCGACTTGACCGCCCACCCCAGGCTCTCCAGCACATCCTTGAGTCTGGGTGCCTGTGAGACCAGCAGGCCACTGAGGAGCCCCCGCCCACCAGGGCGAAGAACCGATTCAAAATGAGGCGCGAGGGCCTCGATCACCGGGGCCAGGATGTTGCAGAGAAGCAGGTCAGCGGGCTGCCCCTCAAGCAGCTTCGCCAGCATGGCCACAGACCCTTTGCTGACCCTGAGCTCATTCTCTGAACAAGCGTTCAGAACCGCATTGTCAGTCGTTGCCGTGACCGCCAGGGAATCGGTATCGACCGAAAGCACCTGGCGAGCTCCAAGCCCGAGTGCGGCAATCCCGAGCACACCGCTTCCACAACCCAGATCCGCAACCCGAAGACCTAGAGGGGGATCCCGTTCGAGTGCCTCGAGACAGAGCCTGGTTGTGGGATGACTTCCGGTTCCGAATGCACTGCCTGGGTCCATCTTGAGAACAAGCCTGTGAGCCTGCTCCTCGGGCACATCAAGCCAAGCCGGAAGAATCAGCAGCCTTTCACCAACTGGGTCTGGCTGCCAGTGCTGTTTCCAGCTGAGACTCCAGTCTTCATCGGCCAGTTCCTCCCACACCGGCTGAGCCAGAGTCAGTCCGAAGGTCTCCGCGAGGGGTATGAGGCTGCTGAACAGCGCTGATCGCTGATCCTGTGGCCATTCATGGGCAGGCAACCAGACCAGGAGCGTGCATTGATCAGGCGCATCAGGTGCGTGCTGTAAGGCGACTCTGTGAAGCCCGAGAACATTGAGCTTCCAGAGAAGCGACTCTTCCAGCTCAGCCTGAACTGGAAGAGACAAACGCCACCACATCACAACGTGACGGGATGGGCTTCCTGAATCCCGTTGATGCCGTTGATGGTGGCCAGAAGCGCAGGCGGAATAGGGTCATCAATACTGAGCACCATCACGGCATCGCCGCGCACGATCCTGCGGCCCACCTGCATCGAGGCGATGTTCACATTGTGCTCGCCCAGCAGAGAGCCGAGATGACCAATGATTCCAGGCATGTCCCGGTGACGGGTGAACAGCATGTGTCGACTCGGCGGCACATTCACAGGGAATTCATCAATGGTGGTGACACGCAGCTCACCGTCTGCAAACACCGCACCGGTCACACTGTGTCCCCCCTGACCGCCGCGGGTTGTGAGCTGAAGGGATCCTCCGGCGAAGTCCCGGCTGGCATCGTCCTTGACCTCCAGCACATGAATCCCGCGCCCCTTGGCTTCGAGTGAGGCATTGACATAGTTGATGCGTTCTCCGAGGGCGCTTGTGAGCAGTCCCTTCAGCGCTGCCACCACCAGAGGCTGAGATGGGTGACTGGCGAACTCTCCCTGAAGGCGCACCTCCAGCTCCTGGACCTGGCCACCGCTGAGCTGACTCACCAGCAAGCCGAGGGTTTCAGCAAGTTGCAGATGCGGTTTCAGACGCTCCATGATCTCGGCGCTGAGACCTGGAATATTCACGGCACTGCGCGCGGGGAGTCCAAGCAGGACATCGCGGATCTGCTCAGCCACATCGGTGGCCACATTCTCCTGAGCTTCCTCGGTGGAGGCTCCGAGGTGTGGCGTCAGGACCAGCCCGCGCTCGACCGCACGCAGTGGAGAGTCCTCAGCCAGAGGTTCAGCAGCGAAGACATCCAGACCGGCTCCGGCGATCACACCGTTGTCGATGGCTTCTGCGATGGCAGCCTCATCAACGATGCCTCCCCTGGCGCAGTTCACGATCCTCGCCGTCGATTTCATGGAGCGGAGGAGCTCCGCATTGACGAGATTCTCGGTGTCGGGCGTTCTTGGAATGTGCAGGGTGATGTAGTCAGCCTGATGAAAGAGATCCTCCAGAGTCGTGAGTCGCACCTGCATCTGCTGCGCCCGGTCAGCCGAGATGAACGGATCGAATGCGATCACCTCCATGCCCATCGCCTTGGCAACCTTGGCCACGTGTGAGCCGATCTTGCCCAGACCCACAACACCGAGCATTTTCTTATAGAGCTCGTTCCCCACGTATTTCTTGCGATCCCAGGCACCGGCCCGCATCGATGCGTGCGCCTGAGGCACGTGGCGGGACAGGGACAACAACAAGGCGAGAGCATGCTCGGCAGCTGCGATCGTGTTGCCTTCGGGTGAATTCACGACCAACACACCTCGCTGGGTTGCGGCAGGAACATCAACGTTGTCAACACCCACTCCAGCCCGGCCGATGATGCGCAGACGGTCAGCGGCCTCGATCACGTCCGCAGTAACCTGAGTGCCCGAGCGGATCATCAGGGCGTCATAGTCACCGATGATCGACTTGAGCTCGTCCTGAGACAGGCCGGTCCGCTGATCCACCTGGGCCACCTGCCCGAGGATGTCAATCCCCGCCTGATCAATGGGGTCTGAAACGAGAACTTTGGTCATCCAGCGGCGGATAGAAAGCCATTGGGAAGTTTAGAGATCGGCCTGAACATCACTGTTGAGCAGAGAAATTGACCTCCTCCGCACCAAGGGGGGCCACGGCATTCCTGGACCTCCATGGAGAATGGCAGTCCGCACCGATCCGCCCATGCCCATCTGCGTCCTGGTGCTCAAAGAACGCGCCTCCGCCGAGACTCTGGTCCAGGACCTTCAGGATTCCGGCACTCCGCTCATGCGCGTGGTGCTGGTGGCCCCTGAACAATCAGGAACCACTGAGGGGGCTCTCGAGGCCGAGCAGTTCAACAGTGTTGATCTGCTTAATCCGAACATGGCTCGCAGTCGCCGCCAACGTTCCATGTCGCGCTGGCTGATGCCCTTCGGCTTCATGGCGGGAGTTACCTTCACCCAGATCACCACCCTTGATACTTTTGCGCGCTTCGGTGATATCGGAGAAGCCCTGATCGGCGGCCTGCTCGGACTCGGATCAGGCTTGATGGGAAGCTTCGCCGCTGCAGCCAGCGTTCCATCTGACAACGAGGACGGGGTCAGGATTCTGCGCAACAGGCATAACGAGCAGTTCTGGTTGCTGCTGCTGGAAACCCAGGCGGGTCTTGAAGTTCCCTGGCAGCTGGTTCAGAAAGTGCGCCCGCAGCAGGTTGTTCGTCTGAGCGAACTGTGAATCTTCACCGTGCTCCATTTCTGGATGGACTCACTGAGCCGGAGTCGATGCATCGGCTGATCGACCTAGTGGAGAAGGTGCTGCGCACCAGGCAACCGAGCTGGAGCCCCTTCCTGAGCGGCCCTGAACTGGAGAACTCCCGTCGTCTGGAGGCACTGACAGAACTGCGCATGGTCAGAGACGGAGGAAGACCTGGAACCGAACGCTGCCGCCTTCAGCTGAGCCACAGCGATCAGGAGCTGCAACCCGAGCCAGCGCCAATTTCCGGATTGAGACTTGAGGGCAATTTCCTGTTCGATCGGGCTGAACCGGAAGACATGCGCCGGGCACTGCTTGATCTTGGCGTGACAGCCGATGGTCTCGGCGATCTATGGCTTCGTGGTGACCGTGGAGCCCAGGCCGTCTGCACCCTGGAGGCGGCCAACCATCTCAATGGCCTGACCGGCCAAGTTCGCGATGTGACGTTGACCGTTGAGGCTGTGAGCGTCGACGGCTTGCAGTGGCCCGCTCAGAGACTGCCGAAGCGTTTGACCAGCGTGGAAGCTTCCTGCCGCCTTGACGCTATTGCCTCAGCCGGATTCGGACTGTCTCGCTCCAGGGTGATTCGTCAGATCCGGGAAGGAAGGCTGCGGCTCAACTGGCATCCGGTCCGCCAGGCGAGTCGCGAGCTGAAAATCGGCGACCGCCTTCAGCTTCAGGACAGGGGCAGTGTGGAAGTCTTGAACCTCGAACTGACGAAACGCGATCGCTGGAGAGTGGAGATGATGCGACGGTGAACTGCTAACTTCAGTCGCGAGCGGTTGGGCTGTTCAACCGTTACCGCTGATCCCCTGAGGGTGAATGTGGGCGATTAGCTCAGAGGTAGAGCACTACCTTGACACGGTAGGAGTCACTGGTTCGATTCCAGTATCGCCCATTTCCCTCATGCGCAGAGATCAAACAGCATGTCCCTGAGTGTCGTGATCGGACTGGGACGCTCTGGCATCGGTGCAGCTCGTCTGCTCAAGACCCAGGGTTCAGACGTGGTGATTCTCGAAAAGTCTGAGCGCGAAAGTTGCAAGCGAAAGTCAGCGGAACTGAAAGATCAGGGCATTGACGTCCGACTCGGACAGCCCTTGGAGATATCCAGCTTCGAGCCCTGGCTCAATGCCATGGATCAGGTGGTGATCAGTCCTGGAATTTCCTGGACGCATCCGACTCTTGAAGTGCTGCGAACGCGTGGTGTTCCCGTGAAGGGAGAAATGGCTCTGGCCTGGGAATCCCTGAAGACACGGCCTTGGATCGGCATCACTGGCACTAATGGGAAGACCACCGTCACCCATCTTCTTCACCACGTGCTCAGCCACAGCGGGTTGGAGGCTCCCATGGCAGGAAATATGGGGTATTCCGCTGCGGAGCTGGCCCTGGGATGTCTTGATGGCTCCTGCCCTCAACCGGACTGGGTGGTGATGGAGATGAGCAGTTATCAGATTGAAGCGGCCACCGAGGTGGCCCCGCGCATCGGTATCTGGACAACACTGACACCTGACCACCTGGAACGACATGGATCGCTGGACGCTTACAGGGCGATCAAGCGTGGACTGATGGAACGCTCCCGACTGGCGATTCTCAATGGCGATGACCCTGATATCAGCCGAACTCGCTGCAGCTGGGAACAGAACCAGGTGAACTGGGTCAGCACAGGGAGGGAATCCTCAACCAGCACAAGCTCACGCGTCACCGTCAGCGACGACGGCTGGGTCTGCGAAGGGAAGCGAAGACTCTTCCGCGCCAGTGCTCTGGCGATGCCTGGAGAGCACAACCGCCAGAACATGCTTCTGGTGACTGCAGCCGCGCTCGAAGCTGGCTTGGACCCGGAAGCGATTGAATCGGCTTTACGTTGCTTCGGAGGGGTCCCGCATCGACTCGAATCGCTGGGAACAGTTCAGGGAATTTCGGTTTTCAACGACAGCAAGGCAACCAACTACGACGCAGCTGCGGTGGGTTTGAAGTCCGTGCCCAATCCGGTGGTGCTGCTTGCAGGGGGACAGACAAAACAAGGAGACGCTCAGTCCTGGCTGCAGCTGCTGAAGGAACGAAGCAGCTCTGTTGTGTTGTTCGGCGCTGGAGCTGACGAACTTCGCGGCCTGATCGAGGCTTCCTCCTACCCAGGTGCCGTGATTTCACACAGAAGCCTGAATGAGGCTGTTCCAAATGCTCTGGAACTGGCCCGACAACAGCGCGCTGCGAGCCTGCTGCTGTCACCGGCTTGCGCCAGCTTTGATCAATATTCCGATTTCGAAGCTCGTGGCGATCACTTCCGTGAGCTGATCGCGGCGAATCAATCAACCTAGGCTGGTGAAAATCTTGAAGATCTCGTGGCCTACTGGCTGATGAAAAGTGAACCCGACGTCTATGGGATTCATCATCTTGAGCAGGAGCAGACAACTCTGTGGGACGGTATTCGTAATTATCAGGCGCGTAATTTCATGCGCACGATGGCTGTTGGCGATCAGGCTTTCTTCTATCACTCCAATTGCAAGCCGCCTGGAATCATCGGCCTGATGGAAGTGATCGAAACAGGATTGGTGGATCCAACACAGTTTGATTCTTCATCGAAGTACCACGACCCTGGGTCCAAGCCGGAGGCACCGCGCTGGGACTGTGTTCGTCTGGCCTACAGAGGCAGATTCAAGAACATCTTGAGTCTTGAGGACTTGCGTCAGTTGTACGAGCCGGATGAACTGGCCGTTGTGCGACGCGGTAATCGGCTTTCCATACTCCCTGTGGATGACCGTATCGCCCAGGACCTGCTCGATCGACTTGGCTCAATCCAGTGAATCAAGGGCACCTCAGCTGACGGAGCTTCTCCCTCTCACAACGATCATTCCAAGAGCCTGGATCGGGTTCAGCAAGGCTCCCTGGCGGTTTGTTGGGCTGACGGCTTTGATGCTGATCACAGTGTCTGGACTGAGTGTGATCTCAAGGGATCTTCAGCAGGCTGAGGGCCTGTGGCAGTCAACCATCAGCGACTTGGTCTTTGTTGCGACCATCCCCAGCACTCTTGTGCCACTGGTGGCCTTGCTGCATCTGGCTGATCAGTATCTTCCCTCAATCCACACTGCGCAAAGCATTGAACCTGCCAAGGGGCGTCAGCAGCTGCGGTGGATTTTCAGGCAAACAGCTGCACTGCTATTGCTGGAAAGTGTGATCCTGATCGGAGGCCTCAACACGCTGAAGATCATCGGTGCACTGATGGCCAGGCAAAGCGGAGTTTTCTCGGCTGTGATCCTGATTGCTGGAGGACTGGCACTGATTCTCTGGACCCTGAGTCAAACCCTGGCGATTCCTCTGCTGGTGCATCACGGGCATCGCCCACTGGCAGCAATGGAACACAGTCGAAGACTGGTTCAAACCAATCGACTAAAGGTTCTAGCCCTGCTTGGCCTGCTGATTGGTGTCAACCTGATTGGGTTGATGGGTGCATTCCTCGGCCTTCTGCTCAGTATTCCATTCAGCGCCTTGCTGCTGATGGCAAGTTGCCGGACTCAGACGCCCTGGGTCAGTGATTCCCGGCGAAACATATTGCCTACATAAAGGCGGGTGATTTCTCTCGACTCGACTCCGTGTTGAATCAGGAAGCCAGCCAGCGCGGCCTGAACAAGACGGTACTGATCCCAGTTCGGGCAGCGCTCAATGAACGCGACCATGGCCTGCTGCAGAGGCTGAGGGAGCTCGGAATGAAAGCTCACTGCCGATTCATCAGGAACAGCTTCTGTCGCAGAAACAACCTGAGACACCTCGGACAAAAGCTCTGATGCTGGTGCTTGTGACTGCTGTAACTGATCGGCCAACTGCATTCAAACGGTTCGGATGCCAACCAGTTCTCCACAGATGCGGGCCTGAGTCAAGAAGCCTTTCAACAGCCATTCCCAATGACTCTCCCGGTGAGACTTCAGCCACCAGAACCGTTTCCAGAAACGGATCTGCTCAAGAGGTCACTAAAGAGTCACAAATGCGAGTCGTCAACCAAAACCACGCCCGGGAATGGGGTTTTCCACAGAAACCGGCCATGCCTGACAAAACGCCCTGCACCCTGTGGAAAACATCACCGTCACCGTGGGGAACACTGGGGGAAAATCAATGGAGAGTCATTGATTAGCTGCTCTGATCATTGCTGCTGTCCCACAGCGTTCTCATCGCCTCGGCGATGGCCTGCGCAGCTGGCTCTGGCCAGTAGACCTCCAGGCCTCGAGCCCTTTCACCGTCACCGCTGCAGATGCCACGAAGCGACCACCGCGATCGATCTCCTTCAAGGCAGGCCCACCAGCTGCCACGTTCCAGCTCGACGGTGATGGATTCCTCCGCCATGAGCTGATCACAAATGGATTGATGCTGATCCGTCAGATCGGCGATCAGTGAAGCCAGCTCGCAGGCTTCACTCTCCTTGAGTTCCAGAGCCCAGTGCTCACCACCAATCAGAACTGAGAACAGAGGGCGGGAAGGATCCCTGGACAATCTCCAACCCGGGCCCTCCCGTTGAATCATCCAGGAAGAAGATCGGGCTGATCCTGCTCGTCGCTCAGTTCAACGATGGCGCGCTGAACCGGCTTGACACTGGATTCCTCAAGCAGACCATCAAAATCGTCGAAACGACGCTGTTTGGCACGGAAAGCGATCCGAACAGTGGTCAGGTAGCGATTGCTGGACTGACGAATCAGACTTTCACCACGCTTGGCAAGATCCTGGTGATCAACTCCGGCAGACAGCATGCCCAATATTCATTGATCCCCAATACTAAGTGAGCAGATCACTGTGAAAAGGAACATGCATGGGGTAGCTGCGTTGAGGACGCCCTGGAACCCTCAGCACGATCTGACGCCCAAGCCCCATGGCCACCAGCGGTCTGCGCAAATGACTCAGAAGTCCACTGACCTCCTCGAGATGCTGCGCATCCACACACTCGATGCGAATGCTTCCCCAGCTCCGCGACATCCTGCAGTCACGCAGTGGTTCCAGCTCTGCCTCGATCTGCGGATCTTCCCTGTAGAAGGAAAAGACAAGCCTTCTTAAGCGATCCATCGTTGCTCCCCGTAGCCTCGACCTGACTACAACCTGCCCATAGCGGTGGTTCAGCCCCTCGCTGCCGAACAAAACCTTCATCTTTCCGACGCTTCTCACAACGTCGGCCCCCTGGCGATCGATCTGGGAAGCACCACCACGGTGGTCGCATTCCAGTCTGCTCAGCGGTCAGAGGTGGATCTGCTCGATCTGGATGCAATCACCCGTGAGACAGGAGCCATTCCCTCGCTCCTCTGGGTTGAGGATGCGTTCTCGGGGCCAGCACTGGTGGGGTTTGAAGTGCTTGAGAACGGCTTGCACGAAAGGGATGCTCCGCAGCTGCATCGTGACTTCAAACGCTGGATCGGTATCGCATCAGATCCACACAGTGCTGAGAGACGGCTCAGCCCGGAGCAGGCAGGGGCGCGGCTTCTGACTGAAATCTGGAAGCGGATGCCACCTGGTCTTTTGATCGAGCGACTCGTGCTGACAGCCCCAGTGGATCAGGGCTCCGGCTACCGCGACTGGCTTCTCAAAGCCTGCGAGCCAATGCAAGTCGCAGAGATCGCCATGGTCGATGAACCGACGGCAGCCGCCCTTGGAGCTGGGCTGGAAGCGGGTTCCAAGCTCCTTGTGGTCGACCTCGGTGGAGGCACTCTGGATCTGTCCCTGGTGGCCCTTGAAGGCGGTGAGGGTCGTGCTGCTCCGGTGGCCCAGCTGCTTCGCTTCCGCGGCCAGAACCTCACCAACAGCCGCCAGGCGGTGCGTCAGGCCAAGGTTCTCGGGAAAGCGGGCATCAACCTGGGCGGAAGGGATCTCGATCGCTGGATTCTTGACGAACTCTGTCCAGAGGGCCTGCCTGAGGAAGGTGATGGGCTGATGACTCTTCTGAATGCGGCGGAACGTCTGAAATGCCGCCTCAGCGATCCCGAGATCCCGCAACGGGAGAACCTCCTGGAAACAGCGAATGGTCAGGATCTCGCGGCACCACTCAAGCTTTCGATGAATCGACACAGATTCAGCCGACTGTTGCTGGAGCGAGGATTCTTTGACGCTCTTGATGGACTTCTCAGCAAAACGTTGCGCGATGCGGAACTCAACGGCTGCCCGGCCGAGGAACTTGACGCGGTGGTGGTGGTCGGAGGAGGGGCCCATCTGCCCCAGCTGCGCGACTGGCTGACCGAAAAACTTTCACCCACACCACTGCTGACACCACCTCCGATGGAGGCAGTGGCCTGCGGTGCCCTGAGCCTCACTCCCGGCGTTCGCATGCAGGATCTGCTGCAGCGCGGAATCTCACTGCGCTGCTGGAACCAGCGCAGCAACACCCACCACTGGCATCCGCTGTTTCTCCCCGGACAACCCTGGCCCTCCAGCAAACCGCTTGAACTGATCCTGAGCGCCAGCGGTCATGACCAGCAGTCGCTCGAGCTGGTGCTCGGCGAGTCGAGAGGGGAGACAAGACATGAGGTGGTGATGGTCAATGGCCTGCCTCAGGTCATTGAAAAGTCCGATGGATGGGAAGAAGTAACCAGGAGGCCTGACACCGCCTGTGAGCTCCCTTTGGATCCCCCGGGACAGCCTGGAGAAGATTGCCTGAAACTTCGTTTCCACCTCAATGATCAGGCGGAACTGATCCTGGAGGGAGAGGATCTGCGAACCGGTGAGAGCCTTGAAAGCAGACCACTCGGGACCGTGCGGTGATCGCGCCGTCCACAAAGCCGTGTGCATCGGCGATGTCATCCATAGAAAGGGTTCTCTTGATTTCCTGACCACCCTTGGCGCTGCGTCGCCATCTCCCGAGGTTCTGGCTGATCGCCACACTGGGTGGTGTCGCAGGACTTTGCGTTTTTGCCTACTGGTGGGAACAACAGTTACCGGGTCGACTGCGTGAAGCGGCATCCAGGGGAGATCTTCAGTCCTGCCTGCGTTACGGAGAACAGCTGGCAGCACTCCGTTGGCTGGACCGGGAGGCGCCCATCGAGCAGGCGGTCTGCCGTCGTCGCCAGGCTGAACTCGCCTGGGAGCGAGGCGACAGCAGCCAGGCCCTCAACCTGCAGGCTCAGCTTGTCAACTCCAATGTGGGCAGTGAAGAACAGCGCAGCAGCGACCGTTCAAGATTGCTCAAGTGGCGCCAGGTCCTGCGCGAGCGGGCACTGGATCAGTTCAGGGCGGGAGATCTCGAACAGGCCCTCGTCACCCTCAGTCCACTGGAACAAAAAGGCCAGAGACCCGGTACACAGCTCAGCGACAGCCTGCGCGAAACCTGGAACCGCAACAAGGTTGATCACGAACGACTGCAGGACAAAGTGCAACGACAACAGTGGTGGGAAGCACTGAGCGTTCTCAATCAACTGGACCACCCCTGGTGGCAGACCCATTCCCTGCCTCTCCGCAGACAGGTTGAGGAAGCCATCAAGAATCTGCGCGATCGTCAGGAACATCACAGCCATGGGGCGTTGCCGGCCCACACCGTCGATCCTGAACAACTCAATTCTGCTGTGGAAGAGCGTCTGTCAGGCGGCATGGACCCATGGAGCGCCTTCATCGCAGGGTGTGCTGATCTAGGCGGTGTTCTGGTTGAGGAAGGACCGGAGAGCCTCTGCAAGGCGAAGAGACCGTGACGAGATCAATCCCAATGGAATCAATGGCAATTGCAGACTGGCGAAGAGGTTCTTGAGAGCTGATAGGGTCTGTTCACAATCGCCCGCCCAACACCGGGTGAAGCCTTCAGCTGGAAGGGCAGCGGAGGAAATGCGATCAGGTCACTGACGCCATGTAGAGGGGGTTCCACCAGCCCAAGCCGGCCTGAACTTGTGGCTTTCGTGTGCTTTTAAGGCTTTTTGGACGGGGAGGTGATTCAGTTCCGCCCCTGAACACTCCGCAGAAAAACACCCTCCTCACCATCCACATCCAGCAGTCTGAGCTCGATGGTTTCGGTCCGCCTGGTGGGAACGGACCGACCACAGAAATCCGGCTGAATCGGCAACTCCCGATGACCGCGGTCCACCATCACCAGCAGCATCACGCGGCGTGGCCGCCCCCAGGCCTGGATCGCCTCGAGAGCTGCACGCACGGTGCGGCCAGTGAAAATCACATCATCGACCAGCAGAACATCGCGTCCTTCGACACTCACAGGCAACTCGGTCGCTTGAACGGGCCTCATGGCAACCCGCTCGAGATCATCGCGATGAAAGGTGGGATCCAGTGTTCCCTGAGCAATCACCTTGCCGCTCTGCTCCTGAAGGAAGCGTGCCAGTACCGCTGAAAGCTGAACACCCCTGGTGGGTATCCCCAGCAGCAGCAACTGCTCAACATCCCCGACGCATTCAAGAACCTGGGAGGCCAGCCGCGAAAGAGTTCTGCCGACATCCTCGGCGGAAAGAATCTCGATCCGTTCACCGTTCCCAGGCGTCACCATGACCGACTTAATGCGACTGATGACTGTATGTCGGATATCACCCTTGAGATCCGCAAAAGCTGACCTTGGTGAACCAAAGAGTTCACCAAGGGCCGGATCCGGGGGTAACTTATGAATCTAGAGAAGACCTTAAGAACGGATAGGGCTGAGTGAACGTTGTTGATCGCCATGCGGGACGACCAGGCAAGGAGCGATCCATCGCTCCTGTTGTCCTTGCGATCCTGGATGGCTGGGGCGAGCGCACAGAAGCAGATCACAACGCCATCCAAGCAGCACGCACCCCCGTCATTGACGCTCTTCGACACGCCTATCCCCAGACATTGATTCAGGCGAGCGGTTCCTATGTGGGATTGCCCGATGGACAGATGGGCAATTCCGAGGTGGGGCATCTCACCATCGGTGCTGGCAGAATCATTCGCCAGGAACTCGTGCGCATCGGCGACACGGTGCGCGCCAACCAGCTCAGAGACGTTCCGAAGCTCCGTGAACTGGCTGAACGGCTTCGAGCGAGCAACGGCACGCTTCACTTACTTGGGCTCTGTTCGGATGGCGGCGTGCACAGCCATGTGGACCATCTGTGCGGTCTGCTGCACTGGGCGGCCGACGAAGGTCTGAAACACGTTGCGATCCACGCGATCACCGATGGACGTGATACACCGACCCAAAGTGCTCCGACATATCTGAAACAGATTGAGAAAGCGATTCAGGTCAGTGGAGTGGGTGAAATCGCCAGCCTGTGCGGTCGTTACTGGGCCATGGACCGAGATAGGCGCTGGGAGCGCACAGCCCGCTCCCATGAGCTGCTGACTTCTCCTGACGTTGCGTTGAGCTCTCTGTCAGCAGCTGAAGCGCTACAGGCCAGTTACGACAGCGGTATCACCGACGAGTTCGTGGAACCGACACGTCTGCGACCGACCTATCTGAACGATGGCGATGCCTTGCTGATGTTCAACTTCAGACCCGATCGGGCTCGCCAGATCATTCAGTGTCTGGCCCGAGCGGACTTTTCCGATTTCGAACGCCCCCATCAACCTCAGCTGGACGTGGTCACCTTCACGCAGTATGAGGCCGGCCTGCCGGTGGAAGTGGCCTTCCCACCGGAATCCCTGGATGACCTGCTGGGTCAGGTGGTGGCCTCAAGAGGACTGCGCCAGTACAGAACAGCTGAAACCGAAAAGTATCCCCACGTCACGTATTTCATGAACGGTGGCGTTGAGCAGCCGCTCGAGGGGGAAGATCGACACCTCGTGCCTTCCCCACGCGTGGCCACTTACGACCAGGCCCCGGCCATGAATGCCGACACTCTCACTGTGAGCTGCATTGAAGCCATCGAGAAAGGGATCTACTCCCTGGTGGTGATCAACTACGCCAACCCCGACATGGTTGGGCATACCGGCGTGATGGAGGCTGCCACTGAGGCGATCGAAACCGTTGACCATTGCATCGGAAGGCTTCTAGATGCTGTGGGACGCATGGGCGGAACGATGATCATCACCGCAGACCATGGCAACGCCGAGCGGATGCAGGGCGACGACGGACAGGCCTGGACAGCCCATACCACCAATCCGGTTCCATTGATTCTTGTGGAGGGCGAACGCAGAAAGCTGCATGGCATGGGCAACGCTATCCGCCTGCGGGACAACGGCGGGCTTGCTGATATCGCACCGACTCTTCTGCAACTGCTTGGCCTTCAGAAACCCGAGGCCATGACCGGCAGCACTCTGATTGAACCAATCGAGACCCCTGTGCCCTCAAGCGCTCGCCTGCCACAGCCAGTCTGACCGGCTCGGGCATAAAATCTGCAGATGATCACCACCGTTCTTTCCTGGATGTGGATCAGCAGTGGCCTTTTGCTGATTCTCTTCGTTCTGCTGCACAGCCCCAAGGGTGATGGCATGGGCGGGCTTGCAGCCAGTGGCAGCACCTCGTTTACAAGTGCCAGCAGCGCGGAAGCAACTCTCAACCGCATCACCTGGACCACTCTGGCCGTCTTTCTCACACTGGCTGTGATACTGAGTGCCGGCTGGCTGAACTGAATCAAAGAGCCGACATTTCCAGGTCCAGCGACCTCAGGCCCTCAGGACATTCAGGGAAGCCGTCGCGTCGCGGATAAGCCCCCTCATCGCGTTAAGGAACATTATTCCTCAGAGTGTCAGCCTCTTCCCTCTCGAAGGATGGCAGACCATGCCCGCGAAGAGACGCCGCAGCCTGAATCAGTGCTTTTTTTACAGCAGAAGCCACAATGCCGCCGGCCCTGAGCAGCACACAACTCACACCCCAGGATCTCGACCCAAGGCGTTAGCCCTTGGCAATAGTTGAGAGACCTTAGAGGCCCTGCAACGAGCACAAAAAAACCCCGCAAGAGCGGGGTTTGACGGGTCGCCTGAGCGACACTGCAGGAAAAGCCGCGACTCAGTAGTCGAAGTCGCCACCACCCATGCCACCACCTGCTGGTGCAGCTTCCTTCTTCTCGGGAAGATCAGCAACGATGCACTCCGTGGTCAGCACCATGCCTGCGATTGAGGCAGCGTTCTGCAGACCGGAACGGGTCACTTTCGCTGGATCCACAATGCCGGCAGCCAGCATGTCGACATAGTCGCCGTTGGCAGCGTTGTAACCGTCATTGAAGGTCTTGGCCTTCACATTTTCAGCGACTACCGCGCCGTTGACACCTGCGTTCTCAGCGATGCGCATCAGCGGTGCAGTCAGAGCAGCCGCAACGATGTTGGCTCCGATCAGCTCTTCACCCTCCAGGCTGGATGAGGCCCACTGCTCAAGGGTGGGGGCCAGATGAGCAAGGGTGGTACCACCTCCGGGAACGATGCCTTCTTCAACAGCAGCCTTGGTCGCATTGATGGCATCCTCAAGGCGAAGCTTCTTGTCCTTCATCTCGGTTTCAGTGGCAGCACCCACCTTCACCACAGCAACGCCACCAGCCAGCTTTGCAAGTCGCTCCTGAAGCTTCTCCTTGTCGTAGGTGGACTCGGTTTCATCCATCTGCTTCCGGATCTGCTCGCAACGGGCTTTCACGGCCACGTCGTTGCCTTCGGCCACGATAGTTGTGGTGTCCTTGTTGATGGTCACGCGACGGGCAGTGCCCAGCATCTCGATCTTGGCGTTCTCAAGCTTCAGACCGGCGTCTTCGGTGATCAGCTGACCATTGGTCAGCACAGCCATGTCTTCCAGCATGGCCTTGCGGCGGTCACCGAAACCGGGGGCCTTGACGGCAGCCACATTCAAAACACCGCGCAGGCGGTTCACCACCAGAGTGGCAAGAGCTTCCTTCTCAATGTCCTCAGCGATGATCAGCAGGGGCTTGCCAGTGCGGGCAATCTGCTCGAGGACGGGTACGAGATCCTGCACGAGACCGATTTTTTTGTCGGTGAGCAGGATGTAGGGCTCATCGAGGACGGCTTCCATTCGCTCCGTGTCAGTGGCGAAATAAGGGGAGATGTACCCCTTGTCGAAGCGCATACCCTCAGTGACCTCCAGTTCGGTGGTCATCGACTTGCCCTCTTCCAGGGAAATCACGCCTTCCTTGCCGACCTTGTCCATGGCATCGGCGATCATCCGACCAACTTCCTCGTCGTTGCCGGCGGAGATGGTGCCCACCTGGGCGATGGCATTGCTGTCAGCAATCGGCTTGGCATTTTCCTTGATCTTGTCGACCAGAAAATCCGACGCCTTGTCAATGCCCTTTTTCAGAGTGATGGCGTTGGCACCGGCGGCAACATTGCGCAGACCAGCCTTGACCATGGCATGTGCCAGAACGGTGGCTGTGGTGGTGCCGTCACCTGCTGCGTCATTGGTCTTGGATGCGGCCTGACGAATCAGAGCAACGCCGGTGTTCTCGATGTGGTCCTCGAGTTCGATCTCCTTGGCGATGGTGACGCCGTCATTGATGATCTGGGGTGCACCGAACTTCTTTTCAAGAACAACGTTGCGACCCTTGGGGCCAAGGGTGACAGCAACGGATTCGGCGAGGATGTCGATGCCCTTTTCGAGAGCGCGGCGTGCGTTCTCGTTGTAGATGATGCGTTTTGCCATGGGGGCGGGAATGAATGGGAAGGGTTGAGTGAATGACTGCCGGCCTGTCAGAGGCGCGGGGCAGCCGGAGGCCGGTCAGTTGACGATGGCAAGGATGTCCTTCTCAGACAGGAGCACGAATTCATCGCTTCCGAGCTTGATGTCGGTGCCTGCGTACTTGCTGTAGAGGACCTTGTCTCCGACGCCCACTTCGGGGGACTGGCGTGAACCGTCGTCGTTACGCTTGCCGGGGCCAACCTGAACGACTTCACCCACCTGGGGCTTTTCCTTGGCTGTGTCGGGAAGCAGGATGCCGCCGGAAGTTTTCTCCTCCGATTCCGAAACCTTGACGAAAACGCGATCGCCGAGGGGCTTAACAGTTGAGACGCTGAGAGATACAGCTGCCATGGGTTCTTGCAGAGCAGGGACAGTGCGCCGAAGCGCCGATGCGACTCGAGCTGGCACTCAAGGTCGTCGAGTGCCAACCTATGTCCGGGTTCTGCACTTCGGCCACGGGACAAGCGTGCGGGTGACCGAACCACACCCCCCTTTCACATGACGGTGGTATCGTTGCCCCGCTCAGGACGGGATTGCTCTAGACGCTCCCCTCCCACACCCCCTTACTTATGGCCGCTGCTGCTCCCGCCTCCGCCGGTACCAAGGGCGTTGTCCGCCAGGTGATTGGCCCGGTTCTGGACGTGGAATTCCCCGCCGGCAAGCTGCCCAAAATTCTCAACGCTCTCCGCATTGAAGCCACCAACACCGCCGGCCAGGCGGTCGCTCTGACTGCTGAGGTCCAGCAGCTGCTTGGTGATCACAGGGTCCGTGCCGTGGCCATGAGCGCCACCGACGGGCTTGTCCGTGGCATGGAAGCCATCGACACAGGCGCACCGATTTCAGTGCCTGTCGGCGAAGGAACACTGGGTCGCATCTTCAATGTTCTGGGCGAGCCTGTTGACGAACAGGGTCCCGTGAAGTCGGATGCGACAGCTCCGATTCACCGCTCGGCACCGAAGCTGACTGAACTTGAGACCAAACCGAAGGTCTTTGAGACCGGCATCAAGGTGATCGATCTCCTGGCTCCTTATCGCCAGGGTGGAAAAGTTGGCCTCTTCGGTGGTGCAGGTGTCGGCAAGACCGTGCTGATTCAGGAACTGATCAACAACATCGCCAAGGAACACGGTGGTGTTTCCGTATTCGGTGGTGTGGGTGAACGCACCCGTGAAGGCAATGATCTGTACGAGGAATTCAAGGATTCCGGCGTGATCAACGCCGATGACCTCTCCAAGTCGAAAGTGGCGCTCTGCTACGGCCAGATGAACGAGCCCCCGGGCGCACGCATGCGTGTCGGCCTGTCAGCTCTGACGATGGCTGAGCATTTCCGCGACGTGAACAAGCAGGATGTGCTGCTGTTCATCGACAACATCTTCCGTTTTGTGCAAGCAGGCTCTGAAGTCTCCGCACTTCTTGGACGGATGCCATCAGCTGTGGGCTACCAGCCGACCCTCGGAACCGACGTCGGTGAACTTCAGGAACGAATCACCTCCACCCTCGAGGGCTCCATCACCTCGATCCAGGCGGTTTATGTTCCTGCTGACGACCTGACTGATCCGGCGCCAGCCACCACATTCGCTCACCTCGATGCCACCACAGTGCTGAACCGTGGCCTTGCATCCAAGGGCATCTATCCAGCGGTTGACCCCCTCGACTCCACCAGCACCATGCTTCAGCCCGCAGTTGTGGGTGACGAGCATTACCGCACTGCTCGCAGCGTTCAGTCCACCCTGCAGCGGTACAAGGAACTGCAGGACATCATTGCCATCCTCGGTCTCGATGAACTCTCCGAGGATGATCGCCGCACCGTTGATCGTGCCCGCAAAATTGAGAAGTTCCTCTCTCAGCCTTTCTTTGTAGCTGAGATCTTCACTGGCATGTCCGGCAAATACGTGAAACTCGAGGAAACCATCAGTGGTTTCAATCAGATTCTCGCCGGCGAGCTGGATCACCTCCCAGAACAGGCTTTCTATCTCGTTGGCAACATCGATGAGGTCAAGGCCAAGGCCGCAAAGATGGCCGAAGAAGCCAAGTGATCATGATCGGGGCATGGCATTCATGCCCCTGAATTTTCACTTCACTCAACGCTTTTAACCCAAACATTCCATCTCCATGTCCCTCACCCTCCGCGTGCTGGCACCAGACCAGAGCGTGTTCGATGGTTCTGCTGATGAGGTGATCCTCCCAAGCACCACCGGACAGCTGGGCATCCTTCCAGGTCACGTTTCACTTCTGGCGGCACTTGATGTCGGCGTACTTCGTGTTCGTGCGGACGGAAGCTGGAAATCCATCGCACTGATGGGTGGGTTCGCTGAAGTGGAAGCTGACGACGTCACGGTGTTGGTGAACTCCGCTGAGATGGGTAGCTCAATCGATGGCAGTTCTGCTGAAACAGAACTGCAGGCTGCACGCGCAGCCGTGAGCAAACTGGAAGGTCAGCCGACCTCACCCGAGAAAGTGAAAGCCCAGCAAAGCCTTGATCGAGCAAGAGCTCGTGCGCAGGCAGCCATCAACCAGAATTAATTCACTTCTGGGAGAAAAAAGTTATCAGCACAATTAGAGGCAATGCCTCGACAAATTCATCAGTGGTTTACGGAGTGGCCAGATAGCTATCACTATTTTTTGAGCCAACTCAACCGCAATTGACCACTGGCTCAATGCACCACTAAACCCCAATTTCCTCATTAATTACAAGTCCCTGCAGGTACGAAGCAGGATCAAGAGCAACATTCTTGGGGGTTCTGATCTCGAAGTGAAGATGCGGTCCAGTGCTGCGGCCTGTATTACCCATCCTCGCAATCAGATCACTTTTCCCAACGATGTCACCAACCTGAACAAAACTCTCGTTGCAATGCGCATAACGCGTTCTGTAGCCATCAGGATGTTCAATTTCAATCATCAACCCATAGGCACCTAAAAATCCTGAGAAAACCACACGGCCGGACCGTGAAGCACGAATGGCTGTTCCGATGTGATTCGCGATATCAATACCTGAATGGTGCCGTGACCAGCGTGGTCCAAAACCCGAAGTGAAAACGCCTGATGCAGGCAAGGAATAAGCCTTGGCCGACAACTCGCTCAGATAGTCGGCGAAGGAAGCAAATGAACAGAGCCGAGAAGGCGAATAAGACGATGCATGAGAGGGAGCGAGAGACACCTCGCCTGAGTAAGCCTCGGAGGAATCAACAGCAAGCACTGAAGAAGCACGCAGACAGTATTGCTCGAAAAGCGCGATCGCCGAGCGGTCGTTCAATGATTGGCCAGAATCAGGAAGACTCTTCTTTTCGGTTTTCAAATAAAAGACTGACTTCCCCTGATTCTTGAATTTGTCCTGACCAAAAACATTCAAAACTTCCACGCCTGGCGACGTCAACAAAGCCGCAGAAGACAGACCGAGAGTCAAAGAGGAGGCGAATGAAATCAACCGATCACAAATCTTTGTCAAGATTGTAACAGACTATTTCGAAGCGCAGGCAGCCGTACTGCCTGCCGCTGGTGATCAATATTACGCTCCGCAATGAATAAAAATCATCGTGCATTCGCCTGCGCGCAAAGCACTGCCCGCAAGAGGCCAATCTGCCACCGCAAACTGTTCAAAAGCATAGTTAAAAGTATTTGAGCGCATCATTAATGCAATTCAAACAGGCATTCTCACAACATGATTCATGCAGACAAAACTTTTTCGGAACGCTTGTAAAACTGCTGCTTCAACATTAAAAAAGCAGGCCTTTGCAGCCTGCTTGAAAAAGTTATGACCGACCGAATCAGGCGGTACCGCAGAAGGTCACATCAGGGAATTTGAGCTTGGCATCTTCCAGGCTCTTGCCCTTGCCCTCTTCCTGCCAGTAATTGATGACCTCTGTGGCTTTATTCAACACCTCAACGCGTTCGTTATCGGTGATCCAGGACTTACCTTCAAGTTCACTCTTAAGCGTTTCCCAGGCATCTTCACGAGGCCAGAAGAAGTAGGCGGTCAACGGGCTGGGGCCACCACCAACAATTTGATCAACGGCCAGAGCCACATTGTCGGGCAGCCAGAGAATCTTCAGCAGGAAGCGTCCCTCATCGGCCTTCGGGGTGTATCCGGATGGCACACCATCAGCGTCGATGGTGGCTGAAGCCAGTGCAGCACTACCGCCACGCATCACCGGACGGCCTTCCTTCGGCTCCTGCTGCTGATCAGCCTCTGTGCTCTGAGGAGCCTGATCAGCTGCTGCTGCCTCGGTGGCGACCTCTTGGTCGACGGCAGCGCCTTCGGAAACCGTCATGGTGTCAGCGCTCAAGAATCAA
>NYZI01000062.1 GCA_002687115.1 Cyanobium sp. ARS6
CGACATGCCTGCGGCTCCTGTCAAAGATGCCACCGCGGTTCTGGATGACCCCAGTGATGCCGATCTGGAAGCCACTCGCAGCCGTCATGGCATCGAGGGTGGTGCCAACTTCGCCGCCTTTGTTCGTCCTGACGCTGAAAACGAGCTGAAGGAAGAGCAGGTGGTCGATGCCGAGGCCGTTGAGGGGCTTCAGGAGGAGGGACTTCTCAGTGATGAGTGAAATTGGTGGTCTCCTCCGCGTCCATCACCCAGTCCCTTTCCAACTTTGCGCTGAAGCCGGCTCTGCCCATGCTTGAACCCACCACGATTCCTGTTCGTCGTTTGCCCCGGTATGGTTTCCACACTCACACCGAGCGTCTGAACGGGCGTATGGCCATGCTCGGATTCATCGCCTTGCTTGCGGTTGAAATCAAGCTTGGACACGGTCTTCTGATCTGGTGAGCAAAGCCCTGCTCGGTTGCAGCGAGGCCGAGCTCCAGGACTGGGTGGTGTCCCAGGGGCAGAAAGCCTTTCGCGGGCGTCAGCTTCATGACTGGCTTTATTCCAAGGGTGCCCACTCCCTGGATGACATCACGGTGCTGCCCAAGTCGTGGCGGACGACGCTCATCGATCAGGGGGTGAGCATCGGCCGATTGAAAGAGGTGCATCGCACCGTGGCTTCCGATGCCACAACCAAGTTGCTCCTGGCCACTGACGACGGTGAAACCATTGAAACCGTGGGCATTCCCACAGATCAACGCTTGACCGTCTGTGTGTCCAGTCAGGTGGGCTGTCCGATGGCCTGCCGTTTCTGCGCCACCGGCAAAGATGGGCTGCAGCGTTCCCTGCGAACCCACGAGATCGTTGATCAGGTTCTCAGTGTGCGGGAGGTGATGGATCGTCGTCCTTCTCACATCGTGTTCATGGGAATGGGCGAACCGCTCCTCAACAGCCATGCGGTGCTCGAGGCGATTCGTTGCCTCAGCGATGATCTGGGCATCGGCCAGCGCCGGATCACCGTGAGCACCGTTGGGGTTCCGAAAACATTGCCCCAGCTTGCCGAGCTGGCCATTGAAACCCTTGGCAGAGCACAGTTCACTCTGGCGGTGAGCCTGCACGCCCCCAATCAGCGATTGAGGGAGGATCTGATCCCCACAGCCAGGGCCTACCCCTATGACGCTCTGCTCGACGACTGCCGTCACTATCTGGATGTCACGGGCCGGCGGGTGAGCTTTGAATACATCCTGCTGGGAGAACTCAATGACCTCCCTGAACATGCCGAGGAACTGGCCGACCGCGTCGGCGGTTTTCAGAGTCACGTCAATCTGATCGCCTACAACCCGATCGAAGAGGAGGAGTTTCAGCGACCCTCACGCGACCGCATCGAGGAATTCCGCAGGGTGCTGGAGCACCGCGGTGTCGCCGTGAGCCTTCGTTCCAGCCGAGGCCTGGATCAGGATGCGGCCTGTGGTCAGCTGAGGCGATCGCGGCAGAGGTAAGGGAGACTGAGCTGATCTGCGTGGTCCCATGGCTCCGATCGACTGGACCATTCTGATCGTATACCTGGCGGCCACGCTGGCCCTGGGGCTCTGGCTTGCACGACGGAATCGCGGCGAGGACGACTATTTCGTGGCCGGTCGCCGACTCAGCGGCTGGCTCGCCGGTGCGTCGATGGCCGCTACCACGTTTTCGATCGACACCCCCCTTTACGTTGCGGGGATCGTGGGCACACGAGGCCTCGCTGCGAACTGGGAGTGGTGGGGTTTCGGGTTGGCGCATGTCGCGATGGCCGTGGTGTTCGCACCGTTGTGGCGACGCAGCGGTGTGCTGACTGACGCCGCCTTCACGGAGCTTCGATACGGCGGCCCCGCCGCTGCCTGGCTTCGGGGCATCAAGGCCTTTCTTCTGGCACTTCCGGTGAACTGCATCGGCATCGGTTACGCCTTCCTCGCCATGCGCAAGGTGGTCGAGGCGCTCGGCATCGTCTCCGATCAGCCGATGCGGGCAGCGGGTGGACTTTCCGACACTCTGGTGTTGCTGATCATCGTGGCGGCCCTCGTGCTCGCTTACACCGTCGCCGGTGGGTTGTGGGCCGTGGTGATCACCGATTTCGTACAGCTCCTGTTGGCGCTGCTCGGGGCAGGCGCTGTGGCGTGGGCTGCTGTACACGCCGCAGGAGGTATGGAATCGCTGCTCGATCAGCTGGAAGCGCTGGGTCGCCCCGAGCTGTTGTCGATCGTGCCCTGGCGCTGGGGTTCTGAAGGCCTCGACTGGATCGGTGGTGCGGGGATCAGCATTTCCACATTTCTCGCCTATCTCACTGTTCAGTGGTGGAGTTTCCGCCGGAGCGACGGTGGCGGTGAATTCATCCAAAGGATGCTGGCTACGAAAGATGAACAGCAGGCACGGCTCGCAGGCTGGGTGTTCCTGGTGGTCAACTATCTGCTGCGCAGCTGGCTCTGGGTGATCGTGGCCCTGGCGGCACTGGTGCTGCTTCCCGATCAGGCCGACTGGGAACTCAGTTACCCCACACTTGCGGTTCAGTTTCTGCCCCCGGTGGTGCTCGGCCTCGTGGTGGTCTCCCTGGTGGCTGCCTTCATGAGCACCGTGAGCACATCTGTGAACTGGGGAGCGAGCTACCTCACCCACGATCTCTATCAACGCTTCATGCGGCCGAACGCCTCTCAGCGGGAGCTTCTGCTGGTGGGTCAGCTCATGAGTGTGATGCTGCTTGTGCTCGGTGTGGTCACAGCGCTGATCAGCGACAGCATCGGAACGGTGTTCCGGCTCGTGATCGCTATCGGAACCGGACCTGGTGTTGTGCTCGTTCTGCGCTGGTTCTGGTGGCGGATCAATGCAGCAGCTGAGCTGTCCGCCATGCTCTGCGGTTTTGTGGTGGGCCTGGTGACCTCGGTGGTTCCACTGCTTCAGATCTCTGACTATGGAGAACGACTGATCGTCACCACCGGCCTCACCGCTGTGGTCTGGATCACGGTGATGCTGCTGACCCCTCCTGAATCCCCGGCTGTTCTCGAACGGTTTGTGGTTCAGGTCCGCCCTCCCGGGCCTGGCTGGAGCCGCTGGCGCCGTGGCCTCGATGCGACCGCTTCTGAATCCCTTTCAGACCTGATTGGGCGATTCCTGTTCAGTTCCGGAGTGCTGTTCGGAGCTCTGCTTGGATCAGGGGCATTCCTGTTGCATCAGCAGCTGCTGGGTTGGTTCGGACTGGTTCTGGCAGTGATCTCTCTGATGCTTCTGCGATGGACCGGTCGCTCCGCTGCTCCGGTCTGATCGGGCAGCAGTCACAATGCTCACAAATCCGACAGTGATTTGGCTTTTTTCCGCAGCACCATTCTTCCCGTCCTGATCGTGGCACTGTTCGCCCTGGCCCTGGTTGCTGTAAGCGCTCGAATCTGGCTTCCAGGCGACATGCTGGCGCCTGCTCCGATCAGCTGAGATTACGATCGATCCATGGGCGATTCATCCAGCATTCAGAACGAGGACCTCATGGCTGAACTGGCCATCGATCCTGATGTGCTGGAGCGTGAACTCGCTGCAGAGCTCATGGGTGATCCACTGGATGAGATTGCCCCGGATGATCCGGAAGGTGATGCCCTTGAGGCGGTCCGAGCCTGCGATGAAGGCCTGGAGTGGCTGAAACAAGGACACGATCAACGCCTTCAGGGACTGCGGGTGTTCTGTGAACATCGCGACCCCCGTGCCGTCCCCCTGCTTCTGCCACTGCTGGATGAAACCTGTCCTGTGGTGCGCATGAGCGCTGTCTATGCGCTGGGCAGAAATCCTTCCCTGCAGGCCGTTGAAGCCCTGTTACGTCTTCTGCAGCTGGACAGCAACGCCTATGTGCGTAAAGCCACGGCCTGGAGCCTCGGTAATTATCCGGATGCTCCCGTGCTCAATCCATTGATCAAGGCTTTGCAGGTTGATGTGGCTTCGGTTCGTCTCTGGGCTTCGGTGTCACTCGCTGAGGCCGGCAGCACATCCCCTGTGAAGGCGGATCTCGCGGCAGGTCAGCTGCTGCTGAGCCTTCGGATCGACAGTGAACCGGTTGTGCGCAGCAATTGCATCTGGGCTCTGGGGAGACTGCATGATCAGCTTGTGAAGCCCCGCCAGGACGAAATGGTTGAGGCCTTCGTGGCAGCTCTTCTGCAGGATCGCGAGACGACAGTGCGTGATGAAGCCCGCACCGCCCTTGAGCAGCTCGATAATCCCGAGCTTGTGGATCGTCTGCAGACTCTGCTGGACGAAGGACTGTTGATCTGATCCCGTTACAGGGAACTCCGGCTCCTGTCGCTTCCCTTTAACATGCAGGCAATTCTGTGATGGTGCATGCCTCAGCGCACAGTGCGATTCCGCATTCGTCCCGACGGTCGCGTTGAGGAGCGAGTGGAGGGAGTCACAGGTGACGCTTGCCTGCAACTCACGGATCGTCTTGAGGCTGCGCTGGGCACCGTTGAACGGCGCCAGCCCACTTCCGAGGCCTTCACCACAACTCAGCCAGTCACTCAGTCCCAGTCCGTAGAGCCTTCCTGATGTCCCATTTCAGTACCGTTAAAACCGAACTCCGTCAGCTGGCTCCGCTGCGGGGTGCTCTCGAAGATCTGGGCTACACCCCCGGAGACAGTCAACAGACCGTGCGTGGTTACAAAGGGCAGACCGTCGAAGCTGAGCTGGCAGTCGCCGTTGATGGTGGTGCCGATTTCGGATTCCGCTGGAATGAATCGAACCACTCCTACGAGTTCGTCACTGATCTGGATCTGTGGCGCCAGCCTGTGCCTGTTGAGCGGTTTCTCTCTCGTCTGACCCAGCGTTATGCCCTGAGATCTGTTCTGGAAGCTACCCGTCATGAAGGATTTGATGTCACAGAACAGCGTGATTGCCAGGATGGTTCCATTGAGCTGGTGGTGACCCGCTGGGACACCTGAAGCAGTTTTCTTTGCGGAGCCTGTTGACGACGTGACCGATCCAGCGGCTGCCGCCTACTCCGCAACGTCCTATGACCGGGATGAGCGCACAGGTCTAGAGCCTGTGCTCGGAGGCTCTCTTCGCTCCAAAGCCGTCTGGGTAGATGAAGCTGCCTGCATCGGCTGCCGCTACTGCGCCCATGTGGCCACGAACACTTTTGTGATTGAGCCCCATCTCGGCCGATCGAGGGCCGTTCGTCAGGACGGTGATTCTTCCGACTGCATCCAGGAAGCGATCGAAACCTGTCCCGTGGACTGCATCCACTGGGTCGCTTTCAATGACTTGACGGAGCTGAAGCAACAGCTTGATGCCCAGGAACTGCTGCCAATGGGAGTCCCCACGCCGGCCCGGCCACGTCGTCAGCTACCGCGAAACAACCATCACCGATGATGGAGTGCTCCAGCCTGCCCACACGTCGCTTCGGGCGCACCGAGATCCCCATGCCTGTGCTCTCACTGGGCGGCATGCGATTTCAGCAGAGCTGGACAGATCTTGAGGCTGATGCGATCACTGATCAATCTCAGCGGTTGTTGCAGAGCACACTCGAACGAGCGGTGCAGACCGGCTTCCATCATGTGGAAACCGCTCGCCATTACGGCAGTTCAGAGCGACAGCTGGGCTGGGCCCTGCCGGGTTGTCCCGATTCCTCCCGAATCCTGCAGACCAAAGTGCCACCCCAGGCTCATCCGGCGCTTTTTGAGGCAGACCTTGAGCTCTCCCTCTCCCGACTTGATGTGGATCGCGTGGATCTGCTGTCGATTCATGGCATCAATCTCCATTCCCATCTTGATCAGACCATCCGACCAGGCGGCTGCCTAGATGTGGTGCGTCGCTGGCAGGCCGAAGGCCGGATCGGTCATGTGGGCTTCTCCACCCATGGGGAGACGGCCTTGATCGTTGATGCGATCGAAACCGGTGCTTTCGATTACGTGAATCTGCACTGGTATTTCATCCGTCAGGACAATGAACCGGCGATCGCTGCCGCAAGTCTTCAGGACATGGGCGTGTTCATCATCAGCCCCACCGACAAGGGTGGACACCTGCATACCCCCGGTCCTCGCTTGCTGGAGCTCACCAAGCCCCTGCATCCGATTGTCTTCAATGATCTTTTCTGTCTTCGTGATCCACGCGTGCACACCCTGAGTGTCGGTGCGGCTCGTCCTCAGGATCTCGATCTGCACCTGGAGGCTGTCTCCCTGCTGGATCAGGCTGCCGAGCTGGTGGCGCCGATCGAATCGCGTCTTCGTCTGGCGGAATGCGATGCCCTCGGCACGTCATGGTTGACGAGCTGGAGACAGGGATTGCCCGAATGGCAAAACACTCCAGGAGAGATCAATCTGCCAATGCTGCTTTGGCTGCATAACCTGCTCGAGGCATGGGATCTCGAGGGCTTTGTCAAGGCGAGATACGGTCTGCTGGGTCGTGCAGGGCACTGGTTCCCGGGCGCCAATGCCGATGCCCTGGACAGCAGTGTGAGCGAGGAGCTGTTGATGTCTGTCCTGCAGGACAGTCCCTGGAGGGATCGCATCCCCGGCCTGTTGCGCAGCTTGCGGGATCGGGCAGGTGGATCCCCTCAGGAGCGGCTGTCGTCGTCCTGAACACCCAGTGGCATTTTGGTTGGCATGCCGGTGGCGCGTGGGTAAGTGTCGGGTGTTGCTGCTTCAGGCCCAATCCTGATCAGCGTGCGTGCGCCTCGCTGGGAAGGCAGTTCCATGCGTTGCAGCTTCAGCGAACGAGCTCTCAGCAGCGTCAGTGCTGATTGAAGTTCCTTGTCATCTGTGTCGTGCCAACGCCCGCGATAGAGCAAGCCCTCTCCGCTCCTTCGCAACAACGGCACGAGGTATTCCGCCACCACCGGAGCGGAGCCCACGGCACGGGCCATTGCAAGATCAAACGTGCCTCGACAGCTTGGATCCTGACCAGTGCGTTCCACCCGTTCCGTGCGCACCTGCACCCGATCGCTCAGGCCCAGCGACTGCGCCATTGCAGCCACAGCAGCTGTCTTGCGTCCCACTGAATCCACCAGGGTCAGCTCTGCGCCTGGAAGAGCAATGGCTACAGCCAGCCCGGGGAAGCCTCCGCCTGTGCCCACATCGATGCAGCGGCGGGGAGTGTCTGGGCTCATCAGCTCGGGTAACAGAGGCCAGAGACTGTCAAGAACCTGAGCAATCCAGAAATCCTCTCCCTGCACCAGACGGGTGAGATTGACGCGGCTGTTCCAGTCCTGGAGCAGCTTTTGCAGGTCAATCAACTGCTTCAGCTGTCCGGCGTCTGGGCTCCATCCAAGCAATGACCAGAGCTCAGGTCCCGGATTGGCAAACGGCGATGTATCCGGCATGGCGGCCTGACCATCACTCCTTTCTAGAATGGCGTTGACGCCGCAGGTGCTGCTAACCGCAATGGCCCCTCAGGCTCAGAACATCACCTACTACGAGCGGCTGGGTGTCACTCGCAGTGCGGATCCTGATTCCCTGCGTCAGGCTTTCCGGCGTCTCAGCAAAGCGGTGCATCCAGATACGACCCGTCTGCCGGCCAAAGATGCGGCTCGCCAGTTTCGCTTGCTTCGAGAAGCGTATGAGCAGCTCGCTGATCCACGTCGTCGTCGCTTGTACGACGCGGCACTGCAGGAGAGGGACGCGATGCAGCAGACCGTGATTCCTTCCCTGCCTGTGCCGCACGCGATCGGTCAGCGTCGCCCTCTCTCCGGTGGTGAATGGCTGTCCCTGCTGCTTCTGCTGGGGTCTTTGCTGCTGTGCCTGCTGCTTGGTGTAGGTGTGGCCTGGAGCCGTGGCCTTGAACTTCAGGTGCAGCCGAGTTGGCTGGTGGAGGAGCAGACTCATCTGACTGATGCGCAGCCCGGTGAGTCCGATGGCATCACTTCCCTCAGCGAACACGCCTCTCAATCAGCATTCCCTGCGGGCACTTGAGCAGTGGTTGCAGGCTCTGGGCGCCACTCGCAGTGATCAGGACCCCTGTGACTGGATCTGGGAGCAGCCTGACTGGAGTGCTCAGCTGAGACTTGATCAACAGGACCTCGGAGTGATCTGGACTTCGGAACGGCCACATCGCTCCTGTTCCTACCCCTATGGCCTGACCCGGGAGGATGTGGAAGCGGCACTCCGTCTTGGTCCGTGACGATGAGGGTTTGCGACAGGAGCTCATAGGCCAGGCAGAGCATCCAGTCCACTGTGCAAAGCGTCGTAGCACTGATCCAGCTGGGTGTCGCTGATGCAGAGCGGCGGCAGCAGATACACCACATCCCCGAGGGGGCGGATCAACACGCCCTGATCTCTCACGAGGCCTCGGAGCACCTTGCCCGCAGGGTTGAGATAGCCCTGCTCACCGTCGGTGACGAGATCAAAGGCTGCAATGGTGCCGCAGAGCCTGACGCGTTGCACCCTGGGATGGCAGGCCAACCGTTCCAGCCTGACCTGATGGCGTTGTTCGAACTGCTGATGACACGCTGGGTCAGCTTCGAGCAAATCCAAGCTGGCATTGGCCGCTGCGCAGCCGAGTGGGTTGGCGGTGAAGCTGTGACCATGCCACAGGGTTTTGGTCGGATCGCTGCCGAGGAATTCCTGAAAAATTGCCTCGCTGGCCATCGTGATGCCCATGGGCAGGAATCCTGCGGTCAGTCCTTTGGACAGTGCCACAAGATCCGGCTGGATCCCCGCTCGCTGGGACGCCAGCAAGCTGCCACAACGACCAAAACCGGCGAGGACCTCATCGGCGATCAGCAGGCTGCCGGCGCGTCTGACCTGTTGTTCCACGGCCTGCAGAAATTCAGGTCGAACCATGCGCATGCCGCCAGCACCCTGGATCAGCGGTTCGAGAATCACCGCCGCGGTCGGCGTTTGCAGAGCCAGCGCAAGGTCATCAAGAGCACGCTTTTCACTGGCTTCCACAGTCTCGTCATTCCAGTGGGTCTGAGGCCAGGGGACCCGTCGCACCGGAAACAGCATTGGATCGAAGGGTTCGCTGAACAGGCTGCGTGCTCCAACTGCCATCGCCCCGAAGGTGTCGCCGTGATAAGCCCCTTCAAAGGCGATCAGCTGCTGACGCAGTTCACCCCGGTTATGCCACCACTGCACGGCTGTTTTAAGAGCCACCTCCACAGCGGTGGAGCCGTTATCTGAAAAGAAGACACGATCGAGCCCGGTCCGCTGCGCCAGCCTCAATGCCAGTCGTTCCGCCTGCGGATGGGTGAACTCAGCGAAAATCACCTGCTCGAGCGTGGCGGCCTGTTCAGCGATGGCTGCAGCAACCACCGGGTTGGCATGGCCATGAAGGGTGACCCACCAGCTGCTGATCGCGTCAATCAGGGGTGGCCCTTCCGCTCTGTAGAGAAGAGCTCCCTCGCCTCGCACCACCTGCTCAAGAGGAGGAGTCGTCGTGATCGACGTGAAGGGTGGCCAGAGGTTGGGGTGATGGTTCCGTGACACCGGGCACGCTTGTCGGCCTGTTGTCATCATGAGCACAGGTCAGCGAGGCCAGCCATGGCCATGGATCAGACATATCGAGGCCGGGGTCGGCCATCCTCCAATCGATTTGTTGAACCTGCATCACAGCAGCCCCGCTGCGGTCTAGGTGGCCATGGATGTCGAAGCATCTTTTTTGAAGGTGGATGGCCCTCGATCAAGGCCCGGCTTGAAATGCGTGGCTGGTCACCGTCGCAGATCGAACAGATCCATGAGCAGCTGCGTCAGGGATGGACCCTGACCATGGCGGTGCGGCATGTGGCTCTGCTGATGGGCAGATGCCCACTGCGGTCCAGACCGATGGGCTGAGATCTCTGCGTGAAGCCTCTACCGGCAGACGTCGCTTTCTTTTTCTTCGACAGTTGCTATCGGCCCGCAGTTGAACCATCGCACCAGCTGCACTTCAACGTCGGTGAACAGAACGAGGATGCCGCCGCAGAGGAGCACAACGGCCACGGTGGCCCAGGTCTGACGGCTTGTCATCGGTTGCCAGAATGGTTCGCAAACGCCTCGAACTTAGGGCCCAGGTTCTGGTTGTGCCATTCATTTCGCAGAGCCTCGGCATTGAGAGGATGGAGATGGGGAAGTTCCGCAAGCACCGGAACATCGCCGATCTCGCTGAGAGTTCTTGGATTGTCAGCGTGGACAGGTCCATTCAGGATCAAGCCGATCACAGGGATCCCGCGGTGGCGGAGAGCCTCAAGACTGAGCAAGGTGTGATTCAGTGTTCCGAGTCCGCTGCGAGCCACCAGAACGACCGGCAGCATCCATCGCTGCAGCTGGTCTATCTGCTGCCGGGAGCGGGTGAGTGGAACATGCAGTCCGCCGGCGGTCTCCACCACAAGTGGCCTGGTTCCTATGGGAGGGAGCGTCAGCCGATTCGGATCAAGGCAGGTGTCTTCCAGTTCCGCTGCCCAATGGGGTGAAACGGCTGCCTGGAAGGCATAGGTCTCCGCAATCCAGCGATCGGCGGGAAGGTCGATCAACCTGATCACCCGCTCACGGTCACCACCCTCCTCCAGACCGCTCTGAACCGGTTTCCAGTACGTGGCATTGAGCCCCTGAACCAACAGGGCACTGACCACTGTTTTGCCAACGTCCGTGTCTGTGCCGCAGACCACAAGGCGTAGTGCTGCTGAGGTCGGTGTCATCGTTGCTGTGCTTCAGCTGCATGATCGACCAGCGTTGCTGATGCGTCGATCAGGAGGCTCACCTTTCGTCATCCAGCCATTGCCGAACCCGCACGAGCAGGTCGGGAACCAGCAGTGCATGGCCGACACCGCTGAGATTCCAGTGCTCGGGTTTTTGCTCAAGATGACGTACCAGCGCCTGCAGGAGTTCCCGGCTCGCCGCCGGGGCAACGATCGCATCCTCTGCAGCCTCCACCACCAGCACACGTGCTGTTTCCGGCAGGCCCTCAGGCAGGCCGTTGGTTCCGATCAGACGATCGAGATCAGCGCGCAGACGCTCCCGGCTTCGCTGGGAAAGGTCCTGCTGTTCCAGCCCCGGTGGCAGACCTTCCAGGCCAGCCGGTTGCGCGGCCCGTTGCAGAAAGGTTCTCAGCATCGTGGACTCCCCGGCTCCGCCAATGGCTTTGCGCATGCCTTTCAGGCCGGTGCGCAAGGCCCTTCCCTCGGGTCCCTCCGGAACGAATCGCCCGAAGCTGGCGAGCAGCACCACATCCGTGGCCTGGTTCAGCACGGAGGATTCCAGCAGATGGGGGCCGAGGGAATGGCCGATCACGACCCTGCGCGTTGGCTTCGGCTGCTGCAGAAGTGTTTCGGCGCAGGCTGGTTCGGCCCAGCTGGGATTGCAGGATCGCCTGTTGCCATAGCCACGTTCACCGCTCTGCCAGAGCCAGCCGCGATGGCAGAAATGACGCTCCCATGGAGCCCAGGAAGTGCTTTCGCCGCTCCAGCCATGCATGGCGATGACCTGTCTCATCAGGCAGCGAGGGCATCCGAGAGGGCCTTCAGCAGTGATTCCAATGTTTCATCGGGAAGGCAGCGATGCAGAACCAGACGCAGTCGGGCGCTGCCTTCCGGCACCGTTGGTGGACGGATCGCAGCTGTGAGCAGACCTGCAAGCTCAAGCTGGTGTTGCAGTTTCAGGCAGTGCTGATCGTCACCGACAATCAGCGGCAGGATCGGCCCACGACCCTTCGGCCTGGCCCAACCGGCTTCGGCCAGTCGGTCGCGCCAGTTGTCACCGCGCAGCACCAGTTGATGGCCCCAGTCCGGGTTGGCCCGCATCAGCTCCAGGGCGGCAAGCGCGCCTGCTGCCAGAGGTGGAGCCAGTGCGGTTGTGTACCGGAAGGCACCGCTTTCCTGCAGAAGCTTTTCCCCGCGTTCGCTGTCGCAGGCCAGGAAGGCACCGCCGCTGCCGAAGGCTTTGCCAAATGTGCCGCTGAGCATCGTCACCCTTTCTTCCCCGAATCCAAGCCCTCGGCCTCCGTTGCCGAGCACTCCCAGGGCATGGGCCTCATCAAGCAGCAGGTGTGCACCGTGGCGTTCGCAGAGGGCTGCCAGATCATGCACCGGAGGGCTGGTGCCTTCCATGCTGAACAGGCTTTCACTGATCACAAGCAGGGGTGCCTGCGGACGATCGCTGCGACTGCGCAGCAAAAGTCGCTCCAGTGATTCGAGATCGTTGTGGGCAAAACGCCTGAGTCGGGCGCCGCTGGCCTGGACACCCACCAGCAGTGAGTGATGGATCAGCCGATCCGCCACAACGGTGGTGTGGCGGTTGGCCAGGGCACTGACTGCCGCAAGGTTTGCTTGAAACCCGCTTGGAAACAGCAGCACTCTGTCCCGTCCCAGCCAGCAGGCCAGCTCTGATTCCAGCTGGGCATGCACCGGGCGACTGCCGCTCACAAGTCGGGAGCCACCGGCACCCACTCCGCTGTTGCGCAGTTGCGCCTCAGCCGCGGCGATCAGGCAAGGATGACGGCACAGACTGAGATAATCATTGCTGGCCAGATCCAGCAGCGCCGGACCGGTCGCCGAACCGTGCTTCGAACCAGCGGCCACCGCCTGCAGGTGCTCCCGCCGTTCAGTGGGAGACCAGCTGCGCAGCTGACGGCGTCGGGCCGGAGAAGTGCTCATGCAGTGCAGTCTCGGTCCATGCCGATCATGTTGCGGCGGCGTCCCTAGGATTCAGTCATGGCGGAGCAAGACAGCCAGGCTTCACATCCCGCTCAGGGGAGCTCCCCGGATCCGGCGCAGTTGTTTCCCTTCCCGCTGGATGATTTTCAGCTGGAGGCGATCGACGCTCTGAACCAAGGACATTCCGTGGTGGTGAGTGCACCCACGGGATCCGGCAAGACGTTGATCGGCGAGTACGCCATTCATCGAGCCATGGCTCATGGCCAGAAAGTCTTTTACACCACACCGCTCAAAGCTCTCTCCAATCAGAAGCTGCGCGATTTCCGCGAGCAGTTCGGTGCCGAGAACGTCGGTCTGATGACCGGCGATCTCAGTGTCAACCGGGAGGCTTCGATCGTGGTGATGACCACGGAGATCTTCCGGAACATGCTCTACGCAGAAGCCGATGAGCATGACGACCCCCTGGCCGATGTGGAGGCCGTTGTGCTCGATGAGTGCCACTACATGAACGACTCTCAGCGCGGCACGGTCTGGGAGGAATCGATCATTCATTCGCCACCTCCGGTGCAGCTTGTCGCTCTCTCGGCAACGGTGGCCAATGCCGGGCAGCTCACCGATTGGATTGAAAAAGTGCATGGCCCCACCAGGCTTGTGCTGAGTGACTTCCGGCCCGTTCCGCTGCAGTTCGGTTTCTGCAGCGCCAAGGGTCTGCATCCCCTGCTCAATGAGCAGGGCACAGGCCTCCATCCCAACTGCAAGGTCTGGCGAGCTCCCAAGGGGCATAAACGCAAGGGCCGTTCATCCCGGCCACCTCAGCCCGAGCCACCACCGATCAGCTTTGTGGTGGCACAGATGGCCGAGCGCGACATGCTGCCAGCGATCTATTTCATCTTCAGTCGACGTGGCTGTGACAAGGCCGTGCGCGACCTAGGGGTGCAGTGCCTGGTGACCGAGGCTGAGCAGGCCCGAATCCGTGCACGCTTAAGGGCCTACACGACCGCCAATCCTGAAGCCGTTCGCGACGGCCTGCACGCCGATGCTTTGCTGCGTGGAATCGCCGCGCATCATGCCGGAGTGCTTCCTGCCTGGAAGGAGCTGATCGAGGAGCTGTTCCAGCAGGGGTTGGTGAAGGTGGTGTTCGCCACCGAGACACTTGCGGCAGGAATCAACATGCCTGCGCGCACCACAGTGATTGCTGCACTGTCGAAACGCACAGAGCGTGGTCATCGCCCCCTGATGGCCAGTGAATTTCTGCAGATGGCAGGTCGCGCAGGCCGACGCGGACTTGACTCCCAGGGGTATGTGGTCACTGTGCAGAGCCGCTTCGAAGGGGTTCGTGAAGCCGGTCAGCTGGCAACGAGTCCTCCAGATCCGCTGGTGAGCCAGTTCACCCCCAGCTATGGGATGGTTCTCAACCTTCTGCAGCGCCATGATCTGGCCAAGGCGCGCGAGCTGGTGGAACGCAGTTTCGGGCGCTACCTGGCCAGCCTTGACCTGGTAGAGGAGGAGGAGATCCTCGAGCAGTTGCGTCTGCAGCTCGGGCAGTTGCAGGGGACGGCTGGCGATGTGCCGTGGGAAGACTTTGAGGACTACGAAAAACGGCGCGGGCGATTGCGCGAAGAGCGTCGGCTGATGCGCATTCTTCAGCAACAGGCTGAGGAAACCCTGGCCCATGAGCTCACGCTTGCGCTGCAGTTCGCGAGTGTCGGAACGCTTGTGAGCCTGAAAGCCCCGCAACTGCGAGGGGGGGTCACCCCGGCTGTGATCGTGGAGAAGTGCGAGGGACCGGGACAGTTCCCTCTCCTGCTCTGCCTCACCATTGACAATGTCTGGCTTCTGCTGCCCTGTCAGGCGGTGGTCAGCCTGCATGCCGAGCTCAGCTGCCTGCAGGTTGATGGTGTCCGACCTCCTGAGCTTGGACGTGCCGGAGAGCTGCGCCATGGTGATCAGAACAGTGGCGGTCTGGCCCTCGCGGTGGGGCACATGGCTCGGCGCCACGACATGACAACTCCTCAGTACGACCTGGCAGGGGAAGTGCTGTCGCAGGCGCAAACGGTGCAGACGCTCGAAGCTGATCTGGAAGCCCATCCCGCCCATCGCTGGGGCGACCGCAAGCAGCTCAAGAAGCACCGCCGGCGCATGGAGGAACTGGAGCTGGAGATCGGCGAGCGGCAGCAACTGCTGCATCACCGTGCCAACCGTCACTGGGAGACCTTTCTTGCGCTGATGGAGATCCTTCAGCATTTCGCAGCTCTTGATGAGCTTGAACCCACGGAGATCGGGCGCACGGTGGCGGCCCTTCGCGGCGACAACGAACTCTGGCTGGGGCTGGCCCTGATGAGCGGTCACCTTGATGATCTGCCGCCGGCGGAGCTGGCCGCGGTGTTTGAAGCGATCAGCACCGAG
>NYZI01000063.1 GCA_002687115.1 Cyanobium sp. ARS6
CTCTGAGGAGCCTGATCAGCTGCTGCTGCCTCGGTGGCGACCTCTTGGTCGACGGCAGCGCCTTCGGAAACCGTCATGGTGTCAGCGCTCAAGAATCAATGACAAAGAACTAACCTACCAGCCGTCAAATCCAACCGTCCTGGAAAGGCAGCCAACCACCAGCCAGCTTCTGCTGTTCGACATCGACGGAGTGATCCGTGATGTGTCTGGAAGTTATCGCAGAGCCCTCCAGGCAACCGTGGAACACTACAGCGGCTGGCAGCCGGCTCCCTCCTGCATCGACGCTCTCAAAGGCGAAGGCCGCTGGAACAACGACTGGGACGCCAGCCTGGAACTGCTGCGCCGACATGGCGACTCGCTGCCTGTCAGAAATGAGCTGATTGATGTGTTCAGTGATTTTTATTTCGGGGCCGATCCCGATGGTGATCCAGGGAATTGGACGGGATACATCCGTGATGAACCCTTGCTGGTGCGCAGAGATTTCTTTACTGCGCTGGTTCGGAACGGCTGGCGTTGGGGGTTCGTGAGTGGTGCGGAACCTCCATCGGCGCGATTCGTGCTTCAGCAGCGACTGGGACTGGTGAATCCTCCTTTGATCGCCATGGGCGATGCCCCTGACAAGCCTGACCCCAGCGGTCTTGTGCAGCTCAGCGACAGCCTTTTGCCTGATCGCAGCGGGGGTGTGGTCGCTTACCTGGGTGACACGGTTGCCGACGTGCAGACCGTGCTCAACGCCAGGTCCGAACGACCTGACAGGCATTGGATCAGCCTCGCTGTGTCACCTCCGCATCTTCGACCCGGCAGCGATGAACGCAACACCTATGAGCTGCAGCTGAGATCCGCTGGTGCGGATCGGATCCTGTCCAGCACTGAAGCGGCTATTCAATGGTCAATGGACCACCCATGGGCTGAACGTCAGGGTCTCGCAGAATCCGATCGCTGACGCGTCAGGTCCTCTCAGCGCTCCATGTCAGCGACTGCTTTCAGAGCTCCTGAAGTGAGTACTTCATGACCACATGACACTGCGGCAAGGTCCCTGACTGCAACGTCGTCCTCGATTCGGATGCCGATGCCCTTCCAACGCTCGTCAATCGCCGGCTGTCCCTCGGGAACCGCAAGACGATCACTGATGTAAAGACCGGGCTCCACCGTGAGCACGATGCCCGGTTCCAGCTCGACGTGATGCTCACCGAGCCGATAGGCACCAACGTCGTGAACGTCCAAGCCCAGCCAGTGCCCGGTTCGGTGCATGTAGAGATGCCGATAGCTGCCCTGCTCGATCAGACCATCCACCTCTCCCACCAGAAGGCCCAGTTCCACAAGTCCCTCGACCAGAACATGCACGGCTGCGTCATGAACGTCCTCAGCGGTGTGGCCGGGCTTGACCTGGCGAATCGCCGCTTCCTGCGCAGCCAGCACGAGTGAATAAAGCTCGCGTTGCTCCCCACTGAAGCGACCACCCACCGGGAACGTCCGGGTGATGTCACCGTTGTAGTAATCGCGAAGCGAGCAGCCGGCATCGATCAGCAGCAGATCTCCGTCCTGAAGAACCGCGCTGTTGTCGATGTAATGCAGAACACAGGCGTTATCTCCACCGGCAACGATCGAGCCGTAGGCGGATCCACGGGCTCCCTGCTCCAGAAAATGCTGCTCGATCAGGGCCTGAATCGTTCGCTCGTTCATTCCAGGACGAACAGCGGCCCTGGCCAGCTCATGGGCCGAGGCTGAAATCCGACAAGCTTCCCGCAGGCGTTCCAGTTCAGCTGGTTGCTTGCGCAGGCGCATCCGATGCAGCAGCGGGCAGGGCGCGATCAGTGCCAGTGCGGCACTGCCGGTGCGCGATGCCCGATCCAGTTGCGCCCCCCATGAACGCAACACCAGGGGTTCGATCGATGGATGACTGCCGACGCGGAAGGCGATGCCCTCCGCACCCTCCAGGTACTGCGGCAGCAGGGCATCAAGCTCCACACGCGGATGGGAGAGATCGGCACCGAAGCGCTCGACCGCGCCCTCACAACCCCAACGCCTGCCTGTCCAGACCTCAGCAGCTGGCTCACGCGGATTCACGAAGAGCACAAACCTCTCACCCTCAGGGCGATGTGGCAGGAACAGGGCCACGGCATCGGGTTCGTCGAAACCGGTCAGATACCAGAAATCACTGTTCTGGCGGAAGGGCCATTCCGTATCCGCATGGTGAGTGACCAGGATCGCCGCAGGGATCACCGCCGCGGCCCCACCCAGTTCAGCCATGAACCGCTCGCGGCGATCTGCGAACAATTGCGCATCAAAAACAGGGGCGAGATCAGCCACGGCAGAGACAGGACACCGGAGAAACGTCAGGATGGCAGTCAAAGCGCCCGCGCATGACCTCCGACCTGCTGATCCTTCTCCTGTTGGTGGTGGTGGTGCTGACCGGATCCGCACTCTGCTCAGGAGTGGAAGCTGCGCTGCTCACCGTGAATCCCGTACGGGTGCATGAACTTGCGGCACGGCCGAAGCCTGTTGCCGGGGCACGCAGGCTGGCCCAGCTGCGGTTGCACCTGGGCCGGACCCTCTCCGTTCTGGCGATCACCAACAATGCCTTCAACATCTTCGGAAGCCTGATGCTCGGTGGCTACGCCTCCTGGGTGTTCACCGAGAAGATGGACGCAGGCAATGGAGCGCTGGCGCTGTTTTCAGTAAGCCTCACGGTGCTGGTGATCCTGCTTGGTGAGATCCTGCCCAAGGCGGTTGGAAGCCGACTGGCACTGCCCGTCTCCCTGGCGAGTGCTCCGGTTCTGCACTGGCTCGGCGTGATCATGCGTCCGCTGGTGCTGCTGCTAGAGCGACTGCTGCCTGCCATCACGGAGGAGAGTGAGATCAGCACGGATGAGGAGGAAATCCGCCTGCTGGCGAAACTCGGATCTCAGAAAGGGCAGATCGAAGCCGATGAAGCCGACATGATCTCCAAGGTCTTTCTGCTCAATGATCTGACCGCCCGTGATCTCATGACACCGCGGGTGGCGGCGCCAACCCTTGATGGCTCCTGCAACATCGAAAAGCTGCGCGTTGAACTGCTCGACAACGAAGCTCAGTGGTGGGTCGTGCTGGGCGATGCAGTGGACAAGGTGCTGGGAGTTGCCAATCGTGATCGGCTGCTGAGCGCCCTGGTGCGCAACAAGGGCCACCTCACGCCAGCCGATCTGAGTGAGCCGGCGGAGTTCGTTCCCGAGATGATCCGAGCCGACCGCCTGCTCACCGGATTCCAGCGCGACACCAGCGGCGTACGCGTGGTGGTGGATGAATTCGGAGGCTTCGTTGGTGTGATTGGCCCGGAGGCTGTACTGGCTGTGCTGGCCGGCTGGTGGAGGAAAACCTCCGGCGAGGCAGCGTCATGAGCGCCACAGAGACGCGCTGCAGAGATCTGCTGCGGGGTTGGCGAGAACGGCTGGAGTTCAACCAGCGGGAACAGGGACTTCTGGCAGGTGGGCTGCAGCTTCTGGATCGCCAACTCGATCGCCTTGAGCGAAGCAAGCTGCGGATCTCAGTGTTCGGCCGCGTGGGCGTCGGCAAGTCCAGTCTGGTGAACGCTCTGGTGGGCCGGGAACTGATGGCCACGGATGTCGCCCACGGCTGCACACGTCAGCAGCAGGCCGCGGCCTGGCCAAGACCCGTTCCAGGCCTGCGGACGGTCGAACTGGTTGACACTCCTGGCATCGATGAAGTGGACGGGCCTGCGCGGGCACGACTGGCTGCCAGGGTTGCCCTCCATGCCGATCTGGTGCTTCTTGTGCTGGACGGCGACATCACGCAGGTGGAACTGGAGGCCCTGGACACGCTCCAGACCATGGGCAAGCCGGTGCTGACCGTGCTGAACCGCAGCGACTGCTGGCCGGAGGATCAGCTGCCGGATCTGCTGCGCAGCATCCACAACCGACTCCCTGCAGGACTGCAGGCGCCGCTTGCGGTCTCGGCGGCGCCGCGCAAGGCTGTTCAGCTGAGTGATGGCCGCATCCGCAGCCGCGAGCAACCAGCCGATGTGAAAGCACTGGAGATCGGCCTGACCCGTCTGCTGGAACAACATGGCCAGAGCCTGCTGCTGCTCAACAGCCTCAGGCAGGCCACGAGGATTCAGCAGCAGTTGGAGACGGGGAGGCTGCAGCGACGCCGAAAAGAAGCCCAGGGCTTGATCGGGCGCTACGCCGCTCTCAAAGCCACCGGAGTGGCCGCCAACCCGCTGCTACTTCTCGATCTGGCTGGGGGTTTCGCCTGCGATGCCGCCCTTGTTCGCCAGCTGTGCTCTCTGTATGGGCTTCCCCTTGGAGGCCCCGCTGCCCGCAAGTTGATTCGCCAGCTGAGTGGACAGAACGCTCTGCTGGGGGGGGCACAGCTCGGACTCCAGGTCGCCTTGGGCTCATTGCGACAGCTGTTGTTGCTGGCGGCACCCTTCACTGCTGGTCTGACACTGGCCCCTGCCGCACCGGTGGCCCTGGCTCAGGCGGCACTGGCGGTGCACACGACACGCCGCACCGGACGGATGACAGCCCGCTGGCTGCTGGAGGAACGGGGGCGGGGCCGCCGACTTCAGCCGGGGCCAGCCACATTGATGCGGCGCCTGGCACAGACGGATCACGGCATCGTTCTGCTGATGCAGGAATGGCCCCAGCCGCAGACCCGTCAACCGCTGCCATCGCTGTTGCCCTGACCATGGCGGACACAGCCACCGCTGAGATCGCACTGCTCGGGACCAGTGCAGACCCTCCGACGGTGGGGCATCAAGCGCTGCTGGAAGGGCTGCTGACCCAGTTTGACCGGGTCGCCACCTGGGCCAGTGACAACCCGATGAAACGCCATGACGCGGATCTGAAGCTGCGTTGTGACCTGCTGAGAACCCTGGTTGATGCGATCGCCGATCCCAGGCTGCAACTGGCCCAGGATCTCAGCAGTCCCTTCGCGATCTCCACACTGGAACGGGCCAGCCAACGCTGGCCCGACCATCGCCTCTGTTTCGTGGTGGGGAGCGATCTCGCTCCGCAGATCAAAACATGGAAGGAGGCCCAGCGCTTTCTGAAGCACTGCAATCTCGGAATTGTGCCCCGTGATGGATGGCCCCTTCAGCAAGTCACTCTGACGACGCTTCGTCTGATGGGAGCGTCAGCGCGGGTGCTGCCCCTTGGCATTCCCGCTGCGGCCAGTTCTCAGCTGAAACAGAGGCAGGAACGTCAGCAGGTGCCCGAATGTCTCTGGCCGCTGCTGCTGAAGCACAATCTTTATGGCTTCAATGCCTTCAATCCCTGAGTGCCGATGCGTATTGCCCTGGCCCAGATGAATCCTGTTGTGGGCGACTTGCTGGGCAATGCCAACCGCATCCTGAACGCCCTCGACAGCCTGATCAAGACCACCGGAACCGAACCGGAGCTGCTGGTGACGCCGGAACTCTCGCTCTGGGGTTACCCACCCAGGGATCTGCTGTTCAGCCCCACACACCTGCAACAACAACGGCAGGCCCTCGACGCGCTCCGAGATGGACTTGCCGTCAGGCGTTTGGACATCGCGCTTCTGGTTGGTGTGGCCGATGCGGCAGATGACAGCCTGCATCCGGGCCTGTTCAATGCCATCTCCCTCGTGCAGCTGAGCGGGGATCAAGTGGTGGCCAGGAAGCAACTGCTACCCAGTTACGACGTTTTTGATGAGACGCGTTACTTCAGGCCAAGCCATGGCGCCGGGCAGATCACACTGAGCAGCGAACGCCGCGACTGGCGACTGGGAATCACCATCTGCGAAGACCTGTGGGTGGATCAGGAACTGCATGGTCATCGCCTGGTGGGACCTGATCCTGTGGCCGATCTGATCCCCGCAAGGATCGATGCGCTCATCAACTGCTCAGCCTCTCCCTATGGCCGCCGCAAGGCGACTCTGAGACGCCAGTTGGCCGCTCGTGCGGCGCAGCGCCTTGACTGCCCCGTGGTCTACGTCAATCAGGTGGGAGGCAATGACGAACTGGTGTTTGATGGTGCCAGCTTCGTGATGAGCGAGCGCTGCGAGACGCCGCTCCTGGAACTTCCTGACTGCCGTGAAACCACAGAGATCTGGGATGCCGCCGACAGACCACCAGCGGCACTCCATCCATCGGCACGTCATCCATCGGCCATGACGCCATGGATCCAGTCGGGGCAGCAGGAGACGGAGCAGCAGGAGATGGAAACGCTGTTTCGCACCCTGGTCACCGGTGTCAAGGACTATGCGGGCAAATGTGGATTCCAGAGCGCCCTGCTCGGCCTGAGCGGGGGGATCGACTCAGCGCTGGTGGCTGTGATCGCTGCCGCGGCCCTGGGCCCCCATCAGGTGCAAACCCTGCTGATGCCTTCTCCATGGAGCTCGGAGGGTTCACTCAGGGACGCGCTCAACCTGGCGGATCGACTGAACATCGCCCACACCATCGTTCCGATCGAGAACCTGATGGACAGTTTCCAGTCGACATTGACCCCTGCCCTGGAGAGCGCTCCCTCAGGGGTGACAGCCGAGAATCTGCAGTCGCGCATCCGGGGCACCCTGCTGATGGCCATGGCCAATCAGCAGGGTCAGCTGCTGCTCACCACCGGCAACAAATCGGAGCTCGCAGTGGGCTACTGCACTCTCTACGGCGATATGAATGGCGGCCTCGCTGTGATCGGGGACCTATATAAATCAACAGTGTTTTCACTGTGCCGGTGGCTGGACAGCAGCCAGGAAAGCCAGTGTCGCAAGGACCTGTCCCTGCCGGCCGAGGGGGCATTGATCGGCAGCGCAATCCTCGAGAAACCTCCCAGCGCCGAACTGCGTCCAGACCAGAAAGACAGCGACTCACTCCCGGACTACGACCGGCTCGACCCCCTGCTGATCGACCTGATTGAACACCGCCTCAGCGGGCAGCAGCTGACAGCTGCTGGGCATGACCCTGCGGAGGTGCAACGGATTGAACGGCTGTTCCGCAGAGCTGAGTTCAAGCGCAGACAGGCCGCGCCGTTGCTGAAGGTGAGTGCCCAAGCCTTCGGCAGTGGCTGGCGGCTGCCGATCGCGGCTGTCTGAGCCAGATTGAAGACAAGACTCCGTCCCCCATGGCCCATTCCGTCCTGACGGCCCCGATGGCCACTATCGGTGTCCCCACTGAGATCAAAGCCGACGAACAACGCGTGGCGCTCACCCCGGATGCCGTCCGCGAACTGGTGACCCAGGGCCTTGAGGTGCGCATCCAGAACGGAGCAGGCTCAGGAGCAGGCATCAGTGACGACGCCTTCGCTGCAGCGGGGGCCCGACTCGTGGAACGTGAGGAAGCCTGGGCGGCTCACCTGGTGGTGAAAGTGAAAGAGCCGCAACCGGTGGAGTTCAGTCTTCTGCGGGACGACATGGTGCTGTTCACCTACCTGCATCTGGCTGCTTACAGCCAGGTGGGAGAGGCACTACTGGATGCCGGTACCACGGGAGTGGCCTATGAAACGGTTCAGCTGGAGAACGGAAGCCTGCCTCTGCTGGCCCCGATGAGCGAGATCGCAGGGCGACTGGCTGCCCAGGTGGGATCCAGGCTTCTGGAACGCCCCAATGGCGGACGTGGTGTCTTGATCGGTGGATGCACAGGCGTGCGTCCAGCTCGCGTTGTGGTGCTGGGAGCCGGCACGGTGGGTTGGAATGCAGCGCGACTCGCAGCGGCGATGGATGCCGAGGTTCTGCTTCTGGACCGGTCCCCGGAACGGTTGCGCAGCCTTGAAGCCGACCGTCGTGGTCGACTGACCAGCATGGTCAGCAGTCGTGGACTTCTGGAGCGCTTGGTTCCAACAGCTGACCTGTTGATCGGCGCTGTACTCACCCCGGGTGGTCGGGCACCGACATTGGTGGATGAGGAGATGGTGAAGCAGATGACGCCTGGATCGGCGATCGTCGATGTTGCTGTTGACCAGGGAGGGTGTGTGGCCACGAGCCGTGAGACCACGCACACCGATCCAACAGTGTTCATCCATGGAGTACAGCACTATGGCGTTGGCAACATGCCGGGAGCCGTGCCCTTCACCTCAACCGAAGCTCTGGTGAGCGTGACCCTGCCCTACATCCTCGGCATCGCAGGCCGTGGACTGGAGGAGGCCGTCACCGAGCGTCCCGAGTTGCTTTCAGGGCTGAACACCGTGAAGGGTGCGGTCTGCCATCCAGGAGTCGCCAAAGCTCTGGGGGTTCCACCGCGCCACCCGATGGCCTGCCTGCGCTGATTGTTCACTCGAGTGAGCGGATGTAGAGCCACTCTCCTGTTGCTGCGCCATCACGTCTGCGGAACAGCGAGTGTTCCTTCAGCACATGGCGTTGCCCACCGGCGCTGAAGACGGCCTCGAAACGTACGGTTCCCTCAAGATCCTCAGAGCAACCGGCCTCAGAGTCCAGCACGGTGAGGCCATGCCACTGGGTCTGCCGGCAGCTGAGACGCAGCTCCCGACGCCGCTCGACAGGGGTGCGGGCATCGTCGGGATGGGTTGCGATCAGGTACTCCACCTCCGCAAGCACATACGCGGCGTAGCGAGAACGCATCAACTGTTCCGCTGTCACCGCCTTCAGCCTTCCTCGATGCAGAGGACCGCAACACTGGTTCAGCACCAAGCCGCTGCCACAGGGACATGCCCGCACTGGCGGCTTGGCGAAGCCAACTGCCATTAATTCAGCTCCCGCAGAGCTGGGAAGGGACGCCCAAGAGAGGGGATAGCGATGCCCTCGCGCAGAGCAACCAACAACCCGGCTGCTTCCAGATAAGAGGCAGCCTTCAGAACCTGATGCCCCACACCCAGAGCCTCCGCACTGACCGACAACACACCAGGATTGAGAACCGCGATCACAGGAACATTTCGCTCCAGGCAAGCAAACACAGCCTCTCCGCCAAGCGCACCATCGGGCACCACAAGGGCACCCAACTGGTCGGCAACGAGATCGCCAGGCATGCTCGCACTCCCGGCGGAAAGATCCAGCAGATCCGGAGCCCTGCTGAGTCCCACCAGCACACAGGCCAGAAAGGTATGGCCAAGCTCCTCGCCTGCGGCTCGAGGGTCAAGGTCAGCGTCGAGGGGCAGAGGCGCCAGTGCTGGAGCATGGGCGCAGGGAATCTGAAGATGGCGAACCAGCAAGTGACTGATCACCGCTTCAGCTCCCGCGAGACCATCCACGCCTCTGCCGTGGCGGTATGCCGTCAACACCTCACTGGTGAACTCATCGGGGAACCGGGCAACCACAGCGATGGCGGTTGACCCTGCTGCCTTGAGGCGCTCACCCGCTCTCAGCAGCGCATCGGGACGATCCAGAGTGCCCCAGCTTGTGCCGCTACCAGCTGCGCAAAGGTGCACAACAAGAGGGGCATCGGTTGTGACTACTGCGTTGATATCAAGGCCCAGACTGGCTCTGCAACCCTCAGCGACCTGTCGGTGTCGTATCCGCAGATCGCTCTCGATTCCTGCATCCAGCAACAGGCCGATGCGTTGATTGCGCTTGGGACGCAAACCCCAGGCAGAGGAAGCAAAACGGTCGAGCCCGTAACCCTCGACGTAATGAATGCGTGAATCACGCCAATACAGCGAAGCTCCGTTGATCACATTGGGATGGGTGATCAGGCAACCGCTGGCCGCTGCCAGCAGTCGGGCACTCGGCAGGGCATCCCCGGCAAACCCTCCAACCTGACAGCCGATGCCGGTGGGCACAATCATCAGCGTGGGCATCGGCGCCACCGATAGCGTCATGCGTCGATCAGCACAGCTTCAACCTCAAGCGCAGTGGAAGAGCCTTCAGGGGAAGGATCGATCGAGGTGATTGCCCAGCGCAGGGGCTCACCCTCCAGACGCAATTGCTCAAGGACCCAGGAACGCAAGCTTTTCACAGGGAGTGATTCTGGAGTGATCAGCGACATCCTCTTGAACATGAGCTTCAGGGGAACTTTGTTCAATTTTCAGACTCCCGGGCTTCGCGAACAGCAGAACAAGAATATTTGCTTGAAGTCAATGCATGAAGTGAGCCATATCAAACAGCATTGAAAGGTCAAAGATTTCAGCCAATACAACAAATGACCACCAACATA
>NYZI01000064.1 GCA_002687115.1 Cyanobium sp. ARS6
CGGGCCGAAATAAAGATCAATGCTGCCATCAGCATTTTTCACCATATCGGTGTTGCGCTTGTTGTTCTTGCTGGGATAGGGCATGTCGACGCTCTGCAACATCGCACGGGTCTGCGGGTCGTAGACCACAAATGACCAGAACCGTTGCGCCGGAGGATTCGCCGGAATATTCAGTTTGTAGGTGTTGGAGCCGTTGAGATAGGCGCCACTGCCGTCCCTTGAGCTGAAAGCGTACTGGGATCCCACACCCGGAATCTCAAGAGCCATGGCTGGAGTATTCACCGTCGCCAGATAGAAGAACAACGTGCGGCCATCCATGTCACGGCCACCATTGCCCTGATTCACCAAGTACTCATGACTGCCCCCGGGGAAGCCGGTCTGCCAGTACCCAGCCTTACCGGGGTAGATGTAGTTCTTGGGATCTTTAGGGCCGAACAGAATCGAACGCGCCGTGGCGTTGCCGATGGCAACGGCCTCGGTGAGCAGTGCCTTCTGCTCCGGTGAAGGGTTGAACGGCTTGCCTTTCTCAATTCCGATCGACGATGCCATCCCCAGCAGCTCAGGCGAGAACAGGTCGGAAGGCTCCCGTTGAATCACCTCATCAAGCTCCTCATAGAACTTGAAGTTGTTCGCATGAATGGTATTGGTCTCCCAGTCTGTGAGGTTCTTGAAGTTGTTGGCTGGAGGGTTAGCTCGGAGTGCGTAGGGGTACACCTTCAATCCCCCCCTGAAGGCATTTCTGGCGGTGTCTGTCTTGCCCTCATCATCCAGAAAACCACGCAGAATCAACCAGTTGATCTTGCTGGGAGTGTTGGCAACGAAGTAGCCATCGGTGTTGGCCGGAGTTGTCTGCCCTGGGCCGACAATCAGATATTTCCCGCCCTTGCCTTTATCAGGCCCTGGACCACCCATATCCACCACAAAGCGGAAGAAGGCATCGTTCACCGTGCCGGGGCCTGTGCCAGCTGGCACCTCCACCACGATGGGGCCATTGGAGAGATCCAGGAAGGCTGTGGCGTAGACGGTGTCGGTGTTGCCGGTTAACCAGAGCGATTTGGAACTCATCAGCTCTTCATACAAGCCGATATCCAGGTTCTCCCTCAGGCCGTAGCCATCACGGTGCCCCACGTAGAGCATTTCGAGCGATGCCGCCGGCATGAAGTTCAGGAAGGTCTGCACGCCGCGGCCAAGATCCACCTGACGGCGGGCCTTGGCCATGGTGTCGTCATCGGGGAAACCATCGAAGTAATTGAATGTGCCAATCCGCGTCTTCACCCTGTCGGGTGTCAGCACATCTTCAGGAATCGATGTGTTGTAGCCCTTGGGGCGCACATCAGCGGCTTGCAAGGCTGAACCACTGCAGGCCAGGAACAATGCAGAAAGAAGAATGGAAGGAAAACGATTGAAAACAGTCATGGCTGAGAATGAAACGAGGTGTTGATGGGTTCAGATCTCAACCGAGAGGCTGGATGTCGTTGAGTTGCCAGGTCTTGTCGAACCAGGGCTCCAGCGGACCGTAGAGACGGAAACAGGCAAACCATCCCTTACCAGGCACGGTCTGGATCCAATTAGCTTCCTTGCCCTGCGGTGCAGTCGGACCGAAGTAGAGATCGATGCTGCCATCGGCATTCACGACCATGTCTTGATTGCGCTTGCTGTTTTTGCTCGGCAACTCTTGACCGGTCTGCAATTCAGAGCGCGTCTGGGGGTCGTAGACCACCATCGACCAGAAATCCTTGGCGGGCACGTTGGCATCCACTGTGAACTTGTAGGTCTTACTGCCATCGAGATAAGCACCATTGGCATCGGTTGCGACGACTCCGTACTGGGATCCGGCGCCGACCATCTTCAACACCATGGCCGGCGTATTGACGGTGTAACCCCAGAAAAAATTGTTCCTGGCATCAAGATTGCGGCCGCCCCTGCCGCCATCAATCAGCCATTCATGGCTCCCACCCCCGAAAGGGGTGAACCATTGCTTGTCGTCATAGAAGTAGACGTCGCGATTACGAGGCTTACCCATGTCGGAGCGCACATAGGCGACCCCCACCTGCACAGCTTCTTCAAGGGTCTGGCGGTCCTCAGCACTTGGGTTGAAAGGTTTACCTTTTTCAAGCCCGATCGCCGAAGCCAGCCCGAGGAGTTCAGGGTCAAACAGATCAACAGGCTCACGCTGAATCACCGTGTTCAGCTCTTCAAAAAAGTGAAAATTATTGGCGTGCACCGTGTTGAAAACTCGATCACCTCCCTGCACAAAGGTCATCGCCGGAGGATTGTTTTTTTGCGAAAGCGGATAGAGACGCAGACCATTTTTGTAATTAGCTACCGCCTGATCAGGCTTGCCTTGATCGTCGAGGAAGGCGCGCAGAATCAACCAATTGGAGTAACTGGGTGAGCGAAACACAAAATATCCATCGGTGTTCGCGGGCTCTGCGTCGTCAGGGCCGAGGATCAGATACTTACCGCCTTTACCCCGATCCGGACCGGGAGCACCGGTATCAGCCACAAACCGAAAGTAGGCATCATTGATCGTGCCCGGGCCCAGGCCTGCAGGGATTTCAATCACCATCGGACCCGTGTCCTTCAGATTGAAGAAGGTGGAGCCATACACCGTGTCGGTGTTTCCGGTCAGGAAAAGCGGGTTGGAATTCAGCGGCGCCAACAACATGACCTTTGTGTGGTCATCGACACCCATCTGCGCATGCCCGGCTCGCAGCATCTCAATGCTGGCGGCCGGCATCAGGGTGAGAAACGTTTCATAGGCACGGATGAATTTGAGGTAGTCAAAACTGGCATCAACCGTGGCGGCATCCGGCATGCCGTCGAAAAAGCGGAATGTGCCAGCGCTCGTGTCAACCCGGTCAGGAGTCAACAACTCCGCAGGAATCGGGGTGGTGTAGCCCCTGGGCACAGACCCTGAGGAGCTCATGGCGTTCTGCGCCAAAACCGGAACACAGAGGCTGGTCGCCAGCGCTGAAGCGAATAAAACAGCGGAGGACCTTTTGCGCATAGTGCTCGTAAACCCTTTCATTGACTGCGGTATCAAGCGTTCTTTTTTTGTTTAAAGAAAATAGGGTCGAGCGACTGCACGGCAAAAAAAATTTCGCCCAAACGGGATCAGCCGCACCGCGATTGCATTGGATTGACCTGTTATGCCCATGAAAAAACGCGTGCTGATCTTGCCAGCACGCGTTTCGGTCCAATGATTGTTTCCAGCACAAGTAAGGACTTAGCTCATCGACAATGCCGCCTGACTCGGCAAAGAGCTCGGCCATAAGTGCATGAGAGAACGTTCATCGGGCCGGCTGGAATTGAGGGGGAGTCCATGAACCATCAAAGTAAGCCTTCGTGGGCGAATAAATACGAATCGCCGCATTCCATCCGGGATAAATATCAAGATAATTATCCTGATTTTTATCGCCACCAAGATGAATCACATAGTCACCCTGCTCATTTTTTTTGGCAAAAGCGCTGTTGATATTATAACTTTCACCAACGGCAAATCCATCCCGATCGTAAACAGTGACCGACCAGAATGCTCGGGGGTCAATCGGAACATCCGTGAGCGTCAACGTCTGCGGCTCTGTTGAATCGACAACCCTGGGGAATGGATAAACAGCGCCTTCCTTGGGAAGACCGCCCCAGCCAATGGCCACCCCGAAGTTGCGCATCTCGGAACTGATTTGCCCTTTTTTGCCAAAAGCCATTTCCGACGTAATCCCCTCCGGTTGACGTCGTGCGTTGTAGTCAGCGCGCAAGGCCAGGATTTGCTTCATGTCGTACTTGTTGCCGACCACAAAGGTTCCTTTGGCATTCTGCTGGAGCTTGATCTGGTCCTGTACGGCTGCCGCCTGCTTGAGATCCTCCGGATCCTGCATGTTCACCTGCGTTCGCACGAAGGCAAACACATAGCGACTACCCATGGAGTCTTTAGTCAGGGTGTATCGCCCTGGCTTGTCGGTGACCAGAGGAATCCAGTGTTCATCATCGACCACCTGGAGAATCTGATAGCGATTGGTGTTGGGCAACACCACAGTGGCCGGATTGTTGAGATCCAGCACTGCGAAGGAATACAGCGTGTCGAAATTCGGGCGCAGAATGGATCGCTCTTTGGGGTCCATGGCGGTCCTCTGGTGGAGGAAGACACCCATGCCATCACTACAGGTTCCTTTGGCGATCTTGCGAACGTAGTCAGCGAGGATCACCTCCGTTTCTGCAAAGGCATAATTGGCCTTCGAGACCGGGGTTATCGCCGTGGCGGTCTGTTCAATCCCCGCTGCAGGGCAGTCCTGAGCATTGGAAGCCAACCTGAGGCTGTCTGCTCGTCCGCTGAGGCCCGACAAGGCAGCGCACCCGATCGCTGAAACGAACAGACAAGACACTCCCAGGCGCAATGGTTTGCTCACAGCCAACGTTCAGGTACTAAGCAGCTCCTAGCAATGCCGCTCAGACCCTGCAATGCAGACCGCGACCTGAAAACTCAAAGAATGGAGCGATGAACTTTCCGATACACGATTCAGCAGAAACCGGAAACCAGCAACATCAGCCAACCACGCACATCAACCAAAACTGTCGCAGAAATGCCCTCTGGGACACTTGAAACGGCTGGATCAGTCCAACGAAAATTCTTTCACGAGACTGAGCAGATCTCGCATGTCTCTTTCCGATAACCGGCAGACATTGTCAACCCACTGTTCCATCATGTCTTGAATTTCCTGTCCCTGGAAATCGTCACTGAAGGTGGAATGCGCTTGTTTCAACATCGCGCCAATATCCTTATGCGGCAACCACCAGTGAACGCTGGAGATTCGATCGACCCGTCCCGAGGCCATTCATGATCATTCGTGTAAATTTACTGTATGCACTCTTAGCATGCGTTCATATATGAATGCGCCAAAAGCGAGTAGTGATTGATGCCAACAGAGATGACACTGTTAACGAAGCGCTCCACATCCAGTGATCATCGATTGACCACACACCGCTTCTTCAATAATGCCGTGAAATCCATTTATACCGCAGGAGTCTGGCGACAAGCGATCAGTTGACAGCAATCAACTCATCAACAATCAAGCACTGTTGGCAGCAGATTCCGTTGTTCCCAACAGCTCAGCCAGGCGTGTTGAGCCCATTGCGAAATTCATTGCACCAGCCATCGTCATCGAAATTGGCTGAAAAGCTCGAATCCAACGATCACTCGCTTCATATTCTTCATCGCGACATTCAGATAGAAATTGAATTAATCTGAGATCCATTGCCGTAATAAATCTCCGGAAATAATGCAGGCAATTCTCAGCGAACCCTGATCAATTGTTGCTGCGCAGAAGCCCAAAATGTATCTGAATGAAGTGATTGAGTATTAGTTTCCCAAAACCATAAAAACCGCGGCAATCCCTCGATCAATCTGCCCCGTTCAATCGATCTCATCTCCGGTTCTGGGCATCACCGTGACAACAGCAGGATCAGACCATCAGGTGTGCTGAACTGAGCTGAGCAGGCCCGCAGCCTTCGGTGCCAGAGGGAGAACGAGACAATGATTGACGTGATCGGCACCGATGCCGGAGCCCCTGACTCGCTTTCTGAAGCTCTCCAGACTGTGCTGCGACAAGCCGAACTGATCGCTGCACCGCAACGCATGCGGCCGGCACTCAGGCAATGGCTGCAAGATCACCACAGCTCGGCCAGCTGCATCAACAGTGACGATCCAATCGCTCTCTGCCAGAGCCTGACAGTTCTGAGCCCTGAGCAGAACACCGTGGTTCTGGCCAGCGGCGATCCTCTCTGGTTCGGCATCGGCCGGATTCTGGTTGAACGCCTGGGAACACAACGCCTGCGCTTTCATCCAGGCCCTTCATCACTGCAACTTGCTTTTGCACGACTGGGGAGACCCTGGCAAAACGCTGAATGGATCAGCCTTCACGGACGGGACTGCGCACCACTGACGCAACGACTGCAACAACGCCCCTCAGCCCTGGCCGTGCTCACAGACCCCAGTCGCGGCGGCGTTGATGATGTGCGACGGATCCTCAGCAGCAGCGGACTTGAGGCCACCTATGCACTCTGGCTGTTCGAGGCTCTGGGCCACAGCGATGAGCGCGTCCAGTGCCTCAGCCAGGCAGATCCCACTCCTCCGGATCTCAACCCTTTGCACCTTGTCGTGTTGCTGGCGGAGCCTCCGGCCGACCCCAGCCCTGACAGCTTGCCTCTGTTTGGACTGGACGATGGCCTGTATCTGCAACACCGGGACCGTCCAGGCCTGATGACCAAGCGGGAAGTGAGAATCCAGCTGCTGGCTGATCTGCAGCTGCCGCGACAGGGAGTGCTCTGGGACCTGGGCGCCGGAACCGGCAGTGTGGGGCTGGAAGCCTTAAGGCTGCGACCGCAGTTGCAGCTGTTTGCCGTGGAACAGCGCAGTGGCGGCGGCACGCTGATCGAGGCCAATGCCAAACGGCTTGGTGTGCAGCCAGCCGCCGTGATCGAAGCCGATGCACTGACTGCTCTTGGGCAGATGCCGAGACCCGATCGCGTGTTTCTGGGTGGAGGTGGTCGACAGAGAGCTCAGTTGCTGCAGGCTGTGATCGATTGCATGAACCCTGGTGGGGTGGTGGTGATCGCCATGGCCAACGTTGAAGCACTGGCGGAGTTGCGGCCACTGCTTACCAACGCCGGATGGTCGATCCAGATCAGTCAGCAGCAGGCTTGTCGGGGTCAACCTCTGGCCGACGGCACACGACTGGCACCGATGAACCCTGTGATGATTCTCAGCGGCAGCAAAGCGAAAGGCTGACCTGCAGAATCAAGGCCGTTCCAATCCCGAACAATGCCGGTCCAGAAGGAGAAGCAGGTGTCGCCCCTGCGGATGAAAGTCACACTGCTGATCGCTGGATTCGGTCCGCTGCTGGCCGTTGGACTGTTTCTACAGTCCAAGGGATTTTTTGGTTAATCGGAGGCCGAAACACCACTCTTCACTGTCAATCAGGATTGACTAATAGCAATTGATGATATTCACCTGATTTCATCACTTTCAGGTTTAACAATAGTCAGCTTACGTTCGAGTTCAAAATCCTCAAAAAGCGCTGCAGCGTCATAGGCCTGTCCATTACCGATCAGATAACGGATCCTTTCCTGCCACCACTGCTCTACTTCACGGCAATAATGATCATCCGCTTCGTAAAAATAGGATGACATAGGAGATGCCATAGCAGTGACGCTTTGGCAGATACAAGCCCGGCCGGCATGCCAATCAGGCATGATTTGTCACAACAGCAAATATCACATGACGCAATTCTATTTTTAATTGCTGTTCATCGAAGTGTCGATCGGCTCGATCAATACGCTTTAGCGCGCGTATCGATTAATCAACAGGGTCATATTCGAGCTGTAAAGCCTTGGAAGTTTATTGTCGTGAATAAGACCTTTATCAATCGCTTTCTTATAAGCAGCGGCTTGCCTTCTGTAGCGATCCTCAAGAGCCTGAACTTTTTTGAGACAATATTTGGTTTTCCGACCTCTTGAGGCCGCTTCAAAATTGATTTCAAGGTCAGAAGCGAGAGAGGCCACTTCTTGAAGCCAGGCTTCTAAGGCCGCATCTCCGCCAAACTCAATGACGTCCTTGAGGCGGAACCACTCTTCATTAGGTTTGGTTTTGATTTGTCCAACGAGCTTCTGCAAATAACAGGAAATCATTTTTTACGACTCCGATTGATTTCAACATAGCCCTGCCATCCAAAATCCGCACCATCTGATGCAAGAAGCGAAGTGATTGATGCAATTTGATGGGAACCGAAAGATCGGCAATGGCTCAACAAACCTCTCTCAACCTGAATTGCTCAGACAGCTTTCAATTGAGCGGGGCAATAAGGTACAAAGCTTGCTTTTGTGACTCCACAGATTGGACAGCACCAATCATCAGGAATGGCTTCAAAAGGAGTGCCGGGAGCAATGCCTGAATCAGGATCACCGGTGGCAGGATCATAAATCATCGAACATTTTCGACAGATCCATTGATCAGAAGCTGGTTGATCCGATCTACCCCATTCTCCATCGCCGTTCAGTGCGGAAAGAGCCACTCCGTAGCACTCAGCATGATGTTTTTCGATCGCAGTCAGAAGTCCAAAATTCCTTGCAGCTGCATGAAACCTGGTTGCATGGTCTTTGGATTCGCCAGCCTGCTCGTTGAATTCGTCAGCTGCAGAGTGATCTTCCTCGTTCAACGCAGCAGCAGCAAATTCCGGATACATCGTTGTGAATTCATACACCTCTCCTTCGATCGCAAGCTCCAGACATCGAGCAAGCAACATCTTTTTGAAGTCTTCACTGAGAGACTCCGGATGATCAAACACCAGCTCTGGATGCAAAAGCCGGAAATGTGCAAATGCATGCTCTGTTTCCTGCGCTGCAGTCTCTCGGAATAAACGGGCAAGGTCTGGATTGCCAAGCTGTTTCGCAACGTCTGCAAAAAACAGATATTTACGGCTCGCCATGCTCTCACCAACAAAAGCCGCCTCCAGATTGGTCTGAGTCGACGATTGAATGTTCAGTCCGTTCATCACCACCTCGATGGGGGACCTTTTTGGTCTATTGCGCTGATATCCGTCGCTAAAGGGAGGGAAACCGTCATCGAAGGGTCGGCTAAAGGAACAGGTCTTTCAAGATCTCATCAGCAGCAATCAATCAATGCTTTCAAGCTTTGTGGTCAGCAGGTTTGATCCACGCAAGTAATTGGAAAACCGTTATTTGCCCTTCAGGGATTCAATCGTCACGGCATCACCCACTCGAACACCCAGGCGCAACGCTTCACCTGCACCGATCTCGATCACACCATCGGCAAAATCAGCGCGGCCGTTGCCATCGGCATCAGCCCAGTAGGACGGACAGGGCAATGCTGGACAAACGGGCACATCCGAAGCGATATCGAGCACCTTGCCGTCGCGGATGAACACCATGTCCAGTGGAGCCAGCGTGTTGTGCATCCAGAAACGCAACGGCCGGGAGGGGCGTGATGGAAACCACATGCCACGGAGCGGCAGCAGAGCAGGGCGTTGCATCAGTCCGAGTCGCTGCTCATCAGGCTGATCAGCCACCTCCAGCTCAATGCAGAGCGAGTCACGCTGCGTCAGGCACCAACGCGCCTCGATCGGCAGGATCTGGGGAGGCAGCGGCGGCTGGTCCATCAATGAATCCCAGGCCCGGGGATGCCGTCGTTGAGGCAATAGCCACGTCCGCGGATCGTGTGAATCAAACGCGGTTCCCCATTCTCCTCGAGCTTCTGACGCAGATAACGCACATACACCTCGATCACATTGCTGGAGGAACCCTGGTCATCGTTCCAGACATCCCGCAGGATTCGCTTACGGCTGACGACCCTGCCCCGTTCTTCCAGCAGCAGCACCAACAGGGCATACTCCCGTGCGGTGAGAGCCAGCGAGCGATTCCCGCGACGAACCTGCCGGCAGCCGATGTCGACGCTGAGATCGGCGAGCTGGAGTAGTGGAGGTCTCAGGTCACTGCGCGATTGAATCGACAGATGCAAACGCAGACGCTGCAGCAGATCGCTCGGGGCAGTGAAGGGGAACCAGAAATCATCAGCGCCACAGGCCAACACCGACTCCCGGGCGGCAACGCTGTCGTCGTTGACTCCGATCAGCATGGGCAGTGCACCGAAACGGGAACGCAGTTCAAGGACCCGTGCTCCCTGATCGCTGGCCAGGATCACTGCGACAGGAGTCGGGTCAGAGCCTCTCGCCATGCTGCTGTCAGCGCCACCGCTCCACTCAAGCGGTACGTATCCGGAGGCCCTCAGACGATCCCCTAGTGCCGCGGCCTCCTGGCCCACCAGGAGCACAACAGCATCCTGTGGGCTGCCTGCCATGGAGTCAGGCCCGACGGTCATGATCGATCGGGTTTGGCCACGTGGGGAAGTCCCCAGCCGAGCTTGTTGCGCAGAACCTGGAAAAACTCGTGGTCACTGAGACGCACGAAGCGAACGGGATGGTCGCTGCGGCGAATCAGCACGCGATCTTCGGGCCACACGTAAGAGCCTGCACAACCATCCACCACCATCATCAGCCGCTCAGGCGTGGCTGGGAACACGGTGACCGGCTCAGCATCACTGAACACCAGCGCCCTGGAAGCCAGGGAATGGGGGGCGATCGGGGTGAGCTGCAGCACCGGACAGTCGGGCGTGATCACCGGGCCACCGGCACTGAGCGCATAGGCGGTGGAGCCCGTTGGTGTGGACAGAATCACCCCATCTGCGGAGATGTCCACCGGAGCATGCCGCCCGATGGCGATCTCGAAATGGCACATGCTGGTGAGCGGTTCCCGGTGCAACGCCATCTCATTCAGTGACAATGCCTCCCAGCGGCGCTGATCACCGCGCATCACACTCACCACCAGATTGGCCCGCTCCTCAATAGTCCACTGCTCGGTGAGCACCTGCTCCAGAGCCCGATCGAGATCATCGAGGTAAGCCTCGGCAAGAAAGCCCAGATGCCCTGTGTTGATGGTGAGAAGAGGAACTCCCACCGGAGCGGTCTGACGCGCTGCGGAGAGCACCGTGCCATCCCCACCGAGCACGATCGCCAGCACCATGGACTGATCAAAACCCTCCGGGACGCAGGCGTTGTAGCCGAGCATGCGCAGGTGCTGATCGGGATTGGCGAAACCCACCATGCCTCCCGAGCTGCTGGCGCGGATCACGTCATGGCCGAACCGCTCCAGGCGCGAATGGATCACGCCCGCGGTCTCAACCGCCAGAGGCTTGCCGTCATTAACGATCAGTCCAACCCGGGGCACCGATCGCAGCAAGCAACAGCCAAGTCATTTTATGAGAAGGATCCCGCTTTGACATGCAGGCTGAGACTTTTTGATCAAGTGTTGATGAACGGCCTGTTGATCAACGTTTGCTGGATCTCAGCAGCGACACGATCAACCAGATGCCGAACACGGTCGCCACGATGAACAGCGCCTCACTCACATTGCGCAGCAGCTGCTGTTGAGCAAGGGTGGCCATCAGTGTGGCGCTGAGCAACAGTGCAGCCACCAGAATGGCCAGAGACACGCGCCGCGACAGGCGGTCCAGGGTCCTGCGCAGGGATTCAAGGCCCTCGACCTGCAGAGCGAACGTCAGATCATCACTGCTGAAACGACGCAGCAACTGACTGAGCTGTCTCGGCGAATCGATCGAGAGGTTGCGCAGGTCCAGACCGAACTGCATCAGACGCTGCTGCGGCAACATCACCGATCGCGCCAGCAGCTTGGCCACCAGGGGCTGCATCTCGCCGGTGAAGCTGAAGGCGGGATTGATCGAACAGCCCACACCCTCCAGATTCGTGACCGACTTCACGAACAGGCCCAGGGTGCCCGGTACACAGAGGCCCGTGCGGTTGGCCAGCTGCAGCAGCTCCGCCAGGAAGAGTGCGAAATTCAACTCCTGCAGCGGCTTGGAAAAACTGCGGGAAATCAGCTGGTCCAGCTGGCGCTGCAGCTGCTGACGATCCACGCGAACACCGCGTGCCGGTGGCGCGATCTGCTCGAGAAGATCAGTGGCACGGGCGGCATCCTGATTGATCAGCGCCAGCACCAGATCCAGCAAGTTGCTGCGGGTGCGTGGATCGAACTGGCCGACCATGCCGGCATCCAGCAGGATCACGGTGCCATCGGCCTGAACCTTGAGATTGCCGGGATGGGGATCGGCATGAAAAAAACCCTCAACGAAGTACTGCTCGACAAAGGCACCCAGCAAGGCGCTGGTGGTGGTGGCAATACCGGGTCCAGCCTCCAGAAATTGCCGTGCGGCTCCCGTGAGAATCGGCTCGCCGTCAATCCACTCGAGAACCAGCACGCGCTGGCCCGACAGATTTTCCTCCACCTGCGGAAGCCTCAGCTTTCCGTTGGGCACAAAGCTGGAGGCCGCCAGACACCGCTGAAGCCGCATTGTGTTCTCAGCTTCAATCCGGAAATCCAGCTCGCGGCCGAGAGCTTCCAGCACCTGGTCAGCGAGCCCCACAAAGTCGTACTGGCTCCCAAGCGAACTCGCCGAGGCCAGTGCGGCGATCTTGCGCAGAAGGCGACCATCCTCCTTCACCTGTGCCTCGATGCCAGGCCGCAGCACTTTCACCGCCACCTTCTGCCCGTTCCTGAGATGGGCGCGATACACCTGGCCGACACTGCCAGCAGCAATGGGAGCTTCCTCAAAGCTGCCGAAGGCGGTGGCCACATCGCAACCGAGCTCCTGCGCCATCTGAGCACTCACCTCGGGCCAGGCGGCGGGAGGAACGTTGGCCTGAAGCTGACTGAGCGCCTCGATGTAGTCATCCGAGAGCAGATCGGGACGAGTGCTCAGCAACTGCCCCAACTTCACATACACAGGTCCGAGCTCAGTGAGCAGATTGCACAGCACCGAGGGCAAGGGCAGACGCGTCTCGGCAGCGTGACCCCGACGCAGCAACTGCGACAGGAACGACCACTCATGGCGGCTGACGATCCGCACGATCTCCAGCGCCCGCGTGGAACCATCGAACACAGAAAGCACGGACATGCCTCGAGCCGACCCAGAACGTTTCATGCATCTTGAGCCGTGTGCGGGCGCAAGTCAGCGCTCAGCCATCAATCCGGAATTATCGGGGTCAGCGAGCACAGAATGATTGCTTGGAGGCGCGTCGGAGGCTTGACCTTGAACCTGCCTGCGTTTCAGAACTGCTCCAGGAAGCGCAGATCGCTGGTGTAAAGACGACGAATGTCGTCGATGCCGTGGCGAACCATGCAGAACCGCTCCACACCCACGCCCGCGGCGAAACCGCTGTAGCGCTCGGGATCAAGGCCAAGCCCCTCCAGCACGGCGGGATCGACCATGCCGCAGCCCATCACCTCGAGCCAGCGGCCGCGCCACTGCACATCGACTTCGGCGGACGGCTCGGTGAACGGGAAATAACTGGCGCGGAAGCGGACGGGAAGATCCCCAAAAAACGCCTTGAGGAAGGCCATCACCGTGCCGCGCAGATGGCTGAAGTCGAGGCCTTCATCGATGGCCAGCACCTCCACCTGATGGAACACCGGTGAATGGGTGGCATCCACGGCATCACGGCGATAGACGCGGCCTGGCGCCACGATCCTCACCGGTGGCGCATGGGACTCGAGATGGCGGATCTGCACCGGTGATGTGTGGGTGCGCAGCAGCAGGTTGTCCTTTAAATAGAACGTGTCCTGCATGTCCCGGGCGGGATGGTCCGGCGGGATGTTCAGGGCGGTGAAGTTGTGGTGGTCGGTTTCCACCTCGGGCCCCTCCACCACCTGATAACCAAGACCGCAAAAGAGATCCACAATCTCCTCTGTGGTGGTGATCAGAGGGTGGCGATGACCCATGGGCACCCCCTGTGCAGGGGCTGTCACATCAAGGGTCTCAGCGGCGATCCGGGCTTCCATCGCCACCTGCTTCACGGCCTGCAGGCGGTCGCTCAACAGAGTCTGAACCTGGGATTTGAGCACATTGGCGCGCTGACCCACGAGGGGCCGTTCGTCGCCGGGCAACTTGCCCATGGCTCCGAGAACGCCTGAAAGCCGGCCTTTCTTGCCGAGCAATCCGATCCTCAGCTGCTCCAGTGACTCGGCATCGGCAGCGGAGGAGATCGCCTCAGCAGCCTCGGCTTCCAGCGCATCCAGCTGGTCGGTGAGCTGCTGCAGTGACACGGTGGCGCTCACGGCTTTGACATGACGGCAGCTGACTGTAAGCAGTGAACACGACTAGGTTCGCCCCACCGGTACGCAACCCCATGGCCCCGCTGCGGATTCTGATCAGCAATGACGACGGCATTTTTGCCGATGGCATCAAGGCCCTGGCCCTGGCCGCCGCCGCCAGAGGCCATCAGGTGGCTGTGGTCTGCCCCGACAAGGAACGTTCGGCAACCGGCCATGGCCTCACCCTTCAGCATCCGATCAGAGCGGAGCGGGCCGACCAGTTGTTCGGCGAGGGCATCACGGCCTGGGCCTGCAGTGGGACCCCAGCCGATTGCGTGAAGCTGGCCATCTGTGAACTGCTGGAGACCCCGCCGGACCTGGTGCTGTCCGGCATCAACCATGGACCGAATCTCGGCACCGACGTGTTCTGCTCGGGCACGGTGGCCGCTGCGATGGAGGGAACCCTGGAATGCCGTCCGGCCATGGCCGTGAGCAGTGCCTGCTTCAAATGGCGGGAGTTCGAAGGTGCCGCTGTCATCGCCATGGATACGGCTGAATCAGCGCTGAGGGAGGGATGGCCCGACAACCTGTTGCTGAACCTGAACTTGCCCCCCTGCAAGCCTGAAGCCATGGGACCGATGCGCTGGACCCGGCTGTCGATTCGTCGCTACAGGGAACAGTTCAGTCCGCGAACCGATCCGCAGGGCCGGTCGTACTACTGGCTTGCTGGAAAGGTGGTCGAAGATCTGGAGTCCGGTGGGGATGGTCCGCGCGACTGGCCCACGGACGTGGCTCAGATCGGAACCAATTCACCCTCTCTCACACCGATTGAACCTGAACTGTTCTGGCGTGGATCACTGGGTGGCCTGCCAAAGGTTGAACTTGCCGGTCAGCGGGTGCGGTAGATCCGCTGCAGCATCCAGAGCGAAAACAGCAGACCGATCAGGTGTGCGAACAGCACTTGTGTGTTGCTCAGCACCGAAAGCATTTCAAGCGAGGTGATCGCCAGATTTTCCGCTGCTCCGGAACCACCGATCGCAATCCCGGGAGTCTGCGAAGACGCCTGTACAAACAGGGCACCAGCCAGTGACTGATACCCAACCGAAGCGAAGACCAAACCCAGCAGGTCAGCAAAAATTCCGCGTTTCAGCAGACGGCTTGCCTCACCACGACTGGGGCGGGCTCCACTGTCGAGTGCACGGCCGAGACGCACGATCAGCCAGCCCTGCCAGAGACTGAACAGCAGCACGAAAAACGAGAGTGTGGTCAGCGAAAGACCGGGACTCAGTCCGACGGCCCGATCCGCGTTGCGGGACAGGCTGCCTCCGATGTTGTTGAACATCAGCACACCCACCACCACCACGCCGAGGGCGGTCTGAATCCAGAAGCGGATCCAGGCGGTGCGCCGCAGGCCAAGGGCCAGCAACTGGAAGTCGAGCCGGTCAGCCATGCGGGCGTGGAGGTCTGTCGTCCAAACTTGCCATCAACCACTGCACCGTGCACGGCCCGTTGATTCCTCTTTGCTCCCCCGAAGAGGCCCGCATGCCCACCGCCCTGGCGCTGGGCAGCTTCGATGGGCTGCATGCCGGCCATCGGCGGGGCATCGAGGCCATCTGCCGCAATCCGGCAGGCGGAATCCCCACGGTGGTGAGTTTCTGGCCGCATCCACGCGAGGTTCTGCACGGCGAACCAAGGCTGCGCCTGGATTTACCTGAGGAAAAGCTGCATCTGCTCGAACCGCTGGGCATCCATCAACTGGTGCTGGTGCCCTTCGATCGCCAACTGGCCCGGCTCAGTGCCGCGGAATTCGTCGATCAGATCCTGCTTGGCACCTTGCAGGCCCGTCACATCGCCATCGGCGCCAATTTCCGCTTCGGGCGTGGTCGCGAGGGTGGCGCCGACACGCTGCGCAGCCTTGCTGAGGCTGCCGGTGTGGCCGTCAGCGTTCTGCCGATCCTGGAAGACCCCGTTGGCCGCATGAGCAGCAGCCGCATCCGTGAAGCCCTCACAGCCGGTGACCTCACCACCGCCAGCGCACTTCTGCAAAGGCCCTATCGCTTCCAGGGTGAGGTCGTGCAGGGCCGCGGCCTCGGACGACAACTGGGGTGGCCGACCGCCAACCTGCAGGTGGACGGCAGAAAGTTCCTGCCCGGCCTGGGGGTGTATGCGGCCCGGGCCTGGGTCGACAACGAGTCTCAGGCACTGCCTGCCGTAATGAACCTCGGCCCCCAACCGACCGTGGATCCGGGGTCACCTTCTGCTGTGGAGGTGCATCTGCTTGATACCCGCCGCGAGCTGGTGGGGCGGATCCTGCAGGTCGAACCGGTGGAACGCCTGCGCGGTCAACAGCGTTTTTCAGGTCTGGAAGAACTCAGTGCCCAGATCAGTTGCGATGCCCAGCAGGCGAAGGAGCGGCTTCAGGACAACGCCGGATAGGCGTTGGTGAGCCCCCAGACGATGAAAAAGCCGATTCCACCGAGAAGCACGACGCCCCACACCAGAACGTGCATCGTGCTTTCTGACCCACCGTTCTCCATCGCAGCACCAACATGAGATCCTGCCCACAGTGCCATGGAATGGATGCCCATTGACCCTTGCACTGACGAGCGTGTCGCCAGGCTGATCGATGCCAATCTCGACCGGGCCCGGGAAGGGTTGCGGGTGATCGAGGACTGGTGTCGCTTCGGTCTGGACCGGCGGGACCTGGTGATTCCGCTGAAGGACTGGCGACAGCAACTCGGGAAGCGGCATGACGACCGTTACCGACAGGCACGGTCCACCGCCACCGATGCCGCTGCCGGACTCAGCCATCCCGCCCAGCAGATCCGAACTGACTCCACGCTGGTGCTGAAAGCCAATGCCAGCAGGGTGCAGGAGGCCTTGCGGGTGATCGAGGAATTCGCGCGAATCGGTGACGCCGAACTGGCCGAGACAGCTGCCAGCGTCCGCTATGCCCTCTATGACCACGAGGTGCGCATCCTGGAAGCCTGCGGGCAGAACTGGAGACGTCAACGTCTCAACAGTTCCAGGCTTTGCCTGATCACCGATCCCGGCGGCAGCGACAGCAGCAGTGCGATGGTGAAACGGGTCGAACTGGCTCTGATCGCCGGAGTCTCACTGGTGCAGTACCGGCGCAAGAATGGAGCCGATTCGCTGCGACTGCAGGAAGCACGTCAGCTTGCCGAGCTGTGTCAGGCCCATCAGGCCTTGCTGGTCATCAATGACCGGATTGATCTGGCCTTACTCGTGGATGCCGACGGAGTGCATCTCGGCCAGGACGACCTTCCGCACACGGAAGCACGTCGGTTGATGGGCCCGGACAAACTGATCGGTCGCAGCACTCACCGGCTCGATCAACTTGACCAGGCGCAGCGGGACGGTGCCGATTATCTGGGTGTGGGTGCGGTGTATGCCACCGCCACCAAGGCGGATCGCACGGCGGCAGGCCTTGACTGGGTGAAGCAAGCCAGCGGTTCAGCCACGATTCCCTGGTTTGCCATCGGCGGCATCAAGAGCCACAACATCGTGGAGGTGCTGGAAGCCGGCGCAACCCGTGTTGCTGTGGTGAGCGCAATCATGGGAGCCAACGATCCGGCTGCCGCTGCTCGCCAGCTGCTGAGCCAGCTCTGCTGAGCATCAACATCGGGCAGGGTTCATCCAGAGTCGCGATCTGGTTTCATTCATTCATATGGATCAGCCCATGCAGCTCACGGTGAACGGCGAACAGCGCAACCTGGAGGCAGGTCTCACGCAACTGGATCAGGTGGTTGAAGCACTCGGCCATCACCCCAAGCTGGTTGTGGTGGAGTTCAACGGCCTGATCCTCACCCCCGACCTTTGGGCGGAGCAGCAGGTCAACGACGGTGACAGCCTCGAGATCGTCACCATCGTTGGCGGAGGTTCCTAGGATCATTTGAGTTTCCATCGCCGTTTTGGCCCAATTGCCGAATCGTTCCGCTTTCGTTCAGCTGCGTCGCTGGCTTTCCGGCCTGATGGTGCCGGTGCTGATGATCGGACTGCTGGTGTTTCATCCCCTGCCGAGTGATGCGGCACGTGGAGGTCGCATCGGCGGCGGCAGTTTCCGGGCACCCACCATGCCTCGCAGCGGTGGTTATCGCGGCGGCGGCATGGGCGGGGGATACAACCGGGGCTACGGCGGCGGCATCGGATTTCCGTTCATCCTTCCGTTCTTCGGATTCGGCGGCGGCGGCCTGCTGGGCTTCATGGTTTTGATGGCATTTGTCGGAGTGCTGGTGAACGCCTTCCGGGGCGCTGGGGCAGGGGCTGGTCGGCCGGCCATGGGCGGCTATGAGCGTCCTCGTGAAATGGCGATGGGACCGGTGTCTCTTCTGCAGCTGCAGATCGGTCTGCTCGCCAGCGCCAAGGATCTGCAGAGCGACCTGCGTCAACTTGCCAGCAGCGCCGACACCAGCAATTCCACCGGTCTCCAGCGTGTTCTGCAGGACACAACCCTCGCCCTTCTGCGTCAACCGGATCTCTGGGTCTACGCCAACGTTGAGTCAGGAAGCGTGCCGTTCAACGCAGCTGAATCAACCTTCAACAGACTCTCGATGACGGAGCGCAGCAAGCTGCGCGAGGAACTCACCACGAATGTGGGGGGTGTGCGCTCCAGCGGTGGTGAACTCAGTTCCCGTGGAGATGCCGATGCGACCAGCGAATTCATCGTTGTCACGGTGCTGGTTGCCAGCAGCAGAACAGTCAATCTCAAGCAGGCGGAAAACGGCGAACAGCTGCGCGAGTCATTGCGCATCCTGGGTTCGACAGCCTCCAGCGATCTGATGGCACTCGAGGTGATCTGGCAGCCGGATGGTGTCGGCGATGTGCTCAGCGCCGATGAACTGGTGACCGCTTACCCGAATCTTCGCCATCTCTGATCAGAGCAGTCGGCAAAGGGATAGCTCGGCGACGCAGATGATCACGATCCGGAAGCTGAATCGTCCCCACTTGTCCTGGGCACAACCTTCGCGCAAGGTGCACATGTCGCTCCTTCACGATGCGCGCGCGTTCACCTCAATGGGTTAACTCCACCGTTCTGGTTGAGGCGCTGCAACGCTACGAACAAAACCTGTTGCCGCGATCGATGCGGCTGTGGGTTGAGGCCATGCTGGACATTGATCCCGATGCCCCGATGCAACCACTGTTGACCGGGCAGCCCCACTCCTCTCAGGTCTGAGGCGAAGCTCCTCTGAGGATGCGCAAGGCCGCCATGGCAGCGCCGTAGCCGTTGTCGATATTCACGACACTCAGGCCTGGAGCACAGCTGGCGAGCATGCCATCGAGAGCCGCCCGACCACCGGCACTGACCCCATAGCCCACCGACACCGGGACGCCGATCACCGGCTGAGGCACCAGACCGGTGAGCACCGTCGGCAGCGCTCCCTCCATGCCTGCACAGGCAATCAGAACCCGCATCGATCGGAGCTCTGGCAGAACATCCAGCAGGCGATGCAAACCGGCAACCCCCACATCGAGGAACGAGGCGGTGGCAACTCCATGCACCCTCAGTGCCAGAGAGGCCTCTTCAGCGACACGGCGATCACTGGTGCCACCACTCAAAACCGCAACCGCTGCAGCTTCTGCAGCGGCTGGAATCTCGCCCAGGGTGAGACAGGCCGCATGCTCATGCACCTGAACAGCAGGGCAGAGATCCCGCACAGCCGCTGTCTTGATTGCATCCACTCTGGTCACCAGAGCAAGTTCGCCGGCCGACTGCATGCTGCGCAGGATGGCCACAATTTGATCAGCACTCTTGTGCTCACCCCAAATCGCTTCAACCATGCCAAGCCGATGGCGGCGCGTTAAATCCAGGCGTGCCTCCCGGAGCGTCACGGCGGCAGCAACTCTCCTTCAAACACCAACGGGAAGGGATTGCCTTTCGTCTGCCCAGTGGATTCACGGGCCAGTTGCTCGAAACGCTCCTGAACCGCCTCTACCTCATGTTCTGGAATGGCTTTCCAGGCATCGCGGCTGCTCCAGCGGATCAACAGGGTGCCTTCCTCAGTCTCTGGATCCCAGAGCAGATCACGACCGATGAATCCTTCCTGCCGGGCCAGCCAAGGTTCCCAGCTGCCGCTTTCGGCTTCCAACCAGGCCTTGCGTCCTTCACTGGGAACCTGAATGCGCAGGTGCTCGATGATGGCGACGTCGTAGCCACCATCAGGATCCGGGAAGGCCGCCAGGCTGATATCGGGATGGCCGGAAAGCAGAATCAGCACCGCCAGACAAGTGGCGACCACATTAAGGAGATTTCCGCATCGATGCTGCTGGCTCATGGTCTGGTCAGCAATGCAACGGCATGGCAAGACATGCCCTCTTCCCGACCCTCGGGTCCAAGCCGCTCGTTGGTGGTCGCCTTCACCCCCACCTGATCAGGATCAAGACCCATGCGCAGGGCGATCGCCCCACGCATGGCCTCAATATGCGGCTTGAGCTTGGGGCGTTCAGCGATCACAACGGAATCCACATTCACAATCTGCCAGCCGCGTTCCTTCACCAGCGCCACAACCTGCTCCAGCAGCTCCAGGCTGTCTGCACCCTTCCAACGTGGATCGGTGGGAGGGAAATACTTGCCGATATCGCCGAGCGACAACGCACCGAGCAATGCATCCATCACTGCATGGACGAGGACGTCGGCATCGCTGTGACCATCGAGCCCCAGACCATCCGGATGCTCCAGAAGCTGACCACCCAGGATCAACGGGCGCCCCTCGACCAAACGGTGGGTGTCGTAGCCGTTGCCGATGCGGAGGTTCATGCGTGCTGGCGGTCAGTTCATGCCGTCATCGTCATTCTCAACGTTGGAGCGCCGGTTCCAGCGATCCAGCAGATCCGGGCGGCGATTCGCGGTGCGCTGTTCACGTTGCTGCTGACGCCAACGGGCAATGGCGGCGTGGTCTCCACTGCGCAGCACATCAGGCACGCTCATCCCCCTGAAGTCGGCCGGGCGCGTGTAATGCGGGTGTTCCAGCAGCAGGTCGCTGTGGCTTTCATCCACCAGTGACGCCGCTGTTCCCACGGTTCCAGGCAACAGACGCACAACGCCGTTGATGATCGTCATGGCCGGCAGCTCCCCGCCCGTAAGGACGAAATCGCCAAGCGACACCTCCTCATCCGCCAGGGAACGAATGCGTTCATCAAAACCCTCGTAGTGACCGCAGAGCAGCACCAGCTGGTCGTGGCTCTCCGCCCAGCGCTGCAGATCAGCCTGGATCAAAGGCCGACCCTGCGGCGTCATCAGCAGCACCCTGCGCTGAGAGCAGACAGGAATTGACTCGAAGGCAGCGAAAACGGGCTCCGGCTTGAGCACCATGCCAGCACCGCCGCCATAGGGTTCATCGTCAACCTTGCGGTAGCGGTCCGTGGCGTGATCTCGAGGATTATGCAGATGCAGCTCTGCCCGCCCGGCAGCAAAGGCTCTGCCGATCACCCCAAGCTCACCGAGCAGCGTAAACGCCTGAGGCGCCAGGCTGATCACATCCAGGCGATAGGCCGCCACGATTCAGCTCTGAGGGGATGACACGCGCCGGATCTCTGAGCAGAAGCGCGCCTGAAGTGGGGTCCCGTCCATCGCGATGGCTGTGGTGCTGCGCAGACGCAGATTGGGCTTGATGAACCAGATCCGCTCCAGCACCGTGGCCGCCGAGTCAACGTCGTTGAGTTCGAGCTCGAGGCTGGAATCTGCACGCAGTTGCCAGCGGCCGCTGCGCTCTTTTTCGTCGACGGCAACAACAAGATCCCCATCGCCGCGGAAACGCAGCTTGCTTGCTGCTCCATCAGCAGGCTGAACCGACAGGACGGTGTCATCAGCCTGACCATCGAGGCTCACGGTCACCTCACCACGATCGCTTGAATGCCAGTCATCCTCGGGGCCATTGAGGTCAAAACGGCTGCGCAGGCTCATCCACGACCCCACACACAGCGTGAGGAATGCATGCAGATCAGCTGGTGGGAAAGCGGTCTCATCCATCAGCCCATCTTCGCAGGGCAGGGCTCTGCTCCACAGGATGGCCACGCATCAGAGGCGCTCCTCGGCGTAGCCAAGCTCCGCCAGCCGCTGGGGCTTGCTGCGCCAGTCCGCCACCACCTTCACGAACAGCTCCAGATACACAGGCCCGTCGATCAGGTTCTGCATCTGCAGGCGTGCGCCCTGGCCGATGGTCCGGAGCATGGCGCCGCCCTTACCGATCAGAATGCCCTTCTGGCTCTTGCGCTCCACCAGCACGGTGGCCAGAACGGCGGTCCGAGCCTTGCTTTTGCCGCGCGCCGGCATGTCTTCAACCCGGTCGATGCTCACCGCCACGCTGTGGGGAATCTCTTCACGGGTGTGCATCAGCACCTGCTCACGGATCAACTCAGCCATGAGCAGCTTTTCGGGCTGATCACTCACCATCTCAGGGGGATAGAGCTGCGGGCCCTCCGGCATCAGAGCACTCACGGCGGCCACGAGTTCCGGGCAGCCACCACCTTTCAGAGCTGAACAATGGTGGACTGGCCAGTTTGTCTCCTCAAGCAGATCGCGATAGGCAGCATCAGCCTCAGGCTTGCGATCCAGGGGAACTCGGTCCCACTTGTTCAGCACCACCTGCACAGGCAGTCGCTGCTGACGCAGAAGATTGACGATGAAAGCATCACCACGGCCTGGGGGTTCGCAGCCCTCCAGCAGGAGCAACACCTGATCCACTTCCCCGATGGCAGCTCGCGCGCTCTGAACCAGGCGCTCTCCAAGCAGATGATGCGGCTTGTGGATCCCTGGAGTATCGACAAGGATCAGCTGAGACTCGGGCGTGGTGAGAATCGCTCTCAGCCTGTTGCGGGTGGTCTGTGCCACTGGTGACGTGATCGCCACCTTGTTGCCCACCAGTTGATTCACCAGCGTCGACTTACCCACATTGGGGCGTCCGATCAGGGCGACAAAACCCGAGCGGTAGCTGTCCGACAGCGATGTTGAGGCTGCATCCATCTCTTCAGCATCGCCTGCAGTCGGCAACCTGCCCATAGGCTTGTGGTCCCAGTCAGTTGCTGCTCATGACCCAGCGAGAACCGAGCTTCCAGGAAGCCATGGAGATCGCCGCCGGCTGGATGAAGCAATGGGACCTGGACGAAATCAGCGATGAAGTAATGGCTGACCGGGTCGGAGCACTCGTGGCCAGCCGTGATGGAGCCAGAGGCTTCTTCGTGGTGAGTCTTGCCGGTGACAGCGCCCTGATGGACAGGCTTCCGGATGCGCTGGTGATCAAATTGCGCGAGGCTGGAGACAGTGTTGTGGATCTCACTGCACGCAATCTCGCCATGAGCGCAGCCATGGCTGTGCACCACCGCAACAACAACGACGACGAGCAGGCAGCCGGTTCAGAGCGGGTGAATCAACGCTGCTCGGAACTTCTGCGTCAGCTTGATTCCCATCGCGTCAAGGACCGACTGGAGGTACTGCTGGAAGCAGCGCACCACAGTCGCGGCGAGGATCTGGCCTTTCTGGAGCGCTGGGGTTACGACGATCACCAGAAACGAGCCATCGGCGATGCCGTCCAGGCCGTTGCAGAGTGACTCCCTGCAGCACAAAACCCGAACAATGCAAGGGGGGATGGCGGGTGCCCACCAGATCTAGTGTGACGAACCATGAAGAATCCGCTTGCGACACTATTAGAGCATTCTGAAGTTGAGACAACTTCCGTCGCACCCTGATTACTGTTAACGCCATCGGCCGGGTGATGGGGATCAACCGATGTCGATGCCCCGGAGATAATCCGGGGTTTTTTATTGGCCGAAGCAGGTTGACCAACGCTTCAAGCCATCTCCTCCAGCTCCTTGCCTCGCGTCTCCCTGACCAGGAACAGCACGAAGAAGAAGGAGATGGCAGCCGCTGTGGCATAGAGGCCGTAGGCGAGAGCTGGTCCTGAAGACTTCAGCAACATCGGGAAGGTGGTGGAGATCAGGAAGTTCGCGAGCCAGTTCACCGTGGCCGACAATCCCAGCGCGATCGCCCTGATGCGGTTGTTGAACATCTCACCGAGCAGGACCCACATCACAGGTCCCCAGGAGAACCCGAAGGCAAACACGAACACATTCGCTGCAATGAGCGCGAGCCAGGAGGAGACTCCGGTCAACTGAGGCATGCCAGCCACCACCGGGGCTCCGGAGAACGTCGAGCTCATCAGCCCCAGGCTGATCGTCATCACCACCGAACCAAGCAGCAGCAGTGGCCTTCGCCCGAGGCGGTCGATGGTGGCGATGGCCAGAAACGTGGTCACCACATTGGTCACCGCCGTGATCACGCTGACGCTGAGGCTGTCGGTGGTGCTGAAACCAACCGACTGCCACAGATCACTGGAGTAGTAGAAGATCACATTGATGCCAACCAGCTGCTGGAAGATCGCCAGCAGGACACCAGTCCACACGATCGGTAACAGACCGGATCGGCGGCTGAACAGTTCCCTGATCGAGCCACCGCCGCCCTCTCCCTGGCTGGTCTGAATGCGGTCGATCACGGTCTCGGGTGATTCACCGATCGTGCGAGAGATCACCGTTCTCGCCTGATCCAGATCACCGATCCGCACCAGATAGCGAGGACTTTCGGGAATCCGCAACACGAGAAATCCATACAACAGAGCAGGAACCACCTCAGCCATCAACATCCAGCGCCAGGCCGCCATCGGACCCAGCTGAGACATGGGGTCCTGATCGGGAGTGGCCAGGACAATCAGATAGTTGAACAGCAGTGAGAGAAAAATCCCCAGCACAATCGCCAGCTGCTGGAGAGATCCGGTGCGCCCTCGCATCGACGCTGGAGAGATTTCAGCGATGTAGGCCGGAGCGAGCACACTGGCGAAGCCCACGGCCACTCCACCGAGCACACGCCAGACCACAAGGTCCATCAAGTTCGGTGCCAGAGCCGAACCGACTGAACTGAGAAGAAACAGCACGGCTGCCAGCAGCATGCTGGGTCGACGCCCGATGCGGTCCGCCAGCCATCCTGCCCCGATCGCTCCGGCCGCAGACCCCAGCAGGGCCGATGACACGGTGAATCCCAGCACTGACGCCGAGATCTGAAACGTTGCCTCAATGGATGAGACCGCACCGTTGATCACGGCCGTGTCGTAGCCGAACAGGAAGCCACCCAGGGCCGCGCTGATCGCAATGCTCAGGATCGTGAAAACCCGCTGTTGATCGGCTTCAGTGCGATGTTGCATGCCCGTAGGAGAACATCAGTGATCTCAATTCAGCGAAAGATTCTGTTGTTGTCCGGTGAATGTCACACCCTGAGATATCGGACATCAAAAAACCCCGGTTGTTGCCGGGGTTTCTCTGTAATTAATTCAAAGGCTCTGAATCAGTCGCGTCGATCACCACCCTGAATGGCAATGATCAAACGCAGAATGAACACGAAGAGATTGATGTAGGTGAGATACATCCCCAGAGCGCCTGCCAGATACTGATCATCCCGGTAGGTGCGAGGCATCGTGTAGAAGTCAACGAAGGCCATTCCCACGAAAAGGACCGTTCCAAAGCCGGCAATCATCAATTCAAAAGTGCCCTGCTGGAACATCGCCGGTGCGAAGAATCCACCGATGAATTGCACCACCATGGCAATGATCAAGCCGATGAGGCCAAGGCCAACAACTCCGGACAGGGCCTGACCCACGCTGTCACTCATGTTTTTGCCGACAACCGAGGCGATCACAAAGGTCAACCCTGTCGCGATGACAGCCGTCGCAATCGAACCCATGCCCGCAACCTGATAAGCGAGCCCAACAATTCCGCTGAGTGTGAAGCCGGTAAGCAGACTGAAGGCCGAAAGCAGCGGCAGAGCCTTGGCGTTGTTGGCGTTATTGGCGGCGCTACTTGCCAGGAAGAAAAGAACAATCTCCCCAATGAAGGCAGCAATAAACAGAGGGAAGAACAGAGGGCTGCCCGCCTGACCGATGGCGGGCATGGGCTGCATTGAGAGACCACCGAGGACCCCCAGAGCGGTCAACACCATGCCACCACCCACATAAGGGAGTGCTTTATTGACCACATTGGGGCCAATCAGCGCGCTGGACTGCGCCTCGCGGATGGCGTTTTGGAAATTGCTGCTGGCTGGCATATCACCCCAGATCACTGGCCATATCTTGCCAGTTTCAACCAGGTTGTGGTTTTCAGCCCGGTGCGGATCTCCCCATCGAACGCCGCATCGGTCTTGCCTCCCGACGGGGATGGCTCTTGTCTCGCCGTGCGTAGGCATCCACCACTCGCTGCACCAGCGGATGACGGACCACATCAGCCGATGTGAGACGGCAGACGGCCACACCCTCAACCCCATCCAGCACCTCTGAAGCTTCCACCAGACCGCTGAGCTGGCCTGGTGGTAGATCCACCTGGGTGATGTCTCCAGTCACCACCATGCGGGAACGCTCCCCGAGACGGGTCAGCACCATGCGCATCTGGGCAGGCGTGGTGTTCTGTGCCTCATCGAGGATCACAAAGGATTCCGCCAGGGTTCTGCCGCGCATGTAGGCCAGGGGGGCCACCTCAATCACCCCTTTTTCCAGCAATGCTGCTGTTTTCTCCTGTCCGAGCAGCATGTGCAGAGCGTCGTAGAGCGGACGCAAATAGGGATCCACTTTCTGCTGAAGATCACCGGGCAGAAACCCCAGACGTTCGCCAGCTTCCACTGCCGGCCTGGTCAACACCAGCCGCTCCACCCTGCGCTCGGTGAGCATGCGGACGGCGAGAACTGTTGCCAGAAAGGTTTTACCGGTGCCGGCTGGACCCAGCGCGAAGGTGAGGTCATGCCGCTCCATCGACTCCACATACGCCTTCTGGCGCAAGGTGCGTGGACGAAGCAGACTGCCGCGCTGATTGCGCGCCAGCACCTGCTGGCCCATGGCCTCATGTTCTTGATTGCGACCGGTGTCCAGTGCCTGGAGCGCCGACTGCAGGTCCACCGGTGAAATCGATTCACCCTCCTGCCAGAACTTGCGAAGCAGCTCAACGACAGCGGCGGTGCGCTCTAGCTGATTTGGCCGGCCGCTGATCTCGAGCTGCAATCCACGCAGAACAAGTTTGGTGCCTGTCAAAGCCTCCAGTTGTCGCAGGGTTGCTGAAGAGGGGCCACCCGCTAGAGCAAGGGCGGCCTCGGCATGCGGCAGATCGAAGACGAAGCGACCAGGTGAGGTTGCTTCGGACATGCTGTCAATCAGCCTTCCGCACCGGCGGCTTCATCACCCGCTGTCTGCGCAGCGGCAGCTTTGGCCTCTGCAGCATCCTTGGCTGCCTGTTTGGCGTCGGCTTCGCGCTTGAGAGCCTGTTTGGCCTTGCCGACCACTTCTGCAGGTCGGACCTTCTTCTCAATCAGGCCGCCCTTTTCAAGCAAGGTGCGAACGACGTCGGTGGGCTGAGCTCCCTGGCTCAGACGTTCACGCAGAGCTTCGGCATCAAGGCGGGTCTCCTTGGTGCGAGGGTTGTAGTACCCCAGCTCCTGAAGAGGACGGCCGTCACGTCGCGAGGTGCTGTTGCAGGCCACGAGGCGGAAGCTGGCTTCCCGCTTCTTACCGAACCGCTTCAGGCGGAGCTTGATCATCGTGGCGCTGGCTGTGGGTTTGAACTGTTCGGCGCAGCTGAAAGTCGCGCCAAAGAACCAACTTAACCTGCCGCCGGTCAGAGATCGCCGAAGCCCTTCTTCTTCTTGACCGGGCGCTGTCGGCGAGGCGGTCCACCGCCACGACCGGCCGGCATGCCACCTGGCATCCCCGGCATTCCGCCTCCACCCATTCCAGGGAATCCGCCCATCCCCGGCATGCCGCCCATACCTGGCATCTGGCCCTGAGACATCTGCTGCATGAAACCGCGCATCTTCTGAAAGTCGGCCAGCACTTTGTCGACGTCGGCGGGCTGATGGCCGCTGCCACGGGCGATGCGGCGTCGACGGGAAGGCTCGCCGGCAAGCAGGTCGGGATTCTCCCTCTCCTGCTGCGTCATCGAACCGATCATCGCTTCGATCTTCTTGAGCTGCTGCTCCCCCTGCTTGAGCATGCCGTCATCGATCTTGTTCATGCCCGGGATCATCTTCATCAATCCGCCAAGCGATCCCATGCGCTTGATCAGGCGCATCTGCTTCACGAAATCCGAGAAATCAAACGTGGCCTCCTGCAGCTTTTTCTGCATCTGCTCGACGTCAGCGAGCTCCACCTCCTTCTGAGCTTTCTCCACAAGGGTGAGCACATCCCCCATACCGAGGATGCGACTGGCCATCCGTTCGGGATGGAAAGGCTGCAGGGCCTCCACCTTTTCTCCCGTACCGATGAACTTGATCGGTTGCCCGCTCACCTTGCGGATCGAAAGAGCGGCACCGCCGCGGGAATCACCGTCGAGCTTGGTCAGCACCGCTCCGGTGATCCCCACCTGGTCGTGGAAGGCCCGGGTGAGATCAGCCGCTTCCTGACCGATCATCGAATCGACGACGAGCAGCACTTCATCCGGCTGCACGGCGGTGCGGATCCGCACCATCTCCTCCATCATGTCGGTGTCGATCTGAAGGCGACCGGCGGTGTCGACCAGCAGCGTGTCGAAGCCTTCCTGCCTGGCCTTGGCAAGACCTGCCGCCGCGATGTCTTCGGGTTTGGCATCAGCACCAAGACTGAACACCTCAACTCCGATCTGTGCGCCGAGCGTTTTCAGCTGATCGATGGCGGCGGGACGGTACACATCAGCACCGACCATCAGCGCACGCCTGCCCTGGTCCTTGAGGTGGAGTCCGAGCTTGGCCGTCGCAGTGGTCTTGCCTGCGCCCTGCAGACCCGCCATCAGCACCACCGTGGGAGCCTGCTCCGCCTGCGCAAGAGGAGCGTTGTCACCACCCATCACCTCCACCAGCTGGTCATGCACCACCTGAATGAACTTCTGGTCTGGACTGACCCCGCGCACCACCTCCGCGCCTACGGCCTTTTCGCGCACCTCGGCGACAAAATCCTTGACAACCGGCAGACTTACGTCCGCTTCCAGCAGAGCCCGGCGCACATCCTTGAGCGCGCCGTCCACATTGGTGTCGCTGATCTGATCCTGGCCTCTCAGCCCCTTGACCGCGTCTTCAAAGCGGGCTGACAGCTCATCGAACATCGGCCGGGCATCAGTTTCAATCCACTGATCGTAAAAGTGGCAGGGACTGGGGGGGCAATCCGGATCTCCGCAACGCTGATCGGTCGATCAGACCGGTGCATAGGCCTGCAGACGCCAGCCGTCCTCATCCCTGCCGAGGATGTACTTCACCTTGATCGACTGTGGCGCGGTGCTGTTCACCACCGTTCCAGCAGCATTGACCGTCTCGTCGCTGTAATCCACATCGGCACGCAGCTCGATGCGATTCGGCGTACGGCTGATCACCCTCATGAAATCCACTGAGGCTTCAACCTTTTGGGTCAGCCCCGCTGACTGATCGTCAGCTCTCTGCAGACCCACCTGCTGGATCAGACCGGCCCGGGCGATGGGCTGAAGTTGTTCATCTGCGGTGCCCTTTCCGCCCAGAACAGAGGCTTTGCGATCCAGCCAGGCCTGAAGCAGAGCTTCCAGCTGAGCTTCGGAGGGACTTTCAGAACGAAGCACCGGATCTGCTTCCGACGCAGTGGCGGCAACGGGCTCCGGATCAGGCTCCTGTACGGGTTCAGGCACTGCATCTACAGCCGCAGTTTCCGTTGAGTCCTCTGTGGAATCCTGCTCTGATCCCTGCTGCAGCGTTTCTGCAGCAGGCTGTTTCGCCGGAGCATCGATCGATGGCTCACCAGCCAGCTGGGGCTGTTCGGCTTCACGACGAAGACCGACGACACTGAAGACGCCGATCACCACCACCACAGCGAGAAACACCCCGGACCCGATCCAAGTGGAACGGCTGGGTTGGGGCAGATCAGGCCATTGCATCTCAGGCCATCGCAGCTGCGGCATGGACGGAAGCGAGGGACGAGGCAGCGCCGGCCATGCAAAACCGGAGGCCGCCTCAACATCGTCGTCGTGCTCCGGTTCATCGCGCCTGGACCCGGACTCCACCGTGGGCAGCGGCAACGGCAGTGTTCCGTCGGGATCCACGGTCAGAGACGGCAAGTCATCCAGGGACCAGTCCCCGGGCTGCTCCTGACGCTCCAACCTCTCGACATAGGCCTGAACATCGCGATCGGCGAACCAGGCCTCAAGATCGATGGCTTGAGCATCGACATCCCGATACCCAGGTAGAACGTCCCTTCCCAGCCAGGTGCGGCAGTAATCACAGAGCGCTGCCAGAGCATCTCCGGGATGGGCTGACAACCAGGTCTTCAGGGCCGGATCAGGGCTGCTTGCAAAGTGTCGCTCGGCCCGATCCACATCACCGAGAAGCAGATCAAGACATCCCTGCAGAGGCAGGGTGTCGAGACCCTCCAGATTCAGGTCCTGGAGTCGGGCGCGGGCGTCGTGAACCCGTTCGGGCTTGCGCTGGGAAAAACCGGCAGCCGCAAGGGCCATCACAACCAGGAAGGAGGCATCAGCCGAGCCGGCCTCCTGCAGGCGTCGGTAGAGATCCACCTGTTCCTGCACGGTCAGGAAGCGACGAATCTGCTGAAAGAACAGTTCAAAGGCACCCTGGTCCATCCCCGCGGGCAGGTCAGCGGTCTGCAGCCCTTCAAGCGCGCTCCCCTCGAGTCCGCCCCGGTCACTGATGAAGCTCTCCAGCATCATCAAGCCCTCCTGACGTGCCGATTGTTCCGCCAGATCACGACTGAGCAGATCGAGGATTCGGAACGGTCTGAGCCTGGAGAGATCGGTTTCCAGGACCTGTCTCTTCTCCGGAAGCTTGCCCATCCGCTGCAGCAGCTGCATGCCCTCCTGAAGCAGGTTGGCTGCTGACTCGTAGCGGCGCTGCTCCTGATCCTGGTCTGCAGCATCTCGAGCGGCAAGAGCCGCCAGCAATGCCAGGTCCGACTCCCTGCCACTGCCCAGAGCAGGAGCCTGAGGCGGCTGCAGGGCCTGACGGGCCAGCTGGAAGGCCTCGTGAGGCGCATGCGCCTCCCAGAGAAGCATCAGGCCAGCAACTTCCAAATTGGAAGAGAGTTCCAGACCGGCCATCTCCCCCGGATGATCCTGGCTGAGCTCCAGCAGCATCGCTTCGTAAGGCCCCCGGCGCTCCGGATCGGTGAGCAGGTCAGCGGACAACCGGAGCAGCTCAGCCCTCTGATTGACTGACTCGTGGGTGAATCCCTGAGCAGGACAACGATCAAGACGCAGCTGAAGTGCGCGCAACACGGCATCAGGTTCAGCCGATGGACTAACCCCCAGCAGACGGAAATGGTCGATGGGAAGGTCCACCAGCGTTGCAGCTATTGGCAGCAGACTGTAGGCAGTGTCAGGGATTTTGCCCATCCATCCGCCATGGACCCTTAAAGTCGGTGGTCAAACAGGTGGTGCCATGGGTCAGGACATCGCAATCGGCACGGAGTCGCGCAGCGCCTCCACCACCGACGGACAGTCTCTGCTTGGTGCACATGCGGAACGGCTCTCGACCCTGGTGACAGCTCAGAGAGCCAGCGTCGACCGGGACACCGGACTGGCGCTTTACCGCGACATGACCCTCGGACGACGCTTCGAGGACAAGTGCGCGGAGATGTACTACCGCGGCAAGATGTTTGGCTTCGTGCACCTCTACAACGGTCAGGAGGCCGTGAGCACGGGAGTGATCGGCGCCATGAAGCGTCAACACGACTGGTTCTGCAGCACCTACCGCGATCACGTCCACGCCCTCAGTGCCGGAGTTCCTGCCCGTGAGGTGATGAGCGAACTCTTCGGCAAGGAAACCGGTTGCAGCAAAGGGCGCGGAGGCTCGATGCACCTGTTTTCAAGAGAGCACCACCTGCTGGGCGGTTTCGCCTTCATCGGGGAAGGCATTCCGGTTGCCCTGGGTGCAGCCTTCACCAGCCGCTACAAGCGGGATGCCCTGGGCGACTCCAGCAGCAATTCCGTCACCGCGGCATTCTTCGGCGACGGAACCTGCAACAACGGGCAGTTCTTCGAGTGCCTGAACATGGCCCAGCTCTGGAAGCTGCCGATCATTTTCGTGGTGGAGAACAACAAATGGGCCATCGGCATGGCCCACGACCGTGCCACCAGCGATCCGGAGATCTGGCGCAAGGCCGGTTCTTTCGGAATGGCCGGAGAAGAGGTCGACGGCATGGACGTCCTGGCTGTTCGGGCCGCAGCCCAGCGGGCCGTCGAACGTGCACGGGCGGGAGAAGGCCCCACGGTGCTCGAATGCCTCACGTATCGCTTCCGGGGCCATTCACTGGCCGACCCGGATGAGCTGCGTGCGGAAGAGGAAAAACAGTTCTGGGCCAAACGCGATCCTCTGAAAGCCCTTGAACGCGATCTCGTCGGTTCCGGGCTGACCAGCAGTGAAGACCTGCGAGCAATTGAGAAGGAGATCGATGGCATCGTGCAGGACTGCGTCGACTTCGCCCTCAGAGCACCTGAGCCGGATGGCTCTGAACTGACCCGTTACATCTGGGCGGAAGACTGATGACAGGCTGATCAGAGCCCATGCAACCGGGCCTGGTCAGCTGCTGCCCTGAACACCAGCGCATGTCGTTTCACAAGAGGCGTCATCGCGTCGTACCCACCGCCAATCACCGTGGCAATAGGGATGTTTCGACGCAGACAGGACTCCAGCACCAGGTGATCCCTCTGCAGAAGCCCGACATCCGTTAATGCCAGTCGTCCCAGCCGGTCATCCCGGTGAGGGTCAACACCGGCGTTGTAGAGAACGAGCTGTGGATTCAGCCTGTCCAGCAGGTCGGGCAGATGGTCGCCGATCAAGGCGAGGTAATCCTGATCCTCCACCCCATCAGCGATCGGCAGGTCCAGATCACTGTTCTGCTTGCGAGCAGGAAAATTGGACGCGGCATGCGCTGAAAACGTGAACACCCGAGGCTCGTGCTGAAAGATCAGCGCGGTGGCATCGCCCTGATGCACGTCGAGATCCACCACCATGATTCGCGTAAGACCTTCCTGCTCAAGAAGCACACGGGCACAGATCGCTAGATCGTTGAAAATGCAGAATCCACTGCCATAACCAGGGAAGGCATGGTGGGTTCCACCGGCGAGGTGGCAGGCCAGGCCATGCTGCAGAGCTAATCGAGCTGTGAGCAGCGAACCACCGACGGCAAGAAATGTGCGCTGTACGAGAGGTGGAGTGGCAGGAAGCCCGATACGTCTCTGGGCCTGGCGATCCAGCTGGTCCCTCGCAAACGCCTCGTGATAAGCGCGGTCATGAACCAGTTCCAGCCATCGACGAGGCACTGGAAGCGGTCGATGCAACTGTTCGTCACAAGCCAGTCCTGTCTCTCTGAGACAACTGTTGAGCAAACGGAACTTTGCCATCGGAAATCGATGACTGCTTGGCAATGGAGCGCTGTAAAGCTCGTGGTAGACGAGCGGTGGTTTCAACGAGTCAAAGGTCTACTGAACTCTGAGCAATCAGAAGCTGGGTGCCACTCGGCGGGTGAGATTACGCAGTTTGCGCAAGGCCTTCAGTTCCACCTGACGGACACGTTCACGGGAAACATCGAGCAGACGACCGATTTCAGCCAGTGTGTGGCGCTCATTGCCGTTGAGACCGAAACGGAGCGTGAGAACGTGCTGTTCCTGTTCACTGAGATGGCTCATCCAGCGCCCGAGCTGTTCGTGATGGATTCGCTGCTCAATCTTGTCGAGAGGCTCTCCCAGTGAAGAGTCAGCAATCAGGTCACCAAGGAAGCTGCGACCCTCTTCCCCATTCACCGGCGCATCGAGGCTGCTGGTGGTGAGAGCCTGTCTCAGCAGAGAGTCAAGCTCTGCAACGGGCATATCCATCGCTTCAGCAATCTCCAGCCGGCTTGGCATGGCACCAAGCTTGTGGGCCAGATCCAGGCTCACCTTGCGAATGGTGGTGAGACGTTCACTCAGATGCACCGGCAAGCGAATCGTGCGTGACTGACAGGCAATGGCACGCGTCATGCTCTGACGGATCCACCAGAAGGCGTACGTCGAGAACTTGTAACCACGGGTGGGGTCAAATTTCTCGACAGCTCGCTCAAGCCCGAGCGAACCCTCCTGAATCAGATCGAGAAGTTCAAGACCTTTTCCCTGATATTTCTTGGCAACACTGACAACCAGGCGCAGATTCGCTTTCATCATGCGCTGTTTTGCCCGCAGACCAACGCGAATAATTCTCTTTTGCTTGCCCGTGAACGTTTCACTGTCGGAAGGAATCGTTCCATCCTCGGTGAGTTGCATCAGCTGCTGAACCTGATTACCGAGCTCAATCTCCTCAGCGGGAGTGAGAAGTGGAATCCTGCCGATTGTGGCGAGGTACCAGCTGATCGGATCACTACTTCGTCGTTTCTGGGTTTCTGAAACCCCTGCCGCCGCTGAGACCATGGGGATGGATCTGTGTAGTACAGCGACTGTCCTATGAATTTCTCGATAAACGATGTGTTTTCAGCAACCCTTCAGATTCATGCGTGGAAAACGACACAAACCCCGCGAATCGTGTAAAAAATGTAGAAAAACGACGCCAATCGAGCCTCGAATCAAGTTCGCAACACGAAACGCGTGAGACTCGCTAATTCATCCGAAATTGCACTTGCATCACTGCTTCGTGAGGATTGTCGAGCAGCGATGGCGTGCAGCAAGACGGATGAGGCGAGGTCCTCGGAGCTGACATCACCCTTGGCCGCCAGGCAGCGCGATCCCCAGCCGGCAGCGTGGCCGGCGAGAAGATCGCCAAGACCCGTGCGTGCCACGGCGGGGTCGGTTTCCGTGAGTTGCCTCACGTCTCCGCCAGGCGAGGCAATCACACTGTGAGCCCCCTTCAGCAACACCACAGCCCCTGAACAATCCGCCGCGGCCGCGGCCTGGTCCAGTGGAGAGTCATGCCAGCAATTGGGAAACAGACGCTCAAATTCAGTGGCATGGGGCGTGATCCAGGTCGGGCCGGATCGTTCCAGCAACCAGCGCCAGCCGTCATCAGCGGCAGCCAGTTGATTGAGGCCATCGGCATCGAGCACCAGCAGACCGGCGAATCTCAGCAGGGATTCCGCCCACTCCAGCCAATGCCCTTGCACCATGCCCAGACCAGGTCCGAGCAAGACGGCATCGAGACGGGTCAGAGCACACCGCTCAAAGGCTTCTCCCCAAACCAGTGATCCTTCGCGATCCGACGGGAGAGCCGATCTCAGAACCACCTCCGGAGCCTGCTGCCAGAGATGCTCCGCAACGCTTTCAGGCAGACAGGCCTCGACACTGCCGGCACCGCTCGCCAGGGCTCCACGCACCGCGAGGTGGGCTGCACCCCGGTAGCGCTCACTGCCAGCGATCAACAACAGACGCCCACGCTGATATTTCATCGCCGCGGGCAACTCCGGCGGCCGCGGCAGATCAGCAAGATCAATGGTCTGAAGGCGCAGCTTCGCTGGTGAGGAGAGCGACTGAGTGAGCGGAACGGGCACCGCAGGATCGATGCGGTGCAGGCGGCCCACATGCTGCAGAGCAGCGTCCTGCACCAGTCCGCGCTTGATCAATCCCACGCAGAGCGTGTCCGAAGCCATCGCGGCGCGTCCCTCGATCGGACAGCCCGTATCGGAATCCAGGCCAGCAGGAAGATCCAGGCTCACCAGGCGGCCGGGGCAATCACGCTGTCTGGTCTGAAGCAGATCGGCCAGATCCGCAGGCAATGGACGCTTCTGACCCAGACCAAACAGCGCCTCGATCCACAGGCCTCGTTCAGCTGGATCAGGGGGGGACTGCACTGCATCAGCACCGAGCCAGAGCAGATGGCGCCAGTGCTGCTGGGTGAGGGGCTGACGCGGTGGCATGGGCGCCCAGACCCGCACATCCACGCCGGCTTCCAGCAGCTTTCTTCCAACCACCAGTCCGTCCCCGCCGTTGTGGCCTGGCCCCACCAGCACCAAGACGCCGGAAGCCAGTAACTCAGAACGCGCCAGAAACCAGTCAGCCATGCGCTGACCCACCGTTTCCATCAGGGCCGCAACCGGCAGTCCAGTGGCCAGCCACTCCCTTTCAAGAGCGAGCATTTGATCGGCGGAGACCAGAAGATGGTCGGCATCAGCGGGTGGCCAGATCACTGCCGGGGACCATGGCACCTCACTATGGAAAGAGATTCCCGTTCATGCCCGCCCATCCATGTCGGCAGCGACGCCCAGCATTGCCGCCACTTCGGCCGGTGCCCAGGCCCTGGCTCGCCTGCAGGCCTGGCCTGGTGAGCACCGAACCGCGGTGGGCCTCTCGGGGGGAGTCGACAGTTCTCTCACCGCTGCCCTGCTGGTGGAGGCGGGCTGGGAAGTGGAAGGGCTGACGCTCTGGCTGATGAGCGGCAAAGGCGCCTGTTGCTCTGAAGGTCTGGTGGATGCGGCAGGAATCTGCGAACAACTGGGCGTGCCCCATCACGTCGTCGATTCACGCGACAACTTTGCGCGCGAAATCGTGGAGGGCTTGATCGAGGGGTATCAAGCTGGAATCACGCCCTTGCCCTGTTCACGCTGCAACCGATCGGTGAAATTCGGTCCGATGCTCGCCTGGGCACGGCAGGAGCGTGGACTTGAGCGTGTTGCCACAGGGCATTACGCCCGCATACGCCTGGATGAACGCACAGGTCGCTGGAAGCTTTTGCGGGGTCTGGACACCCGCAAGGACCAGAGCTATTTCCTTTACGACCTCAATCAGGAGGTGCTTTCCCGAGTGGTGTTTCCTCTGGGCGAACTCACCAAACCCGATACCCGGCTGGAAGCGGGTCGCCATGGGCTGCGCACCGCGGAGAAACCCGAAAGCCAGGACCTCTGCCTTGCCGATCATCACGGCTCGATGCGTGCATTCCTCGACGCCTATCTGCCGCCGCGACAAGGGGAAATCGTGCTTCGCAACGGCAAGGTTGTGGGCAATCACGATGGAATCGAACATTTCACCATCGGCCAGAGAAAGGGACTGGGTGTGGCGTGGAGCGAGCCTTTGCACGTCGTGCGCCTTGACGCGGCGATGAATCGTGTGGTGGTTGCACCCCGGGCCGAGGCAGGCCGCGCTTCCTGTGAGGTGGGTGCGATCAACTGGGTGTCGATCGCACCACCGCCCCCAGGATTCAGCAGCAGGGTGGAAGTGCAGGTTCGCTACCGCAGCGCGCCGGTGATGGCCGATCTCACCTGCATCGAAGCCACTGATGTCGATCAGGCCGGGCAACGCCCCCATCGATGCCAACTCAGATTCGACGAGCCCCAGTTCTCGATCACTCCTGGCCAGGCGGCGGTGTTTTACGAAGGCGAGTCCGTGCTGGGGGGAGGCCTGATCCAGACCTAGCCCTGAGCAGTAGACCAACCGCGACCATCAGCATCAGCCAGAGCGGCCACTCACGCCAGAGCGCATACAGCGTCAAACCATGTGCAGGCTCCGGCCTCACCTGCAGAAGCCCGGGCAGCATGGAGGGAAGCTCCGCCTCAACCACCCCTCTGTCGTCAAGGAGAGCGGTTGGGCCTGTGTTCGCAACCGAGACGAGCGACCTTGCGTTCTCAAGGCTGCGCAGTTGAGCCAGTGCCAGAAACTGTTGTTGCAACAGCAGCGGATAAGGATCGAGATTGGCTGCAGCCAGAATCCATTCCGCGCCATCGGCCACCGCTCTGGCCAGAGCCGTTCCATTACTGATCTCGTAACAGATGGCTACTGCAGCGGGTGGGCCGCCCCATTGCCAGAGCCTGGAGGGCTCACCCGACTGCAGGCCTCCGACCGCCGACAGTCCGGCAAGACCAGGCCAGGTGGGCATCCATTCGCCAACAGGCACCAGGCGGTGCTTGTCGATGCTGTTGGACGGCGCCTGCTTCTCCGAGCTCAGCAGCATCAGCGAACTGCGCTGCTGACCCGCCACAAAGCGGAAACCACCACTGATCAGAGGAATGTCCCCTTCGCGTTCACGCTCAAACTTCAGCGGGAGCGTCCCCTCAGGGGCGATCAACAGCTGAGCCCCGGCTTGTTGGGCGCTCTCCAAGGCCCTTTGCAGGCGAAGGGGCAGCTCTGTCTGCCGACGATCGCTGAATTTCTCTCGAGTCGGAATCGCCGGTTGCCAGAGAGCCATCGGCAATGCCGCTTCAGGCTCCCCCGGGCCTTGAGCCACTCCCATCAAGGCCAAAGCACCCAGGCCATGGGCCACCAGCAGGGCCAGAACACCCCGGCGCAGCAGGCTCCAGCGCTGCACTCCATCAACACGCACCACGACCCAGATCTGCCAGAGCCACCAGCCCAGCAACAACTGAACGGTTGCCAGGCCTCCGGCACCGAACCAGGCGGCCAGACCTGCAAGCCAGCGATCAGCCGGCAGAACGCTTCCGCCAACACCGATCCAGAAGAGAGGCCCTCTGGCGAGAAGTGTCTCGCTCAGGCCCCAGATCAGAGACAGAGCCAGTGCCTGCCGCAGGCCGCAACGGCCAGGCAACCAGCGCGCCAACAGGCTCCATCCCCCCACGAGCAGCGCTGCGGCAAGAACACAGGCCAACCAGACCATGAGCGCAAGCGGAAGACTCAAGGGCGCTGGAACCCCTAGCCAGGTCAGCGGATGAAGGGCGATCAGCCAGCGATGGCTGATGCCGACAGCCATCGAGGCCCAGAGCGCTGCTGCCAGTGGTGATCGCACGACCGACCACAGCAGGGCAAGGGCAGGAACCATCCACCAGAGGCCTGAAAAGCAGAGGCCGAGTCCCGCCAGAACACCACCGCTCAGGCCCCTGAGCAACAGCAGGGATCGGTCATTGCCCATGGTCAGCACCATTGGATGCCGTCATCCTGAAATCAGACTGAACTGCGATTCTCAATGGAGACCGCTAATCCCCTCCAGCAATTGCTGCTGCGTGGCCTGGGAACCACAACACTGGTGACCGACCGGCTGCGTTATGTGACCCAGGAATGGGTCAGCAGTGGGCGCCTGGACGCGAGTCATGCCTCCGCACTCGTGGATGACGTCCTGAAGGCTCTGCGCGGCGAGACTCCAGAGCTTGAGCAGCAAATGGGACGCAATCTCGAGCGCAACCGCGACAACCTGCTTCAGGATCTGGGTCTGGCCAGTCAGAAGGAACTTGATGAACTGCGCGGTCGTATCGACCGACTCGAGCAACAGGTTCGCCAGCGCGAGCGACAGGACTGAGCCTGCCAGAATCGACAGGAACGAACGGACCTCCAGTGCGCGACATTCTGATCAGTTCCGCGGTCTGCGTGGCCTGCCTGATCGTGGCTCTTGTGAGTCAGATCGTGGCTCCCTCCACCGTGATCGCTGCAGCGCCGGCAGCGCAGCCGGCCATCGTCAAGACCGCCGGTCTGACCACCGCATCCAGTCCGATGGAACTGGATCCCGATGAGACCAATCCCACCCTTTTCGCCATGGCCCCAGATTCCAACCAAGCCGATGCCTCGGCTCTCGGAGGCCCCATGAGCGCCGACAAAATTCAGATTCTGGCCAGCGGACTTCGTATCACTGACCTTGAAGTCGGCTCCGGGCCTGAGGCCACCGCCGGTCAGACCGTTGTGGTGCATTACCGAGGAACACTGGAGAACGGAAAACAGTTCGATGCCAGCTATGACCGCGGCAAACCCTTCTCCTTCCCCCTGGGACGCGGCCAGGTGATCAAGGGTTGGGATGAAGGTGTCCAGGGCATGAAAGTGGGCGGCAAGCGCAAACTGGTCATCCCGCCTGAACTCGGTTACGGCACGCGCGGAGCCGGCGGCGTGATTCCGCCGAACGCCACTTTGATCTTTGAGGTCGAGTTGCTCGACATCAAGTCTTGAGTGCCAGTTAGGCTGAGAGAACGGCAGTTGACCATCCACCCACATGTTCCGCACGGCACTCTCAGCCATCTTTCGCGCACTACCAGCTGAAGCAGCACAAGCCCACTGCGACGGTCCTTGTGGGGTCTATGACCCGGCTTCAGCGCGTGTTGCAGCGGAAGCTGTTCTTTCGATGACCAAGAAGCTCAAGGCCATCGAGGCTCCAGCGGCAGGCGACGCGGCTGCCCTTGCCACCTACAACAACACGTTTTCCCGCTACGTGGCGATCAAGGAAGAGGAGGCCACCAAGGCCAAGAAAGAGCTGATGATCCTCTGGACGGATTATTTCAAGCCCGATCATCTGGCCACCTTCCCCGATCTGCATGACACATTCTGGAAAGCAGCCAAGCTCTGCAGTGCCTGCAAGGTCAACATCGATCAGGGCAAAGCGGAGGAGCTGATGGCTGCCGTTGAAAAAATCCATGGCATGTTCTGGAAGTCGAAAGGGCGTAACGACGCCTGGGTCACCGCATCCTGAGTGCCTCATCATTTGGGTGAACCTCTGTGAACACCCCACTGCCAGCGGCGGGTCTCAAGGACCTGCTGCTGTTTTTTTTGGGGAGGCGAAGACTGTTCCAGGTGGAGGGGAACTCAATGCTGCCGAGTTTTCCCCCCGGACAACGCCTGCTTGTGAAGATGTTGCCGAAAAGCGGCAAATCTCCATCACCCGGAAGTGTGGTGATCTGCCGTCACCCCAATGACACCAATCTGGTGCTCACAAAACGTGTCTGGCAATCGAACGGTGACTGGCTTGAGCTCAGGGGCGATAACCCTGCAGCCAGCACTGACAGCCGACAGTTCGGAAAGGTACCGCTGAACAGTGTGATCGGAGTGGCGACCGCTGTGATTGCTTCGCCTGGGGGAAGATCAGAGCGGCAGTGACTCAGCCGGAGATCAGTGTGCGCAGACCTTGCTCAACATTCTCCTGACGCATCAGTGCTTCTCCCACCAACACCGCGGCAGCACCGGCAGTTTGCACACGATCGAGATCCGCTCGCAGGAACAGACCCGACTCACTCACGAGCAACGCGCCCTGGGCCTTCAAGTCGTTTTCAAACTGTTTGGCTAGTTGCTCTGTGGTGGAGAGGTCGGTCTCAAAACTGGTGAGATCCCTGTTGTTGACTCCAATCAATGGGAAACCACCAAGAGCGAGAACCCGCTGCAGTTCTTGCTCGTCGTGCACTTCCACCAGAACCGTGAGTCCGATCGCCGCGGCCACTTTCTGCAGATAGGTGAGATCCTGATCCGTGAGAATGCCGGCGATCAACAGTGCTGCATCAGCGCCGGCGGCACGTGCCTGATACAGCTGGTGGGGGCTGAGGATGAAGTCTTTGCAGAGCAACGGCACATCCACGGCTTCCCGCACGGCGACCAGCACATCAAAACCACCTTGGAAGAAGGTCTTGTCGGTCAACACAGACAGGCAGCTGGCACCACCGGCCACATAGGAGCGTGCGATCGCCTCGGGATCGAAATCCTCACGAATCACCCCTTTGCTGGGGCTTGCCTTTTTGACCTCAGCGATCACGGCTGGAAGAACCGGAGCCGAACGCAGAGCTCCCAAAAAATCTCTTGAGCCAGGCAGTTCAGCAACACGTGCTTTCAGCTGAGCAAGCGGCATGCGCTGACGCGCGACCTCGATTTCCCGATCCTTCTCCCAGACGATTTTCTCCAGGATGTTGCGAGGCTCACTCTCCTGATGAGGAATTGCATATTCGAGATGAGCAACCTGAACCTTGGGGTTGGGCGGACGACGACGGATCTCCATGTAAGGAATTGCGGGGTGGGATCAGGCAGCGGCAGTGAGGGAGGCGGCGGCTTGCTTGTAAGCCACTTCAACGACTTCGCTGAGGGTCGGGTGGGTATGCACTTCGGTGGCCAGCTGGCGCACACTCTGACGACGGGCCACCGCGTTGGAGACCTCCTGAATCAGATCGGCGGCATGAAGACCGTAAATATGAGCTCCGAGAACCTCACCGGTGAGCTTGTTGAAGAGCGGCTTCATCAGACCATCACTCTCCAGTTCGGCCAGAGCTTTGGAGTTGGCCTTGAAGTAGCTGCGAACCACTCCGAGCTCAAAACCCTGATCGGCTGATTGCTGCTTGGCATCAGCTTCACTGAGACCGACGGAACTGATTTCCGGGTGTGTGAACGTGGCTGCAGGAATACTGCGGTAGTCGATCTCACGGGTGTGGCCAAGGATGTTGTCCACCGCCACCGTGCCCTGAGCAGCGGCGGTGTGGGCCAGCATCAGCTTGCCGGTCACATCACCGACAGCCCACAGGTGAGACACCGGCTGGCCACCGGCAAGAACGCGCATGCCGTCGTCGATGGGGACGAATCCCCTGTTGGTTTCAACACCCAAGGCCTCGAGATTGAGCCCCTTGCTGCTGGGAACACGACCCGTGGCCACCAACACTGCATCGACCTCCAGGGTCTCAACGGGTTCACGGGTCTGCATATCCACCAACTCGATCACAGTGGGTGAGCCTGGCTTGATTGACTTGGCCAGCACGCCGGAGCGGGCATCGATGTCGCGGCTGTCAATCAGCTTGCGAGCGGCAAGCTTGGCGATGTCTGGATCGAAAGTGGGCATCACCCGGTCCAGGGCCTCGATCATGGTCACCTCGCATCCGAGCGCGGTGTACACGTCGGCGAACTCCAGACCGATGTACCCGCTGCCGATAATGGCGATCCAGCGTGGAAGCCATTCCAGGTTCACGGCCTCATCGCTGGTGAACACACTGCGTCCATCCGTTTCGATACCGGGCGGAACGAAAGGATCGGACCCGGTGGCGATAATCACATCACGAGCCGAGAGAGTCCTGTCGACACCACTGATCTCACGGACTCCGACCCTCTGTGAAGCATCCAGACGTCCCTGACCGCGGATGATGGTGACACCAGCCCTCTCAAGGGTCTTGGTGAGGTTGCTGCGGATCGCTGCCACCAGATCATTGGCATGATCGGCGATTTTCTGACGTTCGAAACGCACGGGTGCGGCATGAATACCGAAACTGGACAGGTGCTTGGCATCGGCAAGTTCCCGCACCCGGCCTGAGGCGGCCAGCAGAGCTTTGGAGGGCACACAACCGCGATTGACGCAGGTTCCGCCCATGTCGCGTGACTCAACGATCGCCACCTTCAGGCCGTGATCAGCGGCATGCTTGGCCGCGTCGAAACCGCCATAACCGGCACCGATCACGATCACATCGAAGTCGAAACTGGCGTCGCTCACCCGGAAAGCTGCATGGAGACAGTCATTGTCGCCCGCCGGCGTTCCAAAAGGAGAGGAACTGCTGCAGAGGCCACGTTGAGGGACTCAACCTGGCTGCTGTGCGGAAGTGTGACCCCGTGGCTGCAGCAGGCCTGCAGCGATGGATGCAGCCCCGCCGCCTCATTGCCGAGCACCAACACGGTGGGTCGGCACCAATCCAGCTGCCAATAGGGAATCACGGGCATTCCAGCCCCTGAATCAGGCACCAGCGCCGCCACCACCTGAAGGCCACGATCACGGGCTGCGTTGAGCATGTCGGTCAACTGCTCAACGCCGACTGCATCGGTGGGACCCAGCCGCTTGAGCGGCAGGCGCAGCACTGCTCCGGCAGCGGATCGCACCACTTTTGGAGCAAGAGGATCAGCGCCGGCCGCAAGCCAGACCTCTTCGACATCGGCTGCCAATGCGGTGCGCAGCAATGTGCCCACATTGCCGGGGTCCTGCACGCGATCGAGCGCCAGCACAAACGAAGGGGCTTCAGCGGACACCGGCAGCCGGGCGATCGGCCACAAACAGGCAACACCGTCGGGGTTAACCGTTGACAGGGCTGCTCTGAGGGCTTCATCAGCCATCGGCTGAAGAGCGATCTGACCCGCCAGCCGATCAATCAGATGCTGATGCGAATTCAGCCAGGCGGGTGTGGCGATCACCTTGACAGGATCGGCGTTCCGTCTTGGCTGCGACAGCAGTTCCTGGACCTGATGGGTTCCTTCAAGCAGGAGATGACCGTCCTGCTGACGTCCCGAGGACGTCGCCAGAGAGCGAAGACGCCGAACAAGGGGATTTCGACGACTGGTGATCAGATCAACGCCCGATCCTTGAACCTCGTTCACCTCAGAAGCTGGTGTGCTTGCGCACTTTCAATCCATCGTGAAGGCTGAGTTCGCTGCCCTCAATATCAACACCGTTGACTGAGGCAATTTCTCCCTTGATTCCTTCGGCTGAGAGGTTCTCAACCAGTTTCTTGATGACCTGATCTTCGACTGCGGCCTGATCAACCTTGTCTGGAGTGAGAGCTTCCAGAAACTTTCCCACTTTTGATGCCACAACCTCTGATGAGTTGGAGATCTTCAGAACAATCATGGGCAACGGTTAAAGCCTTCTCTGCTCAAGATAGTCCTGCTCACTATTACTGTCTATACTCTTTCAGGGCTACAGCATATTTTCGAGGCAAATAAACATTTTACCAACATCTTGATAGAACTATAAAAACTAAAGCTTCACTTAGCTTCTGCCAATTTTTCTCTGCTTCGCAAGAAAAGCAGGAAATATCTGCTGGCAAAAGATTAACCCAAGCAGATGAAAAGCTTTATTTGTAATGAAAATGCTCTACAATTTTCCACTCACCACGCTTTCCGTCTGCGTCTTCAAAAGTTTCATTCTGAATCTCTCCATTCTCAAAACCAATAATCTGGCTCGTATTATCTTCCTCCAAGCAATAGCGAGACGTGATGACGCTGTCTACATTAACCGCTGGCTTATTGACCCAATCCTCTTCTTCTCCCCACTCAATGTATTTAACCTCAAACAGCTTCTTCTCTTCACTTTCCCATTGACTGCAGGCGCTTTCCGCTTCCTGCTTTGTTCCGTAAGTCTGCAATGGGTTACTGCAACTGATTAGCCCCAGCACTAGAAGGAATACTGATAATTTCCGCATTGATTGAACGTGTTTTTTTCAATGTAGCTGTCGCATGGATTTTGACAAAAACCGCTCAATCTGTGTGCAACAGCAATCAACGCAGCAGAGAGCCTGACGGGCAAGCCTGCACTTTCAGGACGAACCGGGCGGCAGTGTTGGATGTACACGCAAGCGGCCCATCAGTGGAATGCAGGCCAGACGTGGCTCACAACATATTTTCTGACTATCTTTGATTAAATCATCAAGTCCTAGCCATGACGATGTTTGGAGTGGAAGCAAGAATGGGGTACTACATACTTATTGGAACAGTCCTTTTCATCGGCAGTTACTTTTTAATCAGCTATATCTTCACAAGACTGGCCATTACCAATTCATTCCTGCAAATCCTGCTTTCAATAGCAATCGTGTCCGCCGCCACCAGCTTACTGGTATTCACAACCAAAAAGACATGGAAAAAGACTGATTGGGACAGATAACGATTGGCCCCAACTCCCTTTTTCACAGACTGAATCTGATAATAAAGTCTCTGCAAGATAATTGCAATTTCAACCAATTACTAATCAACAAAGAGCACAGCCTGATCTCCTGCAGAGGCTGGGTGAACCCATAACGCAAAGGTTTCATCAAGGCAATCCTTGAAACGGATCAATAAAGATCGTATTTGGCAAAATATTAAGACGATGCTCTACGATTTCAATTCGCTTCTTATATCTTTCGAAGATTGCATTCCATTAGGAGATTCTTTGTTCTTTTGCTGATTAAAAATGACTACTGCAGCAGCAATCGCCAGGATGATGACATATCTAAGATACTGTTCTTTGTTCATTCACCCAGCCTGTTGATGATCACTCTTAGCCCTGGTCAATTGCCATCAATGTTCAACAAAACTATCTGAGGGCCTTTCCATTGGCCTTGGCCCAGCTCGAACCCCCGCGCCTTCTGCACAGCCCCAGAAATGCAGAAAGCGCTTCTAGAGAAGGATGATTACTGCTTACCAGTCAAGGCAATTAGCTGATCCGACCGGGCTGAGAGCTGGGCAGCAATAATAAATACTTACCAACAGCAGTCCTGACTTATTCTCAACAACAGGTCCTTATTGAGAGCGGCCTCTCAATCTCACACGCGATCTGTTGGCTTTGAGGAACAACACAACCTGATCCCGATAGTGCAAAGGGTTGCAACCAATACATCTGATACAAGATTAGACAAGACTCGGCGAGACACCAGCCAAGGCAACGACTGATGAACTTTCAACTCTTCTCCACTGTCACAAGACTGTTCGTTAGCGTGCCTAGCTGATACGACTAGCCATCAATATTATTAAGGATAGGAAGTCTGATTAAGAGTAATAAATAGCGGTGCACTTTATCTGGCAATTGTCAAAAGCTACATACTGTGTGCCGACAAGCTCGCCTTATTGAAGACCCCAGTTTTATCAACTGATTTGATGCGGATGGGGAGACTTGAACTCCCACGACATTGCTGCCACTAGTACCTGAAACTAGCGCGTCTACCAATTCCGCCACATCCGCTGGCGTGCGTCGCA
>NYZI01000065.1 GCA_002687115.1 Cyanobium sp. ARS6
AATAATAACTCATATTTTTGTTTATCCTTTCTTAATTTATTTATTTTGGAATGAGTGTATGAAAGAGATAAACGAATCCTATGTATTCATGAATGTGTTCCTTATGACGTCAGAGATCCTCCTTTCCAAGAAGTGATCGTTCCTTACATAAGTACCACATTTGAATACTAATATTTGGAGAGGAACTCATTCATCTTATGTTCTGGCTAGAACTCAAAGATGTTCCTTCTCGAAATACTATACTAAAATTACTATTTCTCCAATTTTCAGTAGTCCGAATTTTAGTATATACATTAGCACGAATTGTTCTGAAGCAGTGATTTTGATATTATGGCCATAATACAGAAATGAAGTGATATCAATGATATTTACAATGATATTTACAATGTTATTGGCACAAGTGCTTTCGAATAAGGAAGTGTTATTCCCGAAGTTGCATTTGAAAGTGATACGAACAGCATTTGTATCTCGTTATCATTTTGGAATGCTTGTTGATAGATTATATTTTGCAGGCCTGCAATAAGTAATCTAGTTGCTAATGGTAAAGTGAGAATGCCTTTTTCGAATAAATCTGTTACTTCTAACATGGCATATTTCATAGGTGGCATCTCTTTAGTGTTGAATGGAATTTCAACATGAATATCTATGTACAATCCTAGAAGCTCTTTTAGCTTTACAGGGGAGTTAATGGCCAAGTGTTGCAACACTTTTCGGCCCCATTTTAGAATAGCCATTTTTATGACTTTTTCTTGATCAAAGTCTAGATCATATTGTCGATTGCATGCTGCCGCATCCGTGTGATCGATGAATTGTTTTGGCTTTTTTGTCAACAATTCTCTTTCTTTTATACTGTCCAAGGTTTCTTTACAGTATTCGAAAAGTTTTTCATTTACTTTTTGTTCGTCCATCTGAATTTTATCAAGATTATTATTTGATTATTAGTTTTCTGGCCAGAAATATAAAATCAAGTTTAAACAGGCAGTTTAAAGTAAGATGGAATCGACACTGTCATCAGTAGCAGAGTCGTCACAGAACAACGCATATTTGCCCACGTTAGGCACCTGCCGGCGTATAGTTGGTGGTGTTGGTGGTGTCAACGATCGTTCCGGTGACTTGTTTGTTCTGTGTTTTCGCAGTTTTTGGACCAGTAGTTTTGTTGCTCCTGCTGAGTCCTCAGAATCTGAGCTGGTGTCCAATAGAATGACTGCATTTTGGTTTGATGGAACATACCATTTCTTTTTGATCCATTTTCTTACCATTTCTACTGTTTCTTCGATTTCGAATTCAGTTAGAATGTCATCACTGGAACAGTAGTTTTTCATTGACCCGCTACAGTCACTCAGTCTTTCGACGTCATCCATTGTAGGGGCCAGTCGTAATGGTTGCTCGGCCAAGCATAAGAACTTTACTGATCTAGGGATCTTTAGAGTTAAAACGGCTCGTTTTTTATTCTCTATCGGCATATGGATTTTGACATGATGTTTGATCACGTCAATGCTGTATAGCAGCGTTTCTGGACGTTGTTGAAGCTCTAGTCTCAACTTCTGGGCCATTTCTTCCCACTTAGGGTTGCCACCCTTGTTGATCCATTGATACTTGACAAGAAAGTTGATCAGCTTTGGAAAAGTTGTGATTCTTTTCAAAGGCTGATCTTCTTCCTTGAGCTTCACCTCAGTCCATTCTTCAATATTTCCTTGAAATTCCGGATTTATCATTCTAAAGTTTTTACATGATTAATCATGATTATGGTTCACTGAATGGTATTTCATTCAGATTTAAGAACGGCTGTTCTCTTTCAAATTGTTGTGCTATGGCTATAGCTGGCGCTCTTAGTGTAACAGAGTCATGTTCGGCAGTATAATGTCGTATCATGTCCGAATGTGGAACCCATCCGAACCCTTCATTTATTTGTTTACGACTAATACCTAGGTGTTTTGCTGTTATTAAGCATGTTCGTCGAAATGTGTGTTTAGTTGGCAATATTTTCCAGTTTTGTCTAATTGCCCATCGGTGGATGTAACCGAATGATAAAGTACTGGACGTATGACCAATACAGTCTTTCCGGACTTCATTTATCCAATGTCCTTTGCACCTGTAATTGCTCCAATCAGGGTTGACTGGGTCTTCTGTCCAGAAGGTGTGGGGTGCTTGACATGTAAAAACAAACCCATTTGTGGGCTGACCAACCCAGTGTCTATATTTTAATAGCATTTGTATTGGGCATCTATCCGGATGTTTTTCATTCCGTTTCAAAGTAATAGTTTCAATTCTACTGCCTATTTTATTAGTCTTACTGACTGGTATGAGGAATTTTATAAAATCTCCTAATGATGTAGTAACATGTGACATGCTATCCCATTTAATACGCGTTACATCTGTCCATCTTCTGCCTGTTATTAGACAGATCATTGCCTGCAATGCTGCCTGTCTCTTGGCCAAGAGTATTCTCAAATTTTTATTCGATTTATGTGCCCATAAACTATGAATAAGTTTGAATAGATGTAGCGGGTGGAAAATGGGTGCCATTTTGGTTTTAATTCCTCCTTGAACCCTTAGTGTGAAAATATAGTCACAGATACGTTTTTTCGTATTAGATTTAGTCTGGCCAGACTTATTATATTTATTACAAATAACGTTCATGGCTCTTAGCATTATATTAGGGTTCGGATGTCTTTTGGACGTTTGAATCATGTGTATGTACAGATTTTTACAGGCATTTACAATATTTTCAACGTCATTATGCTGGCCAGCCAGTTCTTTGTAGAATTGAAGAATTTGTCTGGTCATGCTGTTTCTGAAATGAACGTTTAATGTTTGTTCATGTACGTTGCATTATACCTTTGGCTGCTCTAAGAAGGGCTTGGAAGCCTTGGGCATCCATTTTATCAATGAGTTTTTGTCTTTTTGTTGTAGACAATTCTGGTGACTCACCGGTGCGTGCTCCTTCTTTTCTACTAGCAGCTTTTTTGTCTTTTTCTTTTTTGACTTTGCGTTTTTTGTCTTTGGTGGGCCCACCATCTAATTGAAATTTCTTGACTTTATCAATTTTCTTGTCTTTGATTTTGTCATATATTTTCAATTTTGGATTCAGTTTGCCATCTGTGTAGGCATTTAAAATGGCTCGTTTTGCCACTGTTTGGTGTCCAATAGGAAGTAAGGCTGCGTCTCCTTTGAGATTTGTTCTGAACTGCTCCATTTTCTTCAAAGTGGTAGCATCAAATGGTTCATGCAGGCCTGCATTGTTTTTGTTTCGATGAAGATACACATCGAACAAGATTTGGTGCGACTTTTTTAGGACCATGCTCAATAGATTTAGTCCTTGTCTTCGATCAAAATGCGCTTTGGATTTTTGATCTGTCATTTCTTTGGAGATTTGATACACATACCGTTTGAACACGGGCCAGTTGTCCGGTATGGCATGAAAGAATCTGTCTAGCATTTTAATCGCTTGTTCAGCTGTCAATGCAAATGTGTTGTTCATGAGTTGATGTTTGATCGCTACATACACTGTTTCTGGATTCTCTTTGTCAGGCATGACTTTTTCCACATATTTTGGAGCATAACTCCATTCCATTTTGTGTAGAGATCCATCCTTCCACACTTCACCTTCCTTTCTGATAGTGAGTGAGTCTTTGGAATTTAGATTGTCCAATTCCTTGGCCGTTTTTTCCATGAGCTCTTTGGCGGCCCATCTTTTAGTTCTCCGCTTTTCACGTTTTAGTCGGAGTTGTTTGATTGTGAAGGTGGCCACCTTTGCATCAATCGGTAGTGGAGTGGAGCTAGGCTTTTTTATAAGCGTGTATTTCCGTTCCAGTAGCAATTTCGCTTCCGCCTCTTTTTCTTGTGCGACTCGAAATTCTTTTCGAGCTTCTTCATGATCATTTGATGCTGCCAGTATGATGGATTTTATTGTCTCATCATCTTGGTCTCGATATTGGAATCTTGCGGCCGCAATATCTTCATCAATAGTCATTACTATTGGAATTCTTTTTGAGAATTTCTTGATTTCTTTCTCGGTTACGTTCCCTGTTGCCGTTTCATTTTCATCCGTCATTCTGAATAATTATTTTATGAATGAGGTGTAATTTTATCCGTGTATTTTAGAGGGATTTGGCCAAATCGTGCATATTGCATAATATAAAAAGGCGAATTGGTAGGAACTTGTGGATGAATATTTACAGTATGTACATGAGTATTTACAGAAATCACGTTTATAACTGTAGTAACTTTCTACAATTTTATACATTTTTGAAAGTTAAGAGCTCTTTTAACATGGCCATGTTTTCTCAACTTTTGTTTGTTCATTTTGTTTTTGAACTGTTTGAACATTGAATTTGTTATGGATATGCCCAGTAGATTTTCAATTTTGTTTTTTGTAATCATTGGCAATTTGGGATGTCCACTATTATTGTTCATTAATGTTGATTTTCCATCATTAATGATTTTGATAGTGTTGTTAACATCGGCCGATGTTTTTCTTTTTGAGATTTTCGATTTCATAAATCTGATTCGTTTGCCCAGTGGTATATTCCATTTTATTGGAATATCTTTTTGGCAACATGTTTTTGATCGTTTAGCCTTGATCAAGGGTGAATAAGGTTTGGACTTCAGTCCATCTCTGAGTTTTTCCGTGAATTGTTTATATTCATCCGGAAACTCTTCTTGGAATTTCACTTCCATTTCCATTTTTCTCAGTTTTTGCCTGAGTTTTTTTGGTGATGGTAATTTTCTTTCCTTGTCCAAGGATGAAATTTTGTAGGCTATGTAGGCTCTTTCGTGATTTATTTTTCTTAAATCCGATAGTATGCGGTTTGGATGGGTCTGGAACTCTGCCGAGTTATTGATGTATAATTTTCTGGTTTCTTCTAACCATTTTAGCGCTGTTCTATGGAATTTTTCTCCAATCGTTAGCAGCTCATTGCGTAATATTCGTGTCTGAAATTCCTTCTTTTTCCTTTTATCAAACGACATTTCTAAAATGTTATATATTGTTAGAGTTGTCATAGATTTATCTTTTGCAGTTTGGCAGATGTTTCCAAGATGGAATATGCATCTGTTTGAGGTGCTGATATTGATCCCTTTCAACTGGCCAGTTGTGAAATGGGATGGAAATTCGGAAGATATATAAGGAAGTGCAGTTTTACATGAAGCAATGTGTTTGATATACGCCCATATCAAAGCAATGAAGATAGGGTTGAAGTAAGGCAATTTTTGAAGTGATGAATGAATACTTCTGGATTTTAACTTTTGAAGTTAATGTATTCTGGTTGGGATGAATATTTACAGTGATGCCTCACTTGAGAGAATTAGTTTAGGTATCTGTCAATATCGTTTGTTTCGATAAAGATCAGTTCAATATTTTGATCTTCTTCATTTTCTGGAAGAAGTTCCTCCATCATGGGTAGAACTACCGCTTCTGGAGCTGGCTCAATTGGGACAATACCGTCATTTTGAACTCTTTCGTTTCTTGGCGGTCCAATTGGAGGATTTTGGTTTTGTGTGATGTCGGCCGACATGTTTACAATTCTACCATTATCCACAAAATCTGGTCCCGGATTTTGTTCTTGTTCAATCGATTGTGGCACTAATCGATTGAATTCTATGGGCATTCGGTTTGCTGGGTTTTCTGGCATTCTGAATTCTGGTGCATTGACATTTGGAAATTCATTTTGCACGTTCGGAAATTCGTAGGGCATCAAGATGTGGTCTACGTTTTGGTCAGGCCTGGCCTCTATGAGTTCTTGTCTTCTCATGTAGAATTCTCCTTCGACTTGCCAGCCTGATCCCATTCTGTTTTTCAGTCTGATCCAGAATCCCGATTGTCGTTCATTCGGAATGACCAAAATGGGATCATTTACGTACATGAAGTTTTTCATGAGTAAAAAATACTCCCAGTTACGTCGACCCTGATCCCCATTTTGCCACTCGAGCACACTGAAACTCATTTCAGTCATGGTCAGGGGAGGTACTATTGTCCATGTACGATTGTTGTGCCATTGCTATAAAATATATTATTTATTGTTCATAATAATTTTTTATGTGGCCACATTATTCGGTTTTTTACCTCTTTCGCATATTTGTAGAGGTCATCCATGGACTTGTAGTATTTTGCAACCAGTTCTTGGTCGGATCGTTGTCTGGCCAGACAGCTCTTGTGATGTGAAAGCCATTGTTTTGCGGCTTCATCCAACACGAAGTCCCCGGTACAAATCCTATCGTTATTCATTCTGAAATGATATATTTGTTATACAGTGTAATTTCATTTTAGTTTGTTGGCCAACAGATTTTACACGATTTCGAAAACAATATAAACGTAGTTTTGGATCGGTTATTCCATTTTCCCGCATATTTCTCTCCGTGAAATTCTAGCTGATTTTCACAAGGGATGATAGAGAGTTCAGTTTCTACACATTGTATCATCCGAGCTCCTTGATTTATAATATTCTCTAGGCCTAGAGGGATATTTTGAAATGCATGAAATATCATCATGTATTGATGGTTTTCATAGAATTTTGCCAAATGTATCGCTACTTTGGATGTCATTGGTTTAGGTGGAAATATATACAGTTTATAGTTTTTAAACTGTTTCGGATCCATGGCAAAGAAGTCCGTCCCTATGCATTCAGTCAGGCCTGACTGTTTTTGATAGGGTTTACCCCACATAATATATTGTTTTGCTTTTGTGTTTTGGGCTGTAGCCATCATGTCGATGTCAGGAAAGTAATTGAACTTTTCACATATTTGAAAAAACCTTTGCCAAGGTATGAATTCTTCATTCCAATTGACTGTTCGTGATGGAAGGTCTGCTAGTTGTAGTTTGGTTGAGCACCAATACATTTTGAGACTAGAATTCATGTTATGTAATTGCCGATATATGTCAATTATAATGTCATTTAACGGTCTGTTTTTTGTACCCAGACCTTTGTATGCAAAGCATACATTTGTGTTATCACAAAAGTGAACTAAAGTTGTATTGGCCAATACATTTTTGCACTTTTGAAGCATTTTTAGGATAGCTATTGCCTCTTTTTGGCAGATTGGTTTAGCTTGGTCAGCTTCGCTGAAATATTCCGTGTATGAATATATGTTATTTTTGTATTGAATTTTTATTCCTATGGCAAATAGGGACGCGTCAGTAAAACTAACTTTATACGGTTGATTATCATTATTATAAATGGGACACCATTGATGTCTCATTTCTAGAAAATCAAGTTTGATCCATTCATGAAGCTCCTTTTTTAACTTAGGCCTAAGTTTGATTTTCATGTTATTTTTCCAATTTGGATCCTTTAGTGCATCCGCTATTGTCTGATTCATCTGCCGTATAAATAGTTTTGTCATTGGATTACACAAAATAAAACTGACGGCTTTGCCTCGAATCATTTCTAGTTCTTCAAACGTGATAAATGCGTTGGCCAACGCTTGTTTGATTATTTTAACAAATTTTTTCCATTTGTCTAATGGGACAGATATTTGACATATATTGGTGTCTAATTGAAGTCCTAAGAACTCTTGAACCTTTTTTGGTTCAAAATCACTTTTTGTCAGTGAAATGAAACCTCCACTTGCTATGCATAGCATGGATGTTAGAAAACAGTTTTGTGGTACCTGGTTTATCATTGTATTTGAGCTATCACAGCATAATCGATCGTCCATATAAAGGTTTGATCTTACTCCAAATGCTCTTCCATATGCCATGGCCATGGCGTTAGCTCTTTGGAATGCTGCTGGACTTTTTGGGCATCCAAACGGTACTGCTCTATATGTTAGATTTCTACCTTTGTATTGAAAAACCGTGAGGCCTCGCGATTCCTTATTCATTTTTAGAAGATGAAATCCTCGTTTATCATCTAATTTAGTAAGATAGTCATCTTTTTTGATATTGGGCAGTACCGTTTTAAGATCTTCCATTTTGCATGGGATCGGATAGCCTTCTATTTCTTTCTCGTAACCCCCATCATGACACATACGGGGTTTTTTATCCGGATCAGTCGGTGGACCGTTTACCGTTGGTAAATTTGCCATCACGAGTGGAGTTACGAGATCTATCTGATCTGTAGGCCTACAGATATAAATAGCTTTCGTAATGAGCCATTTCTCGATAGTATCTTTGATATAATCTTGATGTAACTCTTCCAGATCTTTATCTGTTTTAAAGACTGGCCATTCTACATTTTTTGATTTGTAGTTGTAAAATAGTGGTACCTGTTTTGTTTTTGGATACCATCTTTTGAAATTTTGAAATTTGTTTGGAAGATAATACATCGTCCTGAATTTAAATTTTTTATTAAATTTTTTCATTTTATTTACTCTTTTCTTGAGTCTTACTGATCGTTTTATCCATTTATTTTGGATTTTTTCAAAATTGAGAAATTTTGGGTTTTCTTGCCAAATTTCCTTACAATTTTCATAATGTGGAACGTGGAGGGTAAGCATTTGTCCTTTGCCCCGAAAGTTTGATGGCTTTAAAATTCCGGCCGGAAATAAGTTTTCATACATGTCTACTCCTCTATGAACGTCATTCAAGGCGTTATGTCTTGTTACTGTTCCGTACAATTGTCTGGACAGTAAAACATGTATTTCATAAAAATGGGAATAGACTCCGGAATAAAAGTCATTTTCATGCCTGAAAAATAATCTATGCCATTGGGGTATGTCCTTACCCTCCACGATATCATGAAAGTAATCTAATAGAAAATACGAATAATGTCGCCATTGTTCATATAAATATGGACCTCGAATTAGACCGTATTTATCTATGACCATGGCTCCATTTTTGTTAACGGGCCTTACCGGAGGTGGTTCGAATTTTCTGATATACGTTACGTCATTTAGCCAGGCCTGGCGATCTTGTGCTTCACAGTCACAATCGTATTGTCCACGTTTTATACAATTACAACATTCTAGAGCCGTGTCCATTCTCAGTGACTCTCTTGAATATTGTTCCCATTTCGACCAATTTATTCGACGACTCACTTTGAGTTTTTTCTCTTCCATCTGAAATATTTAAAATTAAATATTGTTATTTTCAGACAGGCCTGTCTTGGTCATTTATGAAATTTGTTTTATACAGTATTTACAAATTTACATTTACATGGGCAGTAATTATTTACATGTAAACATTGAAATCCTCATCTTCTGACGAAGAGGATCCAATGACAACGCGGTGTTTCTCTAAATCATCTTCTGATGAATTTTCCTCTTCCTCGACTGAAGATTCTGATGAGGACACTTTTTTCCTTTTTCGCGTAGGTTGTTTTTGCTTATGTATCTTTTGATTGGTCTGCGTTTGTAAGTTCGCTTTGGAGGACTTTTCCTTTTTGGAATTTTTCCCCTTTTTTGATATTTTTCCCTTTGATTCAGGAGGAATATTTTCTTTATTTTCCAGAGTATCAAGCTGAAGTCTATAATTTGTTGGAATAGATCTAATTCTCGGCACTGGTGTATTTGTAGTGGCCACTACTAGTTCATGATCTTTGATTTGTAAAAGATCTTTAGCCGGAGTTGATACATGAAGTATATGTTCTTCTGGTATTTTGGCTGGCATAAGTGATGTCAGAATTTTCTGCATATCTTTTATGGTGATTTTCTTGGCCAGAATTTTTTCATTGGCTTTCCAGAGATTTGCAAACCATCCTTTATCTGTGGATTTTGGTACAATGAATATCTCTGTGAGTGCATTTTGGATGAATGCTAATTTCCATATTAGTGGTTCTAATTGGATTTGTGCCATGTTTTCTGCGGCCGCAGTGTGTATGTCATAGATGGCTTTCATGATCATCGCTGTTGTATGTGCTACTTGCATTGGCCACGCTGCTGTTGTCCCTTTAATACCAATTTGATCTTCATGATCTGCAATTCTTTGCATTTGAATGTTCCACCACGCCTCCCAGCTTTTCCATTCTTCTGTGGTTGGCCAACCATTTAAAGTTAGAAGCTGATAACATGGAGTTCCCAGTGGTGTATTGATAAATTGGTAAAGACGAATGCCCGCAATATCATTGGGTCTAGCATTGAATGGCACATTTTTCTTTTTGACCATTGTTGCTAGTGGATCTTTGTGCATTTTCCAAAGATCTCTGAAATCTTCGATTTCATCCATTCTGTGAGTCACATGACGTAGTCCGTTTTGTACTCTTAGAAATTCATCATTGGTATTCATTGTACCATTCTGATATTCGTTTTTCAGCTCTTTGATAAAATCTTCAGTTTTTGGAATTCTTGCCAGAATAAGTTGCATTTTGGTTTCCATTTCCGTTAACTGATCATTGATCGTATCTGGAGGTCTGATCGGTTGTCTTATACAAATATATAATATTGTTTTTATTATTATGTA
>NYZI01000066.1 GCA_002687115.1 Cyanobium sp. ARS6
ACCTTACCAATCCTGTCGACCTGCTGGATGACCGTGATAATGGCCCTCTGATGTCCCTGGCCGGTGTCCGATTTCACAACACGCACCCTGGTGTGGCTGACCTATCGCCTGGGGGCGACGATTGCTCTCGGTATTCCTCTTGTGCTTCTGATCTGGTCGGGGTTTCGACGCGATCCCGCCCTGGTGAGATTGCTGGGGATCTACTGGAAAGTGGCAAGCCTGCTGGCCATCAGCGTGCTTCTGCTCACTGATCAACGGCCGATCGGCTATCTGACGGCATTTCTCGCGCCACTTCTGATGGCTGCGTCTCTCTGGTTCTGGGTTGATCTCAATGAGGAGCTGGCCGACAGTCCTCCTGGTCGTGCGCTGCCGTTCACGGTGCGGGTGTGGCGATGGTCTCTCACACTCTTCGCCCTGTTCGCCGCCGTGATGTCAGGCTCGGCACTGGGCTGCACCCGTCAGCTCGACACAGACGCCTGTCGGGTTTGGCTGGAGGCGCCCCAGGGACTGCATCGTGTCGCCGAGCGCGTTTTTGATTTTGTGTTCGGTGGTGAGTGGACGATGGCCGTGGCTGCCTTCATCGGTTATGTGGCGCTCGTGGCCTACGGCGTTGGTCTGCTGCAGTGGGCTCTGGTGCGTCTTCCCAAGCAGGGAAGAGTCGCTGGGGACTTCTGAGCATGGAGAGCGTTGCCCTGGTTCAGGAGCTGGAGGAGCGCACGCGCTTGAGGCCTGATCGGGTGGTCAGGCTGCATGGATCCGTGGGGGATGAGCCGTTTGAACTTTTGATCTTTCGCGGCTTCAGCAGCAGCACGACTCACCCAACAGCCTTTGATCCAGATGCCTCTGTGCTTCCAGAGGGCACCTGTCTGGAATGGGGGGAACTGCTTCAGGGACCCCTCAACCCCGCAGGTGAAACCCGTCTTGCCGGCCCCCTGAATCCGCAAGATTTGCTGGCTCAGATCAGCTGATGATCCCGACGATTCAGAACACCGCAGCAGCGCCCGCACAATGTCGGATGCTGGCTGTGCTGACCGACATCGCCCTCGTAATGCCAGCAGCGTTCACATTTGATCCCACGTGCTCTGCTCACCTCGATGATCGCTGAGTCGTTTGTCTGGTTCGCCAGAAGTTCAGCCCAGGGCTCGCCTCCTAATTGCAGTTGTGACACCAGGAGCCAGTCGCGCAGACCATCCGTTTCAGTGTCGCCGCTCTCATTCAGCCAGTTCAGTGCTGACTCAAGCTCCTGGTTGCGAGTTTCGATTCTGACTGCTGCCTCCAGCGATGCCCCGAGTTCCTGCCGGCTGCGGCAGTCCTCCAGGACTCTGTTCACCGCGGCACGAAGTTCGCGCAACCGCTGAATCGGTTCACTGAGGCTGGGATCGCGCCAGTCAGGTGGAACTGTTGGCCAGCCACGATGGAAAATCGAGATCTCCTCCACCTCGTAGGGCAGGTTCTGCCAGATGTCCTCGGCCATATGGCACAGCACAGGAGCGATCAGCCCGGCCAGCCGTTCGATGATCAGAGACATCACGGTCTGGCAGCTACGTCGCCGTCGGTCAGATGGTGCGCTCACGTAAAGCCTGTCCTTGGCGATGTCGAGATAGAAGTTCGACAGGTCGGTCACGCAGAAGTTCTGCAGCAACTGAAAGAAGCGGAAGAATTCATAGCTTTCGAAGGCCTCCGAAATCTCATCCATCACTTCAGCGGTGCGCTGCAGCATCCAGCGATCCAGCAACGGCAGTTCCGCCACGGGAACGGTGTCGGCGGCCGGGTTGAAGTCGTGGAGGTTGCCCAGCAGGTAGCGGCTGGTGTTGCGCACCTTGCGGTAAACATCGGCCAGCTGTCGCAGGATCCCTGCACCGATCGGCACATCAGCGGAGTAGTCAACAGAGCTCACCCACAGACGCAGCACATCAGCGCCGTAGGCAGGTTCCTGTTTCTGATTCTTGCCGCCTTCGATAATCACCATCGGGTCGACAACGTTGCCGAGCGATTTACTCATTTTGCGGCCCTTCTCATCCAGGGCGAAACCGTGGGTGAGCACTCGCTGGTAGGGCGCATGACCATTGACCGCCACCGAGGTGAGCAGTGAGCTCTGGAACCAGCCGCGATGTTGATCGGAGCCCTCCAGGTACAGATCCGCCGGGTAGTGAAGTGTTTCTTTCTGGTTGGACACCGCTGCCCAGCTGGAGCCGGAGTCGAACCACACGTCCATGGTGTCGGTGCCCTTGCGCCATTGCTCAGCCTGACCGGCATAGCTGGGTGGCAGCAGATCAGCTTCGTCTTTTTCCCACCACACATCGGCACCGTGTTCGCCGATGAGCGCTTCGATGTGAGCCACTGTGTCGGCGTTGAGCAGCACTTCGCCTCCACTGCGGTTGTAGAAAACGGGGATCGGCACACCCCATGTGCGCTGACGTGAGATACACCAGTCGCCACGTTCCTTGACCATCGCTTCGATGCGATTCCGCCCTGAAGCGGGTGTCCACTCGACCTGATCAATGGCATCGAGAGCCTGCTGCCGGAAGCCGTCGACGGAGGCGAACCATTGTTCAGTGGCACGGAAGATCGTGGGCTTTTTCGTGCGCCAGTCGTAGGGGTAGCGGTGTCCATAGTCCTCCTGCTTGAGCAGTGCTCCCGCCGTCTCAAGCGCGTCGATGATTGCGGGGTTGGCATCCTTCAGCACGTTGAGGCCGGCGAAGGCTCCCGCTTCTTCGGTGAGGGTGCCTGCTTCGTCGACAGGACAGAGAACAGGCAGCCCGTTTTTCTGGCCGGTGTGGAAGTCATCGACACCATGGCCAGGAGCGGTATGCACCAGACCAGTGCCTGATTCCGTGGTGATGTAGTCGCCGCCTATCACCAAGGGACTCGTGCGGTCCAGCAGAGGATGGCGATACGTCAGGCCAGCGAGCAGTGCCCCTTTGATCGTTGCCTTGCGCGCGAGTGGCAACTCGAGGGTTGCAGCAAGGGAGTCGATCAGGTCTGCGGCAACAACTAGCAGTCGCCCCTGGCCATCGTCTGCCAGGGCATAGTCCAGCCGCTCGTTGACCGAAACCGCCAGGTTGGCCGGGAGCGTCCATGGGGTTGTGGTCCAGATCGCCACCTGAAGTGCCTGCCCGAGCGCATCGGCCTCACTGGGCAAGGTGATGCCCGCCGTTGTCAGGGTGTCGCGCAGCGGCTCCGGCAGTTCAACTGCCGGAAAGGCGACGTAAACGCTGGGGCTGGTATGCCCGTCGGGGTATTCGAGTTCAGCCTCCGCCAGTGCTGTGCGTGAGCTGGGACTCCAGTGCACCGGTTTCAGGCCCCTGTAGATGTGGCCTTTCAGAACCATGTCGCCGAAGACCCTGATCTGGGCGGCTTCATAGTCCTTCTGAAGGGTGAGGTAGGGCTCTTGCCAGTCGGCCCAGATCCCCCAGCGTTGAAATCCTTTCATCTGGCTGTCCACCTGCTTGCGGGCGTAGGCGGCAGCCTTCTTGCGCAGTTTGATCGGAGTGAGGCTCTGGCGCTGCTCCTGATCCATCGACTGCAGCACCTTCAGTTCGATCGGCAGGCCATGGCAGTCCCAGCCTGGGATGTAGCGAACCTTGCGCCCTCGAAGAATCTGATATTTGTTGATCACATCCTTGAGAACCTTGTTCAAGGCGTGGCCCATGTGCAGGGGGCCATTGGCGTAGGGAGGCCCGTCGTGCAGCGTGAAGACCGGCCCTGGGTTGTTGAGGCCGAGCTTCAGGTCGATGCCCTGCTCGGCCCAGAAGGACTGCAGCTCCGGTTCCCGCTTCACCGCATTGGCGCGCATGCCGAAGCTGGTCTGCAGCAGGTTGAGCGTGTCCTTGTAGGAGGGACGTCCTTCGGCGTTAGCGTCGCGCGTCTCCTTGCTCACGGTTGGGCAGCTGCAGACGGAATTATCCGTCCTCGCTGGCCGACTTGGGTGGGTTTGACTCTTTCGGCTGTTCCAGGGCGTTTGAAACAGTGTTCTCCGGCACCCCTTGCTGATCGGAGTCCTCTGGCCGAACCCAGCGTTTGCCACTGCGGCTGCTGCCCTCTTCACGGTTGGCAGCCGGAGCGAGCGGTTTCAGGCTGCCAAAAGCAGCTTGGAGATTGCCCAGCAGGGCGGTGACAGACGTCCCGAGTTGTTGCACGCTTGTTGCCCAACGTTCCTTTGAGCGCAGGCGCTGTTGCTCCTCCTGGCTGAGACGCTGCCAGCGTGCTTGGGCCACTTCCGTGCCGAGTCGGCTGATCAGCAAAGCGCTGCAGATGACGGCGAGCATCGGTGCACCGCGCAGACGGTCACTGCTGGTTACCAGAACCAGGCCAAGCAGAAGCACGATGCCTCCCCAGATCCCATCTCTGGGCCTGCTCAGTTCAGTGGCGACCAATGGCAGAAGCACCACTGCCAGACCCAACAGCAGACAAAGGTCTCCAGCGATTGTGGCCAGCATCAAGGTGCCCGCATGTCTGAGTGCATTCTGGTTCTCTGCCTAAAGTTGCAACCTGCCCATCTGGCGGAATTGGTAGACGCGCTGGTTTTAGGTACCAGTGGCTTCGGTCGTGGGGGTTCAAGTCCCCCGGTGGGCATCCGTTTTCCTAATTTGGTTTCACTTACTGCAATCAGCCAATCACTCCTCGCTGATGACCCAGGCCCTCGTACAACCTGCAACGCAAGGCTCTGAGACTCGCTTGCGCTCTGTGCCGAGGGAATTCCTGGCACCACCGGCAGCGTTGAACCTCACAGTGGTGTTGTTTATTGGTGGTTACGTGCTGGCTGCACTGACCGTCTGGGGCTGGTTTGCAGCGGGATGGCCCTTGCCTGTCCTGTTGACCACAGGTTTTCTGGCTCTGCATCTGGAAGGCACGGTCATTCATGACGCCTGTCACAAATCGGCGCATCCCGTTCCCTGGATCAATCAGGCCATGGGGCATGGTTCAGCCCTGTTGCTCGGGTTCAGCTTTCCTGTTTTCACAAGGGTTCATCTTGAGCATCACGCCCATGTGAATGATCCCCACAACGATCCAGATCACATCGTGAGCACCTTCGGGCCGCTTTGGTTGATCGCTCCCAGATTTTTTTATCACGAGTGGTTTTTCTTTCAGCGCCGGTTGTGGAAACGCTGGGAATTGGTGCAGTGGGGTCTTGAACGCAGTGTGTTTCTGGTGATTGTGCTTGCTGCGGCCAAGTTTCAATTTCTCCCTTTCATCTTCAACTGTTGGTTCGCTCCAGCCCTGATGGTTGGTGTGACCTTGGGACTCTTTTTTGATTACCTCCCTCACCGACCTTTCACCTCGCGCAATCGCTGGAAGAATTCCAGGATCTATCCAGGCCGGCTGATGAATTGGTTGATCATGGGTCAGAACTACCATCTAATTCATCATCTCTGGCCATCAATTCCCTGGTTTGATTACAAACCCGCTTACGAGGCAACAAAGTCTTTGCTCGACTCCAAGGGTTCACCTCAGCGCCTGGGAATCTTTGAAACACGGCGCGACGGATATAACTTTCTCTACGACATTCTTGTTGGAGTGCGCAGCCACAAACGGCGCAGGGGCAAGATGCGTCGTGTGGCCAGATTCATGCCTTTGAGACGTTTACAGCGTCCCTGGCTTGGATTTGTGAACCAGATTGCAATTAAAACCGAGCAGAGACGTTCTTCTCGCTGATCACTCCGCCAGAATTTTTGGAACGCGGAAAAAATCTCCCTCTCTTAGGGGTGCTTGCTCAAGAAGTTCCTCACGCACCTGAGTTGGTTCGACCTTGTCTTCTCTGGTGGCGTTGACCACTTCCACGGCTCGGGTTGTTGGAGGGATGCCTTCGGTGTTCACACCCTGGAGCTGATCCACATAATCAAGAATTCGCTCAAGCTGACCTGTGTAGGTCGCGATTTTCTCTTCGGCCAGATCGAGGCGGGCCAGATGGGCCACCTTGCGTACGTCGTCGGCTGTGATCTTGCTCATGCAGCAGCGAGAAACTGTTCAAGATCCTCGCGCAACGCCATCGCTGCTGTGTTCAACAGCTCCTGGCCATGTTCGGGTCTGGCCAGAAAGGGGTCTGATCCCATGCGTCCGTCCGGGTAACGGCGGCGAAAGTCCGCTGGCCCATGAATCGAACCGCAGGGGGCTGCCTCCGGGAGCGATCTCTGCTTGCTGATCAGGCTGTCATGGAGGTGAAGGGTGACGGCAATCTCACTGGGAGTGGCGTGTTGTCCTTCGCGGTTGCCATAAAGCTCTCGGGCACGCCGCATCACCGGACCGGCCATGAACCAGTTCGCCAGCCTGCAGCGTAAACGCGGAGCAACCTCCAGGCCGCGGCTTGCGGCGCTGCCGTAGGCCTGGGCGAAGGCGGCCTTGGTTGTGGCGATATTACCTCCGTGCCCGTTGACCACAAGGATCCGTTCGAAGCCATGGGTGGCGAGTGAGATCACAAGGTCATGCATCACCGCCAGCAATGTTGCGGGCTGCAGGCTGATGGTGCCGGCAAACCCCAGATGATGTTCGGCCATGCCGAAGGCCTGCACGGGCGCGACGAGAACCCCGCTCAGGCGCCCCAGCTCGAGCGCGACTGCTTCGGCGGTTAGAGCATCGGTACCGATGGCTCCTGTGGGGCCATGTTGCTCAGTGGATCCCAGGGGAACAATGATTCCCTTGCAGTGCTGCAGGTACTGATCAACATCAGGCCAGCTCTGTAGAGCGAGGCGAATGGCGTCTTTGCTGGCGGCAGGGCCGGGGAGGATGGAAGGCATGCCGAGCGTGGCGTTGGCGTGATGAGCGATCGTGAGAGCTGGCTTCAGTGAGCTGTGCCGTTGCCGTCGTATTGATCGGTGTTGTAGTAACCGCCCTGCGT
>NYZI01000067.1 GCA_002687115.1 Cyanobium sp. ARS6
AACGAAGCCACTCAGACAGTTAAAACAACAATGCGATTGTCTGGGAGAGGCGCTTCACTTCTTACAAACTTAGCAATCTGCGAAATAGAAATGGGAAGCATTGAACAAGCGGAAAGAATCCACCAAGAGATCATCAAAAACAACCCAACAGAATTTCTTGCATACTATAACTATGGCAAAATGTTAGTAACAATTGGAGAAATATCATCCGCAAAAAAATTGTTCCAGAAGTGTCTTGATATCAATCCGAATGCACCCGAGGCGTTAGATGCAATCAATCAAATCGAACCAAAAGGAACCATATTCGAAGAATTCTATGCAAAAATTGCATCCGGGGATCATCGTGAAGCGGCCAATCTCCTCAGGAATAGTGTAAACAATGACAACATGAATAATTACCTTTCTTGCATTTGCCACCTCAAAACAAATTATCGATCTCAATTTGGAGAGATAAAACACTTTTCGCCCAAGCACATGGTGCAAAAATGGGATTTATCTTTAGATGAAAGCATCGACTTAAACTCACTTTATCATCTCGTCAAAAATAATGAGTCATTGATAAAAGATCGACCAGGAAAACCCACTATAAAAGGTTTTCAAACATACGAAATATTGAAAAATTCAACAAATCATTCCGCGGAACTGCTTTGTGCAAAGATCAAAATATTAGCAAGGGAATATTGTAAAACACAAAATATTCCATCAATCAAATTTAACGAAAGCATGAAAGCCGAGCTTAGCGGATGGGGCGTTATTTTAAATATAGGCGGACACCAAAAACTGCACACCCATCCAGAATCAATACTGAGCGGAGTCATTTATCTGAAAACATCGTTAGAAACAGAATCAGAAGAGAAGGAGTGCGGTAATATTATTTTTCCATCTTCAGAAGCACTTTCTATTTCTCCATATCAAGGCCTTATGATTTTGTTTCCAAGCTACTTACCTCATTTAACAATACCAACAATACAAGAAGACGAGAGAGTATGCATCGCCTTCAATGTCAATTATAAAGCCCATCAAAAAGGCATAACGGAGTAGCCACCAACAATGAGATCAGCATAAAATCGATAACATCCAGAATGTGTTGGTGTAAATTCAAGCGCTGGTGGATTTCCATGTGATGTAAGTTGACCAAAAAGATTTAAATCACTCAAGCTTGGATCTGCAGAAGAAGGATTAGACCCTGCAAAGTCATACCCCTTACAGTCGAGTTCATAGTCTGCGTAGACAAGCGCCCACGGAGAAGAGTTAGCGACATATTTATAATTATATGTTTTGCCTGCTTCTAGCTCGAGGATCCTTTCAAACCGACCAGGCCCCAGAGGATTCATAATATTCAGCACGGATGTAGGCTCCCATGCAGACATTGGAGAATCAAAGGAACCGACCAAAGACAAAGAATTGATTGAATCAACAGCCTTTAAGGAAGCATCACCCTCAACAACATCAATTGTTAATCTATCAGTAGAGGGGTCAAATATGAATTCAAGAGTAGAATCCTTATCAAGTTCAAAGCAGATATTTAATTCATGGGGCTTGCCATGCCAGGTAGTGCATTGGAGTGATTTCTGTGGCTGAGAGATCTCATGATCGAGCCAACAACCCAACCCCATGGTGTCAAGGAAAAGCTCTGCACTGATTCCAATATTGACAACATGGAAGCCTGCTTTGACATGAGTTACCATCCCAAGATTGGAAGTCCCAGCAACAGGATGCATTTCACGTGCAGGATCAGTAGGGTCGAATTGATTCTGCTCGAAAATGCTGCCTAACAGCTGATAACTCGTTCTTTCATTGAGAAGCTCAGGTGACTTACCCGAAGCTTGTTTCTTGTCTAGATATTCAATAGAAACCATTGGCGATGGTGACATTGGGTTAATCAAACTAAAGCGATATACCGCATCTTCGTAAACACGCACGGTGCAGCCTGAATGAAAAGATGTTCCATGACTACTTCCAAAACCTGTTCCCTGAACGAGTGAGCCTTTCCCATCATTCAAAGCAGAGAATCCAAAATCCTCCTCCTGATTTGCTGATATAAGAAATTGATAGACGCCATCAGCTCTAAAGTCGATCCCACCATTCTTCAATAGAGGAACATCAATAGTCCAAAGAATATCGGACTTCCGCTCAAAGTCTCTCCCTTTGATCCGAGGATCAAACTTCTCAAACATATTCAATGAATCCCAGACAAAACCATTGAGCTGGTAGCTAGAGAAAGTTGTGACAACCTCAACAGCATCAACACCCGCACTAGGAGTAAGTTTCAATCTCATATTTTTCGTATCGACCTCAAATGTTATAACTTGAGATACTTTAGACTTAAAGTTTATATTATGCAGGCCGCTTCCATCCTTGGTCTGTTCCAAAGGCCACTGAAGATCTTCCCCGATATCAGATTCGAAAACATTGAATTTAAGCTGATTCTGCGGAGAATGATTAACAACAAATCGTATTGAATAGCAACCAGTCACTTCGGGCGGCTGGATCCCCATAACAGGAAGCGAAACTTGCCAAACCGTTGGGGAAACTTGAACCATTTCAAGTTCTGAATCAAAAGGATTCCATCTCCACCTTCTTCTATGAACATTGCCAATCAAACTGAGTGACTGGATCGAAGACGAGTCCAAATGCTCTGAAGAGAAGGCAGGAAGTTGATACACCAGCAATACATGTAGATAACCTCTCTTAGCAGTCACCATGCAGTCAAGCAGGACTATGTCCTACCAAAGACACAAAGCTCAACCATTAAGAGCTCAACAATTAGGGCAATCACCAAAAACAAAGCAAAGCCCGTATATCTTCAATTGCTAACAAAAGTTCAGAGATCAGTATCTCTGTTTACATGCCAAAAACAACAAACCTAACTAGCTTAGAAGAGAACCAGTGCATCGTGTGGCCTGGCGCCTATCCATGCATTACATCGGTTCGTTGACATAGTTCTCGCACCAAAATGTCTAAAAAGATTCTCGTTGTTCTTTCCGAGTGGGGGTACTGGGGAGAGGAGCTTGTAGGCCCCTTGGATGTCCTGGCTTCGGCGGGCTATTCCCTGGACTTTATGACTCCAAATGGGAGAAAGCCTGTAGCGCTTCCTCCCAGCATGGATGAAAGCTACATTGACCCTCCACTGGATAAGGGTGTAACAAGTGCTCATTTTGCCAAGAGAACCAAAGAAGTAGATGGTTCCGATCTACTAGCTAATCCGATCAATCTTTCGGAAAAGCTACCCTTAATGCCATATTTTAATAGTGATAAATTTGGTCATAATTTAGAAGAGTTTTTCAACACTCGCGAAGAGTTCTGGAAAGAATTTGTTGATCCTTATGATGCACTTCTTCTTCCAGGTGGTAGCGGGCCCATGGTTGACATGGTCAACAATGAACGCTTGCATAATTTAATCTTGGGCTACGTTAATCGCGATAAACTTATAGCTGCTGAATGTTATTGCGTCACATGTCTCGCATTCTCACGTGAATGGAGCGATCGCAAGAGCATTATTTGGGGCAAGAACGTTACTGGACATGCTCGTGAATACGACTACAAAGAAGGTACAGGATTCGCACAAATGTATGGGTACGACGGTGAGCCGATGAACACTTCTGCAAACTTTGGTCCTCCATTCTATCCCTTGGAGTACATCCTCAGGGATGCAACAGGTCCCAATGGTAAATACCATGGAGGAGTCGGTCGTACTCTCTCCACAGTGTTGGACTACCCCTTCCTCACAGGTCGTTCCACTCAAGATTCCACACTTGTTGGCGAGTTAATGGTAAAAGTTCTCGAAGAAGGGTTGCGTAAATTCGGCTGGTAATAGTTTTACTTTATTAATTACTGTTCCAAGGTCGTATTTCTATATACGGCCTTTGTCTTTCGGAAATGTACCCATGCGTGGCCACGAAGCAATTCTGAGGCAATTCCTAGCCAATGGGATTGACCATATGTTTGGAAATCCTGGAACCGTTGAGCAAGGATTTCTCGACGCACTCTCCGATGTTCCGGAGATGAAATACATCTTGACGTTGCAAGAGTCGATCGCTGTGCTCTGTGCAGATGGATACGCGAGATCAAGATTCAAGCCTGCACTAGTTCAGATTCACAGTTCTCCAGGGCTCGGGAATGCCATTGGAAATCTCTATCAAGCCATGAAGGGCCAGGCACCACTGGTTGTGATCGGAGGGGACGCGGGCATTAAGTATCAAGCGATGGATGCTCAAATGGCGGCTGACCTGGTTGCTATGGCTGAGCCCGTCACAAAATGGTCTGCCATGGTTCAGCACCCAAGCAGTTTGCTGAGGATGTTGAGACGTGCCATCAAAATTGCTTGCACACCACCATGTGGACCGGTGTATCTATGCCTTCCAGAAGATATGCTTGATAGCGAGATCACTGAAACAATCTTCCCTGCACATATCCCCAGTTACGATACCTCACCAACTGAAGCGGACCTGCAACAAGTTGTTGACCTAATAAAAATTTCAAACAATCCGATTATTTTAGCTGGCGATGGTGTTGCATGGACGCATGGAGTTGATCAGCTTGTTGAACTAGCAGAAATTTTAGGAGCCAAGGTTTATTCAGCAGATGGTGGAGAAATCAACTTCCCTGACGACCACCTGCTGAATTATGGAAGTACGGGCCATATGTTCGGCAGTGCAAGCCTGCCCATCACAAAAAGCTGCGATCTATGCATTGCCCTGGGCTGCTATTTACTCCCCGAAGTATTTCCTGACCTAGGAAATATTTTTAACGACGATGCAAAGATTGTACATATTGATACTAACGTCAATAATATTGCCAAAAATCATCGCGTTGACATTTCCTACGTTGCCCGCCCGGGCAGTGTGATCAAAACGCTTTTACCTTTAGTCAAAGCCCTGCCTGGAGACTGGCATGATTCATCACAAATACGTCGAAAAACCTATGAATCAGAATCTCCAGTTGTCAACAACAGTGTGGATGAACTCTATGGAATTCCAGAGGATCTCAACAATCCAAAGATTGATGGTAAGACCGTCTTAATGCGCTCCGGTCCATTCATCAAAAGGCTCTCAGAGAAAGCACCCAAAAATACAATTATTTTCGACGAAGCATTAACCAATTCTCCTCCTGTCAGTAAATACTTTCCTGGTCGTAAAGCTGGTGACCGGATGATGACACGGGGTGGATCGCTGGGGACTGGCTTCCCTGGAGGCATTGGAGCAAAGCTTGCTCATCCTGACCGATGTGTGATTGCTTTCTCCGGTGATGGTGGGAGTATGTATACCATCCAAACGTTATGGACAGCCGCTCGACACGGCGTTAACACCAAGTTTGTTGTTTGTCAGAATCGTTCCTATCGTCTTCTGCAAGCCAACATCAAACAGTTCTGGAAAGAGCGTGGTATTGAAGGACGTGATTTCCCCTTAGCATTTGATTTGTCAACCCCACAGGTGGCCTTCCACGAGATTGCAAAAGGACTCGGGGTCAAGGCTGAATCTGTTTCAACCCCTGACCAAATCGATGGTGCCATCGACAGAATGCTGGACCACAACGGTCCCTATCTCATCAACCTTGTTCTGGCTGGCGACGTCCATCCAGAGCTGGTAGGCGTGCACTGCGGTCAGTAAAACTACACCATTCTTTTTTTCTCATTCATCATGATCTCTCACCCTGAACTCTGGGCTTTTGCAGCCAATTGGTACCGTCTGCTCGACATTCACGCTCCACTGGAAAGCTTTCGTCCGTTGATCACCAAAGATGTACAACTCGTATTCCCTGAAGCAACAGTGGAAGGTTTTGAAGGCTATTCAGGCTGGTATAACAACGTAATAAATATATTCTTTGACGAAGAACATACTCTGAAGGTTGCAGATATCATTGACCAGAATGATTCTGGCTGTGAAGCACACGTTATTGTGAATTGGCATGCCAGCATCTGGAATGCTCCGGAAGCTCGCAGCATTCGTCTGATGATGGATGCTGACCAAACCTGGCAGGTGCGTCGCCAAGCAGATGGGTCCTTGGCCGTTTCCAAATATGTCGTGAATTTCATGACATATGAGCCTGGATCTTGCAAGTTGTAAGCAAGATCTTCCAGGAAAATCTGACCATTAATTCAACAAAATCACGCGGACACTCCTCATGAAAAATGTTCCCCAAAGCAAACTCGGCGATCTCTATCGTGAACATATTAACTTGATTTTAAAGAAGGATATAGAAGGCCTCTTGGCACAATATGCCGATGACGGACTTCTAATATCTAGCTTCGAAAAGACCCCGAAATATTTTCGTGGACGCAAAGAACTTGAAGTTCATTTTCAAGGAATTTTAGGGATCGAAGGTTTGGATACTGAGATTGCTTTCTGGGCTGAAACCGAAAATCCAACGACATTGATGATTGTTGAAGCCATCACCATGCAAACTCCTGGAGGTGAGGCAAAGATGAGATTCGCTGACAGCTGGGTCCTCAATGAGGACGGTCGGATTCAAATCCACTTTGCCGGAATGACTCAGTACCCCGACGGAACCGTTGCCTGATTTCTCATGCTTCAAATCATTTCTCAACTGGCTATCACCTGCAAAGACCAAAAAGTCACGGAAGACTGGTATTGCCGTAACTTTGGCTTCCGCCGAGCTCGTGTTGCCAAACTGCCTGATGGGCAGGAAATCATCTTTATCAAGATGGCTGATTCCTGCTTTTATCTAGAACTTTTTGCAGCTGACGGTGACTCACCATTACCTGATGCTGAAAATGACGGCTACACCTTCCCCGGCTTCCGTCATCTGGCCTTCAAAGTGGAAGATGTTGACAAAAAACTGAGTGAAATCAGTCCTCTCATCATCAGCCTTGGCCCTCTCGATTTTGACGCCTTCATTCCTGGATGGAGAACAGCATGGATCAAAGATCCCGACGGACGCATCATTGAAGTCAGTCAAGGCTTCACAGATGAATAATCAGACGATAATTTAAAATTCAACTATCTCTACTTTCAAGCCAGGCTTTAATCTTAAGCCTGGCTTTTTTATCAATTCAAAGAGTATCAAGAGATCAATTACTGTCCTATTCTGTCGTCACACCTGGCGAATGAATGCGAACATCAGAAGCATTTTTGATAGATCCTTCCAAAGCTTTTGTCTCTGCTTCGGCTAAAAACTCTAGCCGACTCATGAGAACATCCCTGGGCCAACGGCAATCTGCCAATGACCAATAAATACCGAAGTGACGAGCTTCACTTCTAAGTAAATCTGAGTATAGATTTCGCAGGTCTTCATCTGGGCTGTGCTCAGCCAGCAAGGCCATTCGTTCATGGGAACGAGCCTCAATCAATCCAGCCACAAGAAATGAGTCGAGCATGCGTGCAGGCTCTTCTTTTCTCACCTGTTTCGAGAGTGCCGCACCATATCCAGAGGATTGAAGGGGTTCGAGATAGCGGCCCTTTTGCTTTAAAAGGGCCAAAACCTGTTCAAAATGCTCAAGTTCTTCTCGTGCCAGAGGACTTAGCACCTCTCCCAGGCCAGGCTCGCAGAGATAACGAAACATCAGCTGCGTGGCAAAGCCAGCCGCTTTGCGTTCGCAATGGGCATGGTCGATCAACACTTCCATCGGCCGAGCATTGGCTTGTTCCAACCAAGTCCAACTGGTGGGAGCGGCGAGCCAGCGGATGG
>NYZI01000068.1 GCA_002687115.1 Cyanobium sp. ARS6
CTTGTGGATGCTCAAACCATACAAGATGCACCCAGATAGGACAACTCGACCTATCCAGGAGCAGCTGTTGCCTACATCCCAAACCTCGCGCCGCTGTTCAGAACCTCAATGGTTTGCCAAGCGCATATCACTCCGCCAATGGCTACCAAGATCCAGAGATATTGGATCGTGTTAGTCAGATCATGCTTACTGTGCTCATTAATGGCGTACACAGCAAGCATTAAAAATGCGGCAATGAGAGCGCCGATGAAGAACAGGATGATGACAATGGCTGGAAGAATGCTTTGGGTGCAACTTCTTGCTTGGTAGCGGCCTGCTGCGTTTGCATCACTGGCGATTAGAGCCGAACACCGCTGCGGTTGGCGTTGGCTGGCTTGCTGATTGGCACCCCGGGGCGCCAATGCTGCACAGCAAAGCTCTCCTCAGGGCCAGGGATGCCATTAGCGGTTGGCTCGATCAGGCTGCGCCAGCCGCTGGTCCACTTGATCAGCACGCTGCCGTTGCCTGTCAGCGACCAGGAACCATCAGCCACCTGATCGATGTTGTTGAAGGCCATCCCTGAAGAGGTGAGAACTGCCAGATAGGGCGGCTTTTCTTGCTGCATGGGCTCTAGCTTGTACGCGCCCACCCAGTTCATTACCGGGCTTTTCAGCTGCACAGCTTTGCCGTGATTGCTGGGGCCGTCATTCAGTGAAGATCCTGGCTTCCAAGACCACTGCACCGCTCCAGCAGGGCCGATCTGGATCGTGTCAGTCCAGCCATCTGAATAGGTAGAGCGTATGCCATTACCCCAGGTTTGCCAGTTGCCGTTCTCGAGAAGTTGATTGCGTGTCATCCGCTGCGAAGTACCGACATCGGGGTGGCGTTTGCCGGTCACCGTCAGAGAACTGCCATCAGGCCGCAGGATCAAATTGAATGGCACGTTCTCGTTATCGGTGAGCACCCAGGTGCCCACCATCCTTTTGGCATCTGGCTCAGGGAAGCCCGCACCCATCAGGGCTGCCCCCAGCAACAGAGCAGCAGAGGGTTTCAACCAAGACAGGGCCATAGAAGTGCGACTGGTTGTGTTGATGTAGCAGGGATTTGCAGCGGCTGCCTTCCGACCCAGTTCCAAGCTCTACAGCTGCTGAGCTGAAAGCTAAATGTTCCCGCATGCAGAAGTCAGGCGGGTAGAAGCGATGCCCGCCTGAGTGGTGACGACTGCAAGCGCAACCAAGCAAAGACCGGCATCATGCGCTGACTAATGCCTGATCCAGGCTTCGCCGCCTCTCGATTGGACTGCTGGCTTCTGCTGTTGCTATCGCCCCGCTGCCTTTGAAGGCGCAGGACGGCAATGCTGAGGATCTCGGTGATGTGATGAGCATCAGCCTCAAGGATGTGGTGAAGCCAACCTTTGGGTTCCAGGGAGCATTGCAAGGTGCAGGAACACCGAATAAAGCTGGCATTGGTGGGTTCCTGCCTCTCTCTGTTGGCGACAACAGCGTCTGGTTCGTTGATGCCTTGATTAACGCCAATTTCGCTAATCTTTTTGCCCGGATGGATTAAAATCAACAACGCAGAAATACGCTTTCCAGAGTCAAACCCAAGAGCACAGATGGATATGCTCTGTTGAAGCTTTATACAAACCAAACTCCAACAGCAAAAATGGCACCAGCCCCACTTACACAATGCCTATCTTTGTAACCTCAAAAAAAAATTATTCACTTCGCCCACATTCCCAAAACAGGGGGCACATCCGTCGAAAAATATATTTTATCTACGAGAATTACAAGGCATGCTTTTCTTGATTGCAGCTTTGCTACCCATCGAGCCCAGTCACCATGGAACAATTCTTCTCCACAGCACATAGACGGGGCTTCTCTCAGGCGCCTCTTTCCATCAAATTTCTTTACCGATTTCTTTGCAATACTCAGGGACCCAATAAACAGATTTATTAGCGCATATTTATTTCAAATGGACGAGCCAGGATCAAAACTGAGACAAATAAGCGTAAATGAGTTTATTGCAACATATCTTGAGGCAAGCTTCAAAAGAAATGGCTGGTGTGATAATCATTTCTTGCCACAAAAGCGCTTCCTCCACCCCGAAGGGAATTACAAGTTATTTTACCTCAATTCCGAAGGAATGAAGAAAGTCAAAGCTTATTTAGATGAACTTTTGGAAATACCAGAAAATTTCACGCAAATCCCACAGGTTATGCAGAGTGACAAACAGTCAAGCATCGACCTAAAAGCAGATTTAACAAGCGAATCAATCAATAGACTTAAAATTATCTACAAAGAAGATTACGGGATAATTAAATCCCTGACCCATAATGAGCCTTGATCTTGCAGCGATATTGTCTTCTTTGCAAGAAGACCGCCTTGAGACGAAATCAAGAGTCATTAAATTGCCTTGTTTGTGTAAATATTAAAAAATATCTGACGTGTATGTAATTCATGCGGGAACCATTCCACGTTGAAGTGGTGTCCTCGCACGTCAGGTGTGTGGGAACTGCATCAACAGCTGATGGCATCAGACCGTCGACTGCGAAGAACGCCGCCGCACCCACAAGACCGCCAACAGCAGAACCGATAACAACACGACCGAGACCTTTCATTGATTGATTGCGAACTCACACACCGTCGCTGAAAGGGTGGTGAAGCCGCATCCCCCCAAAGGACCAAAGGTGATCGTGTGTTCACCCCACAAGCAGATGCTCGCAGCTTTTACTTGTCGAGACCGTATCAAATGTTCACCAATACAAGCAGGTGCTCGTAGCTTTTGTTTGTTGAAACCACATCAAATGGAAGGTTGGCTGACTAACGCGAGCAAGTGCCAGAAGGTCATCTTCCTTCCCGATCTGAACTCCAGTGGATCAGCAGATGACGTCTTTGTGATCGTTGACCACATCAAAGACATGCCAGAAGCTCATCCGCCGCTTCTCAAGACACGCCGGAACATGCGCTACGAGGATGCCGTCGCTCTTTGGAAAGAGCTTCAGCGTTGTGGATGGACAGTTACTGAAGCTGCTTGGTGATCAAACGCCGAGCCTGGAGACCATGCTCAAGTCAGGCGGCTGAAAGTATTGTGAACCACAAGATCTGGGCATGGACGAGCAAATTATTGGCATGTCTTAGAGGTCTCTGAGAAGAAAGTGGCAGTGGATTCAGGTTTGGCTATGTAATGGAGAGCTGAATTCACCCCTATGAATCAGAGCCAAGATGCGAAGCGTCACGAGAGTGATCAACAACATCTCACTAAAGCTGGTTCGCTTAACGTCGAAGTAGAGCGAAATCGCAGCGTGAATCACTTGTCAACAAATACTATTAACGATGAAGCGCTCAAGAAAATTGATAACGAAACAAGTGAACTTATGAAGGACCAGGGGCCAGCCTCATTTCGCAGGGAGAGCAACTGATATGAGTAACGAACATCATCAAACCGGCAGACGCCCAAACAAAGCTGATCTTGAACGTCTTGATCCTGTACATCGAGAGAAAGAGCCGCTGAAGCAAGGCAGTGCAGAGGAACGACACAGCCATCCCAACGAAAAACATCGGGAGCATTCTCACAGTGGAGAAAAGTTTGTAGAGGAAGTGAAGCGTCTTGATGCTTCAGAGTGAGATATTTCTCCATTGAGAGAAAAGTGACCAGTTATTAGTGGTTTTCATCACTAGTAATGTAGATATAGCCCAGGCCACTACAGACATAACGCCATTGAGGCATGGGAAACCAAGCAGAAATCGGGTGGGTGGAAGCGGTGCCCGCCGAAGTGGCGATGTGTAGTTGGTGTGAGGTAGACAATGGCTCAGGCAGATTCAAACGGACTTACGACTGAGGCAAAGGGGTCCCAATCAGGATCGCGGTGCCAGTCGTATTCAGCAAAGTTGGCAGCCTGCTCAGCGACCTGACTGCTGACCAGCTTGGCAATCACCGCGAGAGACATATCAATGCCAGCCGATACACCCGATGAAGTGAAGAACTTGCCGTCTTCTACCCAGCGGGCTTGCGGTTGCCAGTGCACCTTTTCGCTTTGAGAGCAAGCCCAAGCAAAAGCCAACTTGTTGCTCGTGGCGCAGACCCCATCGAGCACCCCGGCTTTGGCCATCAGGGCGCTACCGGTGCAGACCGAGGCAACCAGTTCGGCTTGCTGCGCACGGGCCTTCAACCACTCGAGCAGCACTGGGTTGTCGACTTCTCTTCTGGTGCCTGTGCCGCCGGGTACTAGCAGCACATCAATGGCTGGCGCTGACTGAAACGAATCGTCGCTGACGCTTTTGGGGCCCTGGCGACTGGCCACAACGCCTCCGTTTTCGGAGATCAAACGGATCTCGAAATGATCGGTCGCCAGGCCGAACATCTCCAAAGGTCCAAACACATCGAGCAGTTCAAAGCCTTCAAACAGGACAACGCCAATGGTTCGTTTGTACGTCATGAACGAGTCCTCCTTGGTGGCTTTTGTTGGCAGCACTGTCTCAGCCCTGCGCTGGAAGCATCAGGATTTGAGAGGCATCGAGAACCTTGCTCAGCTCGATTGAGTTGGGCGTGGTGAGCTCCAGCACTGTCGACTTGTCTCCTCGCCAAACTATGCGCGCTGTATTCAGCTTGATTCCGGCTTCCTGGCAGCGATGGGTGAGTGATCCAAGCGCACCAGGATGGTCGGCAATTTTCACCAGAACTGAGTCATTCCCGGCCTGGCTGAAATTCATCTGGCTGATCACAGAGGAGTCTTGATCGCAAATGGCTACACGCGCTGAGCCGTACTTGTTCTCATTGATCAGTCGATTGATGATCTCAATCGCCTTCACCCGCTCCTCTACAGACAAGATCAGCAGGCAGCCTTCGTCGATGGAGGAGGACTTCATGTCAACGATTGAAATTCCAGCATTGCCCATAGCCGTCGCCACAGCATCTAGAAGATCAACACTGGAGCTACCAATCAAAATGATCTCTTGCGATGGCTGAGCTCGCACGCTTGTGAAGCCAGTCGGAACTGGTCGGCTTGGTGATGGCACGCTTGCTGCTGCGTGCTGAGCCTTGATGTCGGCCACCAAGCGATCCACCTGATCAGTGGTGACATTGGGCATGGTGATCAGATGGGATACAGGCCCATGAGTTGCCAATTGCCAGGTCTCGACGATGGACTGCAACGGTCTGTCAAATACAACTGTGTTGGAGTACGAGTGCCTCCAGGCATGTTGCCCAGCTTTGTTGAGTTCAATAACGGCATACTCGGCGCGCTCAAGGCACTGCTGAATCAGTTGGCGAAAGCCTGATTGACCATACGTCTTGATGGCATACCAGAGGAACAGGGGGGCAATCCCGTTCCGAGATCCGGTCAAGGTTGTATCCATCGAACCGATGTATTCCACACTCTGTGCAATTCGCGTCATATTGTCTTTCTTAGCCAAAACAACACCGCACGGGATCGGTGAACCGATCATCTTGTGGCCACTGATCGAAAGGCTGTCAATGCCGTGGGCAAAGTTCCAGGCCGGTGCGTCTTTAATAAACGGCAGAATCATTCCGCTAAGCGCACAATCGGCATGTAGGTATTTCCGGGGAATCGCCAGGTCTTGAAAAATGGCGTTGATACCATCGATATCATCAACAGCTCCTTTCATCGTTGTGCCAATATTGGCACAAATAATCGGCGGGCTTTTGCGATTAAGCCGCAGACTCTCGCGCAGATCATTAAGCTCCATTGTTCCGTCTTGATTGGAACGGATCATGATGCTTGGCAGGTTCAAGCAACGCAGGATTTTTCCAACGGAATAATGGGTTTCTTGTGAGTAATAGACGATGCCATCAGGCAGGATCTCCCTAGCCAAAAACAGCCCATAGTGGTTTCCCTCTGTGCCGCCGTTGGTGACATAACCCCAGGTTTCCCCAACAGGAGCATTAGTCATTTCTTCAAAGAATTTGAGAACCTCAAGCTCAAAGTGATGGGTATTGAGGTGATAGTTGCTAGGGACATATGGGTCGCCAATGTTATTAATGGGATAAGCCAGAAACCGGTAGAGGGCTTCGTAATTGAAGTCCGCATTACAGGGGTAGCCAATAAACTTGTCTTTCTCGTCAGCCAGATGCTCCTCTAATTCGTTCAGTGTTGAGTGAATCGAATCAAGCCCTTGATCAAAAGGCATGGCAATGCAACGTGTTTCCACAAGATGCCTGCAGAGATTGCATCAAAATATTTGAGCTGGCTGAATTTCTGATGAGAGTATGCTTTGTCTACAAAGTGACAGGTTGTAAGCATTTGACACTTATTGCTTACAGAAATACATGTCTGCAAGCTTTGCATTCTTTCTTTCGAATCTGCGCGATTACTTAATCGCTTGAAGTATTCCGATGGTATTGAGCTTGCGTCCGTCTTTGATCTTGACCAAAACTTTTAACCTATTTTGACTGTATCGACTATTCTTATTTGCATGAATCAATTCACATCCGATACCTGCACGACCTCAGCGAGCCACGTATTCGAAATCGTTATTGTTGAACAGATCAATCTCATCAGAAATAAATTAATACCGCATTATTTAGCTATATCCGCCACGTCTTTAGAAGAATTATCTGCTTTCATTTTTTCCAAAATATTAGCATCTCCTTTGGCTTTTTTAAGAAAGGATATGAGTCTTCCTAAAAACATTGGTGATTGGCAAGCAAAGAAGACTTAGCCATGACCAACAGAGTAACCACCCGTGTTCAATGCACCATCTGATCTAGCCTAGTCTCGCGAAGCAAGCTTGAGTGGACCTTCTCATTTTCTAGTACAGGCGTTGTCTTAGAGGGTGATTGTCGATAACGGGCTTTATAACCAACAAGCCCCCTAAGAGCATACGAGTTTCCTGATCATGGCAACTTGCACCACGTTCCAGACCGGTCAAAGTCCCTACAAGGATTGGTAAATGGAGTAGGTGTTTACTGCGTCTAAAGCAGAAAGAGAGACCCATCAGACTGACTGATGTCACGAATTTAATGGTGTTGTTTTTGAAAGAAAAAACACTCCAGAAGTTCAGCGTTTCGCGATAACGACTGTCGTCGATGAATATTCCAAAAGCTACTCACGACCATTGATAGTTTCAACTTCATGAGCCATAAGTTCAAAAACAGCTTCCAACAAATAAATGACACAGCCTTTTTAAAGACAATTTTTTCCTTCTGCAATTGGAAGTAGAACTTGAAAAATAATAGCAACAGATTGGAGCTGAGACAAAGGAAGCTGGAGGGTTGGAAGCTGAGAGCAGCGCAGCAATTAAAAGAAAGGAATGGTGATGTCGATTCAGCAACAGATGCTCTAAGGCAGGCTGATACTGCGTAGCAAATTAAAGGAGAGTTGTATGAGTAATTCTATGTCAAAAGAGCTTTCTACTTGGAAGGATCTTGTCTTAATGATCTTTTTGGGAAGAAGATAAATGAATAAAGCTTGGGTGATCACTTTTATGTGATGAATGAAAGCCTAAAAGATGGCTTATGACCAACACAGCCCTTATGAATTAATAATTAAATACTAAATATGTCGGCGGATGGAATCTGCGGCATGAGCAGCGGCTTCAAGAGCACCCTCTAGATAGCCTCTCCATCTCGTTGACGCTTCTGTACCAGCCCAATGAACTCTGCCATGAGGCTCCTGCCAATACTCTCCGTAGGTCGTCCAAGCTCCTGGAGTTACATAGCTGGTGAATGCACCACTAGACCAATCCTCTTGATTCCAGTTTTGCAAAATAAGCTCCTTAGGTTGTGCAGCATCAGGACCGAAATACGCTGCTAAATCAGATAGAACAGATGACTTCTGCTGATTATCAGTAAGTTGCTGAAATTCAACAGCTCGACCAGCAGTAATAAAGCTTGCGATAACACCAGGATTTCCGTCCGGAGGTGAACTATCTGCCATGAACTGGAGAGTATTTTGATTTCCGATGCCAAGACCACTCATCCCTTTTTGACGCCAAAAAGCTTTATCATATATAGCTAATACTTTAATCATCGAACCCATTGGATTACGTTGCAGAAATGATCTGGTCTCAGCACGCAAAGCAGGTCGAAAGGATATACGCTGCCTCAACGGTGGAGGAATTGCAACAATAGCCGCCTTAGCGAATATTTTGCGACCATATCCATCAGTGACCTGAACACTGTTATCATCCTGCTCGATACAGATTACAGGTGAATTTAGAGTAATATGGTCAGTCAATTCTTCAGTCAAAAGCTCTGCGACCTGTCCAGCAGCACCTTTAATGAGCCAAGATTCTGGATAATCCCGCTGAGGTGAAATTGCCTGAGTCCAGATTGAATGAAGCATCGATGCATCCCAAGCATCAAAACCACCAGATCCCCCGACATTAGATAATATCTCCAACATAAAAGTACTTAATGGCGAGTCGCTATGTCGCTTTAGCCAAGATTCAATTGTAATACGATCAAGCTCAACAGCATTTGGAGTCTTCCACGGAGCACCGTGGTCAACGGTCTTAACAAGTTCTTGATACAATTTTAAAGTTGATTTTGCTTTATCAACTTCTTCTTGGGTTTGACCAATTTGGTCAGAATCTAGAAACAGTAATCCTTCATCATAATCAGCAGCTACATCGGCTAAAGTATTTTTATTATTCCAAACAAGAGATGCCTTGCCCTCTTTGTAAACTGGAAATGTTTCAAGACCAAGTTCACTCACAAGCTCGCGAAAGCGATGATGAGATTGACCACCCCACTGTCCACCTAAATCGACAAAGTGGCCGGAGTCGGTAAGTTTTCGAACCATCCGCCCTCCTGTACGATTTCTAGCCTCAAGGATATGAATATTCTTTCCGTTTTGTTTTAGTTGCCGAGCCGCCATTAATCCTGAAAGACCAGCGCCCACCACAACGACATCGACCTGATCAGGAAGTTCACTAGCAAAGCTGCTGTGATTTAATCCAATCGCCGCAATTCCGGTAAGTCCAGCACTTGCAATCAACTCGCGTCGGGAGAGTGACATCGCAAATCAGATAGATAACTGGAAGTTATTGATTAAACCTCTTATTTTTCTGAGAAACCTATGAGTATTGGCAAAGATAAGCAATAGAAAGGCAAGAATCTAAAGGAATCACACTGCCTGAAAAACATGCAGTCAATTAGCACCACACGATTAACGGACTTGATCCGAGACCAGATCAGAATTGAGAAATGAGGAGAGCAGCAATGGTACCTTTTGTGCGCAACCTCTTTCAGATCGCTGATGTGGATACAACAGTGATCAGGTCGGTCAACACCAACCTCGCTACCATGTAATCCAGGCCAGTTGAACATCTTCAAAATGCCCCACGCGGCCTGATAATCAATAACAAGTAATTCTGTGTCGATTCTTTGAGTTGTATTCCCCAAAACATCCTTGTTGGTTGGGTTTAATTAGAATTAAAAAAAAATTCGAGAAACGTCTGCCTTTGGAGAGGAGAAAGATCTCATGAGTAGGAGGGGCAGAAATGCCGCTTTCTTTATAGGGAGCACGTCACCCATGTGATTCCCGGACTTAGATAATTCTCTAAAAAAGGTTAGGTAAACCGTCAGCTGTGAACTCTCGTCGTCACACTCCATCAATAGGCCATTTGGGCTCGCTCCACATCCCCCTTTGCGGGTGATTTCTAATAGAGAAAGCACCTAGAGTTTTTCCATTCGAGGTTAAAAAGCTCCTGCCTAGTGATTCTATCGTCAGTCTTCTGATCTTTAGGAACCTTTTCGATTACATGTGTTTTAAGGATCGCAAAGCCAAATGTACTCTAATTTGCTATCAATAGAACAACGTCACTATGTGAATCAGACAGGAGTCAATTGCATGATCAAGGTTTTTTCTAACCAAATGAGAGACCTTGTTGACACAGAGGTTCAAATTCAGCGTGTTGCATCCGGATTCGAGTTCACCGAAGGGCCAATCTGGCATCCTCGCGATCACCACCTACTTTTTTCTGATATCCCTGGAAATTCACGTCTTCAATACTCATCGAGTGAAGCGATAAGAGTAATTCGAAAACCTTCCAGCAAATGCAACGGAATGACTTACAATTCAGATTTAAATCTTTTAGTTTGCGAGCATCTTAGTGCGTCAGTGGTCTTGGAAGGTGAAGATGGGCGTCGAGAAGTTTTAGCGACACATTTTGAAGGAAAGCAGCTCAACAGCCCTAATGATATTTGTTGTCGGTCAGATGATTCAATCTATTTTTCTGATCCTACATATGGACGATTGCCTTGGTCAGGTGAGGAACGACCTCAGGATCTGGACTTCCAAGGTGTTTTTCGTGTGAGCGCAAATCGAGAACTTGAACTTCTGGTTGATAAAAATTGCTATCAGCAGCCAAATGGATTGTGCTTCTCCCCAGACGAATCGTTGTTCTATATTAATGACTCACCTAGAGCTTTAATAGATGTCTACAAAGTAGCTCCTGATGGAAGCCTATACGATAAGAAAGCTTTTGCAAGGAACATTGGTGATGGCACTTTCGAAGGAGGAGTACCGGACGGAATGAAGTGTGATGAAAACGGAAATATTTGGGTCACAGGACCAGGAGGGCTCTGGATTTTTAATCCAAAAGGTGAGCAGCTTGGAATAATTGAAATCCCCGAGCATACCGCCAACCTTCATTGGGGCGGATCTGATTGGCATACATTATTTGTGACAGCAAGCACTTCAGTATATTCATTAACAACAAAAGTGGGTCCCCATATTGAAAGCTTCATGAGAACTTGAAGACTGCGATTCATGAAATTTGACGAGACATATGCTTGTGTTTAGCTTGAAGGCGATCAAGCAACTTCGGAAAAGCTTCCAGAACCCATCCACTGATCAGCAATAAAAAACCCCGCATTGGGCGGGGCTCTGGGTGAGCGGGTTCTATGGAGCGCCGTCAGTCCTGGGCGGTGTTCGCATCGAGCGTTCTGACTACGTGCCTTGTCGCGTGGCTGATTGGCGTGTGGTGTTCAAAGAGCCAGAGGATCTGCAGGTTGGTCCTGAGATCCCAGTAAACGCAGTGTGGAAGCTCACGCAAACAAACCTGAATTAACCCGCTTCAATCCGAGTGGTGAATCCCATCACGGATTCCAACGGTGCCATTGCTCGATCTCATTGCTAATGACGTAGTCCAATCCCTCGATTTGAGCGACCTCCTGAGGTCCCTGCTCGATCAACAGAGTTTTGGCATGCGTGACTGCGCCAATACCCAGCGCGAGGGCAAGGGTGTAGAGGAAGAGGGACTTGACCGTCATGGCTTTGAGGAGTGGCTGTTTGGGAGTGCTGCCCCCTCGACTCCTTCAAGGTCACAGCCCTTCTGGTGAACCCCACTGCACAGCTCTGGTGCAGAACTCACGAAGTTCTGGTGAGACTGTGGTGAATGGCTTAGAAGTGCGTGCCTGACTGGGCTTAGCTCACTCGGAAGCCAGTCACGCCAAGGCTTTAGGGCAATAAAAAACCCCGCTCATGCGGGGTGTGATTGGTGTGAGGTTGTTTTTGTTGGGATATCGATAGCGTCCACTCAACGCCCCCTACTTTTCCCTTCAAGGGTTTTGTATTGCTTTCAGTCTTTCGACATCAGGCTTCCCGGCATGAACCAATAAATCAGTAGCAAGTCGTTTGGCAGCCGTAGTTGTAGCAACGAGTTGTACACGTTGTACGAGCTTCAGCGTCAGGTGAACTTACTGCTAGTGCGCCCATCACAAGTCCCAAAGGCAGAAGAATCGAGAGAGCAGTTGCACCGAATGCTTTCTACAGTCCTTTATAGCTTTCTGCTGATGCGGTCACGTTTGAAGTAGTCATTAGAACGAATTTTGTTGATTGGAGGTCATCCCTCCTGGACCTCTCTACCATCTCAGTTTTGTCCTAATACTCCAACCCTCTGGAGGGTGAATAATCCTCCCTCGAAAAGGTATTAGCCCCGTAAACCCATAAGTGCTAGATGCTTCCACCCCAAAGAGGGAGGTGGATAAGAGAACTCAGAGAGATGATGAATTCAAGAGAGGGATGACCTCTAAACCACATACAGGAACCAATCATGACCACCACAACCAACAACCAACAACCAAGTGATGCCTGCTCCTTACCTTCACATTGATACAGAGAATCCTGAAAATGGAATCACTGAAATGAATATGTGTTGTGAGAATGGTGTCATGGACATCATTCCACACTTGAAGGAGAATCAGACAGTCTTTGAGGGTGCGGCATTTCTCTTCTACAACTTAGATTGCACTGCTCAACTTCTGGCTGAGGAAAAGATTTCAGAGTTGAGCAATACGCAAGCTGCGAAGGTTACGTGGATGTCTGCTCAGGTTCAAATGGCTCGCTTTCTGATTAACCAGTGCTTCGAGTTTGATGTCGTTGACAAGGGTCTGTTTGAGACATATAAGAATGCCTATCGTGTCAATAAGCCTGATGGCTTTAGTGGAGTTGACTTCCTAGCTTCAGTGGCAGACACGCTTGAAGACCTTTTCCTCCAGGCCGCTGCTGATGAGGCGTTTGCAGAGAACCCGGATATCAAAATTTCCACAATGTCTACTCGCTTCGCCGCGTTGTGTGGCACTGCTTGTACTGCTATTCGTGCAATGAAAAGCTTCGCCTGATTAGCCAGCAACTTATACCCACTCCTTAGTTTGTTGAGATCCCAGTTCTTTACTGGGATCTTTTCGTGCTTTCCATCCACCCATAATTGGTAGATGCTTTCACCTCAAAGAGGGAGGTGGATAAGGCGAATGCGAGAGATGATGAATTCATCAGGGATTTAACAAAGCCTCTGAACCCAGATAAAACAGCTCTGACTTCATTTTTAAATAACCATGACTACTACATTCCCCACTGCTCCTCAGCCAAGTCCTAGCTTCAACTATGACTACTTGAGAGGAATTGAGCCCGGCACTGAAGACTTTGGTATCGCTCGTCTTCATTTGGTTATGGACTTCATGAACCAAGCAATCCGTTGGGGTCTTGAGGCTCATGTCCAGGGACTGCGGCAGGGCGAGATCCCTCCTGGTAAGGGCTGTCAACAGGGACTTCTAGAAGCTGCCACTTTTGGATTGATTGAACTCGAAGATTCAGAGATCTTTGAATTGATCAATATGGAGAATCAAGGCAAGCCCCTCGGCGACATGCTTTTTGGTGAAGTCATCCGTGCGTTGGTTAGCGATAACACCGTCCTCTACAACCCACAGGATGGGACTGTGATGCCTACTTGGGAGGTCCCTCCCTTCGAACCACCTGCGGATCCAGAGCTTCAAGACCACACACTGGATGGGGTGAAGTATCCCGTTGCCACCGTACTCTCACCAGAAGAATTGCAGCACTGGGCAATGAACCGAGAGGAGTTCAAGGCCAAGTTTCCCAATGCCAGTTACACAAAAGTGGCTACTACTGCGATGCACCTGATTAATGGTGTGGTCTATGCCACCGCCCATGAACACTTTGGAAAGACCTCCTACCTCTATACCGTTCGGCATTGAGCTAACTACGGCTTACTCCACACTTCACCCCGTAGATCGCCGCCCCAGTCCTGTCCCGCACTCCAAGCTTTTGGGTCAGGCTCTTGAGGTGGCTTTTGATTGTCTCCACAGAGAGGAACAGCGACTCAGCTAGCTCCTTGTTTGATAACCCTTCTGTAAGCCCCACAAGCACTTCCTTCTCCCTTTCTGTGATGTCGTTAGGGAGAACCATCGCAAAGGGGTTAGAGCCCACATAACCAGCTTTCTTCTTCACCTCCTCTGGGTAGTAGACGCCTCGTTTGGCAATGGCTCTGAGGGCTTTGACGAAGTCTCCATCCCCGTCAGCGACATTGGAACTGAAACAGATTCCCTCTGCCCCAGATTCAAGGCACTCTTCAACGACAGCAGCAGTTTCCTTGTTCAGGAAGATCAGGGTGTGAGTGTTGGGAGCAGTGGTTTTCAGCTCTTCGATGAGGGAGGGGCCATAGCCCTGCTCCAACTCATCGGTAAGGATCACAATGAAGGAAGGCAAACCGAAAGCCAATCCAATAACTGGAGCTTTTCCAGATAATTTAGCTGCGAATTTATTTGTAATATTCCTTAAGTCTTTCTTGATAGTTTTTTCTTCCTGCTCTTGGGGCAAGGTCGCTGACTGTTTTTCAACCATAGTATATATTCCATGTTTTTTACCCCAATCGCCCCCAATCGTTTCTTCTTCCTCGTCAAATATTGGTGTTCCAAGCTGTTGTCTTGTATTTACGTCAAAGCCCTCTGTTTCATCCCAATGTTGGAAGCGATTGGCGGGGGTTGCAGAAGTAGTCATGACTTTAAGGAGTGGATGTTTGGGGGTACTGCCCCCTTGACTCCTTCAAGATCACAGCCCTTCTGGTGAACCCCACTGCACAGCTCTGGTGTAGAGGGCGCGAAGTTCTGGTGAGACTGTGGTGAATGGCTCAGAACTCAGTGCCTGACTGGCTTTAGCTCACTCGGAAGCTGGTCACGCCAAGGCTTTAGGGCAATAAAAAACCAGCGCTAGACGGGGCTGAGTAAGAGCTGTTTTTAGTTACTGGTGAATCAGATGACAGCGATACCGCTGAGGGTTCCGGAATCACCTTCCAAGGCGAGGTAGGACAAAGACTCAGTGGTTTGGCCCATCTCAAGGTCACGAGATTGTTCCTCGATGACCATGGCTGTAAAACCAGCGGCATCCACTGATTGGATCCTTGAGTTGGCATTGTCGTCACCATCAAAGGAATCAAGCTTGGTCAGCAGTGTTGGAGCTGAATCAAATTCAGTTTCAAAAGAATGCCGCTTGGCTTGGTGGGTGAATTGATCTGCAGTAACTCCGCCTTCAATGATGCTGTCTGTCCTGCTGGTGACCCAGTCACCTCCGTTGTAAGTCTGGGTCTGCGTTAAGACAGCAACAGAGGCATCCGATCCAAAGGCATCATCAAGTGCAACGGTCTCGCCTCCTTGGGTGGAGAGTTTGTTGGTGTTGAGCACTCCTGCTTCGATGGTGGTGCCATCGGATAGCTCCCAGGTGCCTTCTTCCATCACGACATAGGAGATGGTTTCGTTGACGTGGCGACCGTCTTTGTATTTGGGCTCCTGGAGTTTGATCTGGAATGAATCAGAATCAATATTTTTCAGGCGTACTACAGTCGGATCACCGCCTTTGTACGTTGGATCAGAGATAATAACGACCGGGCTGATGTAGTCAAGAGAGAGTGCAACATCTTGCCAAGTATGGTTGACGGAGACTGAGCCGTATTCGGCAAATGATTCATTAGCACTTGGTTTTAGTGCTTTTAAATCAGTATAGAGTTTCGAGTTGGAGCCATCTGCCCCGAGCGAAACTCCAGTGATGACATAACCACCATCTGTGAGAATTATATCGGGAGCTAAATCGATTTGGTTTGTGACATCAATTTTTTTAGTGCTAATGATGTTTGCATTTTGATCTATTTCATAGAAATTTGAAAATCTTCCATTCAGGCTGCTACTGTTCCATGCAGTGCTGTCTTGTCCGCTTCCAAATAAACGTCCATCTTTAACAGCAATATTCCATGAAATTTGACCGTTTTCATCTCCCCAATTCTTGTCATAAATAACTTGTCCAGTTGTTTTGTCGGGAGGTCTATAGCGACTACTCAACGCCCCTGCTTTTCCCTTCAAGTTATTTTTATTGCTTTCAGCCGCCTTGCAATAGCTTCAGGCTCTATCCAGAGATACATAGCCCTCTCCATTATTGACGAGATTCGTGCCAGCTAAGCCTATCACTTTTGCGACGAGATCATTGACTTCAAAGATGTTTAGATCTTTTCCGGAATCCACAGCACTCATAGTATTAAAATCAGAATCAATCAATATCCAGTCTTCTTCTACATCGAAGTCCATTATTTTTGCGTACCCTGCTCCGCTGTTTAGAACAAAAACATCATTTCCACTTCCTCCATTCATTTTATCTGATCCTATACCTCCATCAATGATGTCGTCTCCAGAACCACCGAAAAGAACATCATTTACAGCACCTCCGATTAATTTGTCATTACCAGCCGCTCCATAGAGCTTGTCGTTGCCGCTTTGGCCATTGAGTGTGTTTTTGGCTTTGTTGCCGGTAACGGTGTCATTACCGGATCCAGCATTGACATTTTCAATCGAGATCAGCTGATCTTTGCCATCACCGGTGTTCTGCAAATTAGTGGTGTTGAGGTTGATCTTGTTGTTATTGCCTGAGAAAACAGCAGTGTCACTTCCTGAACCACCGTTGATGACGTCATTACCAGCCGCTTCATAAATCCAGTCATTGCCTGAGAGAGCCTGAATGGTATTGCTGCCATTGGTGCCGGTTAGTTGATCTGAATAGTTACCAGCGATCAGATTTTCAACGCTGGTAATTTTGTCAGTACCGATCTTGGCTTTATCACCTCCTGATGTTGAGGTAGCCGTTCCCTTGAGCAAATCAACTGTGATTCCTGCTGCAGCAGAGGTGTAATAGAGAGAATCTGTTCCAGAGCCGCCGTCATAGCTGTCATCACCAGCACCATTGCCGCCGATGATCAGGTCGTTACCAGCGCCAGCATCTAGCTGGTCGTTACCATCACCAGCCTCGACTATGTCGTCGCCAGTACCTGCATTGATGTTGTTATCAGCAGCATCACCAATCAGCTGATCGTTGTAGTTGCCGCCAATAATGTTTTCAATATTGGAGAGAGTGTCAGAGCCAATACCTGCTGCATCGCCGCCGTTGGTTGATGTTGCAGTGCCCTGCGAGAGATCAACTGTGATGTCGTCAGTGGCAGATGTGTATTTGATGGTGTCAATGTCAGAGCCGCGGTCATAGCTGTCATCACCAGCACCATTGCCGCCGATGATCAGGTTGACCCAACTGACTTCTACCTAGTGTTGGCCTGACTTCTCAATCCTTGTCAAACCTGCATGGCATGCAGGGGGTCAGGAGTTCGAGTCTCCTTGGCTCCACTGAATTTCACCAAGTAGTCCGTTCCGATCCGTGCAGGACCTGGTGCAAGGTTGACGCCTTTACTGAGTTTTCCACTCCGTGTTGTGTGGCGATAGTGCAGAAGCGCCTTTTGCAAAACCGTGCTGCAGCACATGCAACCGATATCCGATCACGGCCACCCCACAAACAAAATGATGCTCAGCAATGGCTCAGCACGTACGAGCAATGGCCAGATGGTCTACCCACATTCAGTGATGTCGTTTCAGGGTTTAAGTCTTGTGGCAGCACGCAGGCTTATTTCGCCAACTTGACGTCATGCCCAACAAGAACAGACCACTTGTCGACAGGCACCCTCCGAAAAAGGGTGAGGGTTGGTTGCTGAGCGCCCAGGAGCAAAAGGTCTGTCGCTTCAAGAACGACATGCCAACGCAGCATGCGCAGTGGGTGGAAGTCGAGACGCGGTCACTGACCGGCAGCGGTCAGCCAGTCATCCGCAGAATGCTCAGACACAACGCCATCGAAGCTTGGCAAACGATGCAGGCAACAGGCGGGTGGGAACGGTGTCAGCCCAAGTGGTGATCTTCAGCAGGCCAGTGCGACAAGAGCGACGATGACGACTGCAGTGCTGATTGGATCCATGACGAAACCTGTCTCCATCCAGCATCGATGGAAGACCCTCAATTCACCACTCAGAACACAGGTGAGTTTTTGGTGGATTTGATGAGAGTGCCCGCCTGAGTCCTGACTTCGAGCAGATGTTTACAGGCTCGCGAAGCTTGTCATTCGCTGCATTGAGCGAAACCACTGCAACATCACCAGCCATGGGACTCAACCCTTCAACAGCAAAAACGGCGCCGCAACCGGAAGGCCAATCACAACACGGCCAAGGCTCTCAATCTTCAAAGGTCCTGCACCCACTTCGAAAGGCAGATAGGAATCGGTGTCCAGATGGCAACAATCACCAATGCAGCGATGAAGGGATCCATTGCATTCTCATGTTTGAATTCACGATCGAACGGACACACTGAATCGCCATCCCCCAACCGGGCCAAACCACTGCTGCTGGAATAACCCGATCCAATCCACATCAGCGCCACCGCCATCAATCAGTTCATCAGTTGACTGCTGGATTAATTTGCAGCATTGTGGGAATTCGTTAGACGATGAAGCTGACGAGACCACTACTGCAGAGACAAGCCAAAACCACGAACTCTCCAGGACGAGGTGCCGGTTTCAGAACATGTTGATGCTCCGTTGCTCATCGAGGCACAGGGCATCAAAGAGGCCGGCGACTAAGCACCCCTAAAAGAAGTTCTTACAGCATCTTGTTAGTCAGGGCAGAGCCAGAAGGTCTTCAATCAATCACTGGCGCTGCTTATCAGCTGCTGTCCTTGATTCTTAAAGTCAGATTCCAATAGCTTCGTCACGATCATCTCAATTCGATTGGGAAAATGTCGTCCAGGTGCGCAAAACTCTGCACTCTGAATAAATGACGTTGATAATTGTGCATAAGCAGCTGGAATGTCTATCTTGACAACAACAAACCTGTGCTTTTCATTTCATGCAGTCCTCCATCATGTCGACGCGAGGTTTTGGGGTATTGATCACAGGCTTAGCGCTGATGCTCGCATCCTGCGCAAAGAGTCCTGACCAGGACAAGGTCACGGCTGAGGGTGGAAAAATCATGACGTTTGTTGAGTGGGAGAATATCAAGGATGGCTGTGAAATTGAGGGTACTGAGGTATTGACAAGGCTTGGGCCTGCGGGCAATGGAGGAAGAAAGCGCAGCTTTGGGACAAGGAGTGTGTAAAAAAAGGAATGAAGGAAAAAGGTTATGCGAAGGCTGTTGTCTTTGATCCTGATGAGCTGTCTGAATTCAAAAAAAACGTTTGTGAGTTATATGACCAGACAACAGTCGTCATGGACGGGAAAACACTCGAAAGAAAATATGGGGCAGAATACGAGGAGTATGAAAATTGAAAATCGTTTCACGCAGCCTCTGGACAATCTTTCTGATCTTAATTTTGGCTCCTGAAGTTTCTTCGTCTGAGCTGAAAGGGGCTGATGATCAGGCACCTCAGTTCCTGTTTGTTCTGCATTCTGATCAAGGAAGCTATGTGACGGAGAGTGGTGATCTCGAGATATTGCAATTTCCCAAAAAGCATATATCGGCTGTTGAAATGTTCTCTAATCGGTTTCGAAATGTCAGATCTGAGTTTCGCCAGCCCCGAGTCAGAGATCTTTGGAAGTTACGCGATGTTAGTTTCCAAAAAAGTGCAAAAGCAACTCTTTCGTCTTCAGGCCTGAGAACACAGATTATTGAAATCAACAGAATTGAAGTCACTCCAGGTCACATTCGCTACAGGATCGTTCCGGTTGATCGCACCGCAGCGATCCCAAACAATCTTGCCAATGTTGTGCTGACCATGGATGCGGCGGCTACCTGGAAAGCCTGTTCGGAAACAAGCCAATGCCTCGGGTTCAGTAGCCCGCTTCTAAATGCAAGTGTCTGCTACGGAGAAGAGATTATTCGCAGTGATTCTGCTGACTGTGAATGCTGTCCTGAAGGGGCTGATCCATAGATCGCCTGTTGCATAGAGTAGCCGATTCATGTTCAAGCCCTTCACTTGTCAAACCACCGCCAACCTCAATTCGGCGCACTGTGAGGCAAGCAGCACCAGCGCTGCAAGTCTGGTCCTTGCCAAGCTCGAATGAAGTCCTTCAAGATCACAGCCCTTCATGCGAACCCCACTACACAGCTCTGGAATAGAAACCGCATACTCCTGATGAGCATCTGGTGAATAGCTGTGCACAGCGAACCTGACTCAGCTCAGCTTATGCGGAAGCAAATGACGCCGTAGCTCCAGAACGGCACCCCCCCCCGCCATGAAGACGGGGTGTGATTGGTCATGCTCTTGCCAGGAGATCGACAGCGTCCACTCAATGGTTCCTCTTCAATCAGACTCCGCAGATCATCTGCTGATGGTCAGTGATAAAAGAACTAGATAATCCTGGCGACAGATGGAATCCGTCTGAGCTGGTGAACGATTCCGAAGGAAATAACGATCCCCAGAACTGTTGCAGCCAAGGCAATCAGCCAATGATTGAGGCCGATGAAACCAATAGCTTCCAGCACCCCCACGAGCACTAGTGGATGAATAATATAGGCACCATAACTATCCACTCCAGCTGTTGCTAACCACTGACCAAAGCGATTTTGATTACGCTGAAACCACAACAGGAGATAACCCATCACTCCCCAACCGATGAATGTATAAAAGAAGGAAAAGATGGCATAAACAAGAGTGAGCTTTTCAGCTTCATCTGAAATGTTGCCGTTAAAGGTCACCACTAGCGCGATTGTCAGAAGACATAAAGATGACGCAATAGAAAATCGGAACCACCTCACAACCAGATGGGTGTTGAGCTTCTCCAGCCAGCGATGGCACGATGCCTTACAGCCCAAAAAAAACATGAAAGAGTAAGTGAAGATGTGCCTACCTTGAAAACCAAACCCATCCAACGGTGAATTCATCAAAGTTGCCCAAAGTTCGGTTCGTGTCGACATCGCCACCTCAAGAATCGCGAGGAGAAAGGCACTGATTAACCACGAGCGAAGCTGCGGTGCTGAAACAGAAGTATCCACGGAAAAACGATCACCTCTCAGCGCAACCCAGGCGCAATAGAGCAGATCAAAGACAAACAGAAGAACCAGAAACCACAACACACCGACTCTGTTGAGAGGCATTTCATTCCAAGAGAGTCCTGCAAGAGGACTGGCCGGAGAGAGCCTGCCTAAAAGCATAGAGCTGTTGTTGATCAGCAGCAGACCAACAAGAAAGGGGACACCAATTCGCAGAAGGCGATCTTGGAGATAACGCACAACCCCCTTTTTATGAACTGAAGGAGGAACAAAGTATCCCGAAATCAGAAATAACATGTACATAAAGAAGGTTTGACAGATATATACAAAGAATCTGTATGCAGTTCCAAATAAAGGATCAGAAACACCTTCTATAGGAATACGTACGCCCATCCAACTGATACCACCAAATGCCATGGGTACATGTACGGCAATCACAAGAGCGATCATCAGTGCCTTGATCTGGTCAAAGAACAGCACCCGCTTCTTGGTGCTTGTTTGAGAATGATCCATAGATCCACTCTTACCAGGAATACCCAAAGTCTTGCGGTTGGAAATTGATGGAATAGCCTCTGGAGAGTGAGACATGGCTGAGAATCTGATGTGAATAGTGAAGGTCATACCCTCTATCTATTCAGCATCACTGAGCGAACCAGAACACACATCACCCGTTCGGGTGACTAATACAGCGCTACATTCAAACCGGTTGAGACCTTTTTTCACCTAGACGTGCATCAACCAGCCGATAGCACTCATCAGCACGCGGCAATCGACAAGCTGATGGACCTTCTCAAGCCTCTCAAAATAACGGCTCAACAACCGGGGCCCAAGGGTGTTACAACTGGCCATCGCTGATCTCGACCGGTACTGCGAAAACAAAATCTCTGCAAGAATGATTTTGCCTAGTCACAGTCAAAGACCATCGACAGCCTTGTCATTCTGACCGTCAGTTTCGTAGTTCTGCTGCTGATGTCGATCAGTTCGAAGCTCTACAGCCGCTCCGCTGAAAGCTGAAAAGCCAGACAAGCAGGTCATTCGGCACAGCATGAAATCTCTGGGCTGGGCAAACGGGTGAAACCGCATCAAGCGAGTATTGCTTATTCGAACCAGCAACGGTTCATCACCATTCGTCAGTCAATCATCTCCACCAAAACCTGGAATGGTGATCATGCGTGACCTCCCTGCTTATTGGCAAACTGCAAGTGGGCAAGGTGAAAAGTCTGCAGGCCGGATTGAACCGGAGTGATGACGATGTGCAGACTTCAGGAGAAGGCACCTTGAGAGGAGTCATCGCCCCCGGCAGTTGCGTTTGAGAAATTCAGCTTTGTCCTCCTTACTCCAGCCAGCATTCCGGGCGTCGGCGCACAGTTGCATCATTCGCTCGTTGAAATCGCCCTGCTGACGCGCATCATCACGAATGCTCTTGATGTAGAGGGTGCCGGTGACGAAGGCAAGAGCGATCGCAGAGACAACGGCAATGCCTTTCAAAACTTTTTGCATGAATCAGAAACCTTATCCAGCCTCATCACAGTGAATCACTTCTGGTACTCAAGCAGCGCGCGGATGGTTACATCAAGAGACTCAGAGGCAGCCTGAGAAGAAGAGCAAGAACAGAAACGATCAAAACACATTGAAAAGACTGATGGCATCAAGGTGTGGGCAAGATCAATTGGTCCTTTCGGCATGCCAAAAGGACATTGACCTGAGAAAAATCAAATCTGAGATTAAAGGATTTGCGATCTTGCAGGCTTCTATCCATAGTCGACGGAAAGATTCAATACAGCAAGGAAAAGATGCGGATCAAAAGGCTTTGAATTGTCTCGACTCGAACCCGATACCTTGATCCGGAGCAATACCTGAAAATCAATGAACAGAGCAAATCCCATAGGACAAAAAAAACCCCGCCAAAGGCAGGGTCTTCAAAAACTCAGCGAGAGTGTTGCCTTGTTTCCACCCCGTGAGCTTTTCTCCTCACTGTTTGATAGTAGCCAAGCAACTGGCACTGTGCCAGCTGCTTGGTGGCCAGCCCGCAGGGAGGCACAAGCGATGAAAGTACTTCAGGTCATGGCGTTTCAAGGCCGAACTGACCGACTCCACTCGTTCCACGACATCCACCAGGGTGATCTTTTTCATGGATAGAGATCGGGGCAGGATGCAAGAAGCCCCTTGGCGATTGCCTCAGCAAAGCCTTGGTCGCCAACGGACATGGCATAGGTGGTGAGCTCCGTTGCAAACCCCTGGTTCAGCACATAGTCCACAGCCTCTGTTCCCACTGCAGCAACTCTGCCTTTCTCTGCGGTCAACTCACACATTCGATCGATCAACACGTCAAACCACTCGTCGGTTGGATAAGCGGAGACTGGATTGAACAGAGCACCTGAAGCCAAAAGCAGTGCCGAACATGCACTTGAAAACTTCAACACCCATTTCCATTGAGAACAGCGACCATCAGCTGCCATTGGGCACAATCCTGATTCTCAAGACCAACATACAGATCCTTGAATTCCTCCAATAAAACGACATCCACAACCACCTTGGCAGAAACCTCTTCAGAGCGGTCAAGTCGCATCGCGCACAGTGCTGTGATCCGCTTAGAAAAAGCTACTAACCAGGATCAAACCCAATGCCGAGCCTTGCCCGGCAATAGAAAGTTGACTGGGCATTGAAACGTTGAAAACCATTCCACAATTCGCACAAGTAATCAACAGCCATTGTGGAAAAAACACCAAACTCTTGGCCTTCTATCAATGAATTCTCAGCCAACAGCATTACAAAACTGCTGTTCACAAAATTAAAAAGGTTCTATAAATAACCCACGCTTAAGCAGGCTGACTCACTTACTCCTGTTGATCAGCCACGCAAAGATCACGAGGATCAGCAAGGTAGGAATAATACCGATTAATTTTCCCACATAAAACACGAAGAATACAAGTGCAAAAAGAATAACAACCTTGCCAGCTGTTGTGGAAATGAGTTTTTTCCAGTTGATTTTTTTATTGCTTCGACAGTTCTTCGCCATCGCTTTGACTTGAATGATCTAACTCGTGGATAGCAAACATTGAGCAATACTGCAATCCATCACTGGTCATCACTGCAACTCACAAAACCATTGCCAGACCCGACCGATCAAGATTGCATCCAGCGATGACCTCGCAAGTCACGCTCTACACCCCTAAGGACTGGTTGAGCGGAACCACCGGGAGAACATCTTGGCGGACGATGCCCACTGCGGAAGAAAGAGGAGACACAATCAGCATTGACGCATCAATAGTCAAATTTGCCGATATAAAACCATTTTTGCAACTGCTCAGAGGGTTGGCATCGTCTGTGATCCCATTGGCTTAGAGCGCTTGAGCACAACGCTCCATCTTCGCCTCATAAGCGAGACCTCCAAGAATGGTGCTGGTGACCTCACTTGCGCCCGCTGCAATCACCACAGAGCAAGTGAAAATCACAAAACGCTGGTGCATTGATCCATGAGGCAGATCCAGCATGCAAAAGTTCAAGCCCCCAACTTCGCCCACCCTGATCCGGTTCACCTCCCCCGAAGGAGCGAAATCATGGAAACCGCTTAGAAACTCGCTGATGCCTGTCAACAGTATCTCGACGAAAGCTTGAATCAAGGACACAGTGCAACCGGCGCACGCCAGGACAACCGAGCACTGACCATTGAGACCAGAGACAGAGAAGGCATTGATCGTTACGATTGAACATCGAAGCCGCACGCTGAAAATGCGTGAAAACTCTTGGAATTTATCAATCAGAGCGCGCAAGTGAGAACAACCAACATCGATACTCTGAGGATGATTGAATACAATGACAATTCAGAAGTTCAGGCTATGGCGGCCAGCATTCTTTCTGGGCTCATCACAAAGTATGCGGCAAAGACAATCGAAGATTTACCCGAAAACGAGGCTGTACACATTTGTGAATATGGCTGCGCCACAGGTGGATCATCCATTGAACCAATCAAAGCGATTGAAGGAGTGGCGACCAAACGCAAACTTGAAATAATCATGAATGACTTGCCCAAAAACGACTGGTCCACACTTAAAGCCCTGATTGAGAAAAAATTTCCGGATATCAAATTTTTATATTCTGCAAAAACAATGTATTCCCCTGTTGCTGAAGCAGCTTCCATCCATCTTGGCTTTTCATGCTTCGCCCAGCACTGGCTGAATGGTGGCGCTCCAACTGGACTTCCCGGTGACGCGCTGTGGGCCAACCAGCTATCGCCGCGTTGCCCTGAACACGAATCCTGGCAAGAAGCATCCAGGGACAATTGGCAAAAGAAACTCGAGCTACGCGCGACCGAGATAATCCCCGGAGGCAGATTGATACTCCACATACATAGCTCGTTGAATGACGGAGCACTCAGCGAAAGATTTGCCACAACATTGCAAAAGGCCAAGGCGAAAATGATCGCAAATAATGAGCTGAGCAAAGATCAAGCTCTTGATCTGTTGGTTCCACAATATTGCAAGTCTCCAGCAGAAATTTTCAACATCGTGTGCACACCTAAAATCAATTCTTTATGGCAACTGGAAGAAGCGCACTATCAACAACTTCTCTGCGACGAACAACTCGAACAAACCAATATACAGAAACAGATTAAATTTTTAAAAGGATTCATGGACTCAACACTGAAATTATCACTCAATACGTCTCAGTTAACCCAGTTTTGGCAACATGTTATCGAACTAGCATCGGAAGATAAAACTGCTCTAACCTCAAACGGAATGTCTACATTTATGAGCCTGAAAAGACGTCAGTGACCTCAATGTCACAACAATGAAAAAGTGATTATGGCCGGCAAACAGAAGAGAATTGGCGAACAGCGACTTGACCTCTTGGCACGACCTAAGGCGAAAGCGGTTCGCATGAATGCTCTTCAGGGCTGTAGACACGACCCAAAAGAATCCTTGAAGCCAGTCTGACTCTGAAAGGATCTGTCCAGTGATTTCTACCAGCAAGAGAAATCACTTCTTTGATGAACAGCGTGTTTGCCTCTCTCTTCGTCATCTGGGCGCAACAACTCACCAAGTGTTACTTGAAAACACAGTGAGAATTCAAGGGTTGAGATCATTACTTATTCGCGCTGTGCCTTATAGAGTCTTGATGAGTCTCATAACTACTGCCATCGATCGCTAAAAGATTCAACACGAAGTTTTTTCCCGCAAAATGAAAAAACATAAAGAGACGCAGGTGATCTACAACACCAAGACGAACCAACCCAAGGCGATGCATCACCAGGGTGAAGGCGGCAACAGCATCTGAATCAAACCGAATCAGGCATCAACTCAGAGACACTGGGCATCGGGTCGGGCTTTCCATCTGCAATAGCTCTGGCACGCAGATAAAACCAGCTGCTGGTATCACCCTGAGCTTCCAGCCTCTCGGCGATGGCTTTCCAGTTGTTGAGTTCCGTTTGATCCACAAAAGCACTGCATCTTTGTCAATCCTGTAGATCAGCCAATCAATCTGCGACCTCTCCAGGTCGTGATGACCGGCCTTGGGCAGAAAGCAGGACTCTCTTCTCTGGTCGGCCGCTCTGCTCATCGTCGAGCCAGCTGAAGGGATGACTCAGCCAACGCCCCTCAAAAACTCACCCCGTCAGCAAGCTGATCAGCGTTCTGACGACCGTTCAACCCAGCAGATCAGTGAAGGTGCGCTCACTCCAGAGCACACAGCCAGTCATTGATGCACAGGTTTCAACTGCATCAGATCAGTGGAGTGGGGAACGACCCACAAGCTCAGGAGTCCAGTCGCTTCATTTCACGCTCGATCTCATCCTCACTGATCGGCTTAGGTCGATGGTTGAAGCGATTGCTTGCCAGACCAAGGCCAGCCCCCAGAAAGCAATCGGCCAGATTGGCCAGAAATCTCCACGCCCTGACAGCGCCCAGATCACAACAAGCGTGACGTTGGTGATCGCATAAAGCCTGAGTTGTCTTTCCAGCCCCCTCCGCTGTTTGAGGCTTGCCAGGGCAGTAGCTCTCAGCTCTTTGTCATTCATTGATTGAACCGCCCTTGATCTTCCAGACGTATAGCAAGATCCTTTGGCAAGAATGTCCTCACCAGTGCACTGACACTTGGATCTCGTTGGAGATGGATTTTCCAGGCGATCCAATTCGAATCATCAGTCGCCAAGCACTGCAATCTCTTCTGCGGGCAAAGCCGCTGGGACAGAGACAACGCTTAAAGCGGAACTCTATGAACGCCACACATCCAAGGATCCACCACATCAACAATGCAAAGACAACAGTGATTGCATGAGCTAAATCTCAGAGAGATCCTTGATCAGCCGTGGCTTGACTCGTTCGTCGCAAAGACAGGTCCATTAAAAATGCCTACAGAAGTTCATTTCATAAATCGAACATTGTTTTGCAATCAGACAACGTGATGACACATTGAACATCTTTAGATTGTGTATTGAAAACTCTATATGTTTCACCTGTAGCCATGCACTTCGTGCGAGCACTGACAAAGGCCTTGAACTCAGTTTTATACTGAATTTCTGGCACCCATACTTCATATTCAGATGATGCGTCTTTCAATCGCTCAATCGTGTACATGGATAACCCCTGGATGATTCATGCTGATCAACGCCAAGACAAACAGACGAAATCAACAGGTTCTTGTTGGGATCATCGATCCAGTTAGCGAAGCATCGGTTCAGGCCTATCGGATGACAAGCAACTGACAGCAAAGCCTGAACGCGTAAACATCTACGCAAGCCGGTGAAACCGCAGCATGACACGATCAAACAGCTGCAATTGACACTGCAGCAAAGGTATTGCACTCAATCAGAGCATTGATCGACACTTCTTAGAGTCCCTTTGATTGCCGAATGGCCCATGCACTTGCGGCTTGCTGCTGCTGCCAGGCGAGCAACAGATCTTTGGCAATCGAGCGAAGCTGCTGCACATCGCTAGAACTATCAATCTCGCGTGAGAACTTCTCAATTTCAAACTTTTGGCCCAGAGTCAAAGCAAGTGGTTCCATCAGATCTTCTGGCGTAGCCATCTGAAATTACCCCAGAAACTTCTGAACAGCAAACCAAAAACGTAGTTTTTGCAACAGATTTCAGGGAATCATGCTCAAGTCAATACATTGTTTTGATTACAAAGCGTTGCCTGAATCAGCTCATGACAGTCATAGGATCTGCTAGCAGGCTTAAAAAGGATTATCAATACTGAATTCCATGCATCTCTCCTGGAAAAAACACCTTGAACTGTCCAGGGTTGTATCGAATGCAGCAGACAAAGATCGCGGAATCGGACTTGCCCTGATGGGAATTGCACTCACGATGCTTGCGAAAGATCTGCTGATCCATGAAACACAATCCTCCGCGGCCGAAGCCAAGCACGAAATCAAATTCACATAATGTCCAATCCATCAACTCTCTGGATAACCATGAACTATTCAAAATCAACGAGATATTGAACAATCAAACCTTTTACAAGCAAACCAACCCGCACCATTCGCGGTGGAAGGTCATCAATAATTCTTTGTTGACAGATAGAACGTCACCACAAGCACAGCAAGTACAACAATCAGCTCCATGGAGACGCGTCTGTCTTCGACGATGATCTCTGCAGATCCCAATCAAATCCGTCGCCTATGAGACGCTTTGCATAAAAAGCGATGGAACACCAATAAAAAAAGCCGGATTGCTCCAGCCTCTATCCCTCCTTTTCACTTCACTGCCTTCGACGTCATCGTTCAAAACTCTGTTCAGCCTCGCTAGGACTAGGTTGGATCCAGAAGCCTTGATTCAGTCAGCGTTACCAGATGCTTGAACTGAGGGCCACATCGATGCGAACTCGGAGTCTGAAACAACCGGTGTGACTTCGAATTTGATGCCGAACCCTTTGATCCAGGGGGCGAGATGAGTCCACACTTTGCCAATGTCACTGGCCACTGCAATTGCCATCCCTCTGCCTGCGATGGGATCGCATACCCGGTATTTCAGTTCAAAGCCATCAAACCTGTCTCCCGGTCCCCCTGCATTGATGTACTCCGCAAAAGGGGAACAAGCTTCCCAGGACCCCGCAACTGTTGGGAAGTTCCAGACGATTTGATAGTGATGCACAAGGTTGATACAAGGCCAGTCACCCGTAGCAGAAACAGGACAATCCAGGAGTTGCGGTTGATTCTCGCCATGGTCAACACGAGCAGGCTCTGGCCACAGAACTCTGCGTCAACCCAGGGGGGGGTAATCAGTGCTGTGATCAACCTGAAGGCGCATCGAAGCAAATCTCGGACGTTCAATCGGACATCAACTGTGATTGGTGACTGGAAAACATTAAATATTGAGTGCATTCAAGCGCAAACTGAATCACTACAGCTGCAACTCCCAACAACAAAATCAGGTTCAGATGATGATCTGAAAGCTGAGATGTAACTGATGAAAAGAGTATAAAACCAAGCGCCCCTACTGAAGTGGCTACAGACCAGGCTCGACGCTGCGAGTCCTCGTTACACAGTTGCCCAAGACGGTCGAGCGTGAGCGTACCAGTCATCATATCCCATACACCAATCAGAAAAATAGAGACAGACAACGTCGAGATGTTCTCTGAGAGACCGAAAAGTACCACTCCAAAAAGACCAACCATGGAGATCAAAGGCAGAAATAATTTGGTTGTCAGCCTTGAAGGTGCAACTGACGGAATCAGACCGCCAATGATCAACCCCACTCCAAACAAACTGTCGATACTGCTTGAAATCTTTGGGTCCAGCCCAATTGTCCTGGTGGCAATCAACGGCTCATAGAGGATTGCTGGAACCTGTCCAACCTGCATCAAAGCGAAGCCAAACACAATGATGGCTATCAACACATGTGATTGGTTGCCAACACCTGGCCTCTGTTCAACAGAAGACTGAGTCACAACCACATCAGATACATCTATTTTCTGAGGTCTTGGTCTTATCAACAGACTGGTTGTTGGCAGGCTCAGAACGATCGTCAAAATGAAAAGAAGAGTCCAGGCTGACGGTGCGGACGTTGGAGAAAATAAACCAATGGCAACAGCTCCAAGCAAGGAGCCGATCCCCCCACCACACATGATCAAACCAGTGGCTTGTCGTCTCCAATGGGGCGGGACACGTTCGAGAGCGAGGGTTGGCAGACCAGAGACAACATGGGCGGCTCCCCATCCACACAGCAGTCTGAGGATTGACTGGCTTGTGAAATCGATCAACCTACCTTCGAGAAGGGTTGAAGCGATAATTGTGATCAATGAGATCCGCACATATCGTATTGATGCTTGCCTGTTTTTGACATAAGCCTGTTGTATGCAGCCAGCCAGGTAGCCAAACATATTGATTGCTGCAAGCTTGCCGATATCTTCAACAGCAATCCAGTTTGCATCCGCCATCAGGCTGCCGATGATTCCAAAGTCAAACCGGACCAACCCAAGGGCGATTGCGATCCCGCAGGATCCACCCAGAAGATCAAAGAGCCACTTTTCAACACTGATTTTCACTCTCTGAGACTCCCGGCATCCGACCCAGTGATGAAGAGCAGTTGGATTGATGTCATAGACAGCGTTAGAGCTCGTTGATCCCTGTATGCATCAACAGGTAGCAGCAACGATCGAGAGTGTGTGCAATACACCGGCCGGAACCAGGCCAGTGAGAAAGACCCAGATGATCGCCATTGACTGAATGACATCTGATCATGATCAGAATCGGCAGCAGCGAGTTGTTGCTCATTGCAGGTGAGTGCACTGCCTGCCCACGGGCGCTCAAGCAAACAAAAACCCCGCGCTGGGCGGGGCCGTGGGGACCGGGATGGTCAATCAATCGCCAGGTGGGGCTCCTGGCTGAATCAACCGATCGTTGCTCAGCCTTCAAGCTTGGCCGGCTCGGCCTCGCCTTCCCTCAGCTCGGCATCGATCATCATCACAGCAGCTGGGTTGCCGGCAGCGAACCTGACCCGGCCCAGCAGATAGGCCGCTTCATGTTCAGACAGGCGCTGATCATCAACAATCGGATCCAGGAACACACTCGTGCGGCGGTCGAGGTCCTGATCAGCCGTTCCGTAGAGCTGCAGCACCGAGGCGGTCACATCAGCCTCCATCCGGAAGACATTGGCGATCACCTGCTCCACATCAGGCCATTGCTGACGTGGTGGTTCAACGGTGTCGATCACAGGCCGCTGACCCCTGCTGATCAGATAGTCAGCAAACTTGGCAGCATGCTGCTCCTCCTGTTTGGCTTCATCACGCAGGTGCTCGGCAAAGCCGGTCAGTTCACGTTCTGCAAACCAGATCGCAGCAGCGAAATAGGCGGCAGCTGACTGACGCTCAAGGTTGAGGTGGGCCTGCATCAGATCAAGCATTTCGCCCGACATCGGCTCGGCCATCGCCCGCCCGGCAGGACCAACAGGAATGGTGATGGGGGCTTGAGCAGTCGCTGAATTTGTCATGTCGAAACTCGGGGAGGGATGAACCAGTTCTACATCACAAAAGAGCAAAAGTTAGGCGTAAAAACCGAACATGAAGCAATCAAAATATGCTTTTGAGAATCACATTCAAAAACCGTAAATATGCTCTTGAGAATCACACTCAGCAACCTAAATCTGCTGCTGAGAATCAGTTTCGTTTGCGCTGCTCTTGGGCGCTGCCTCGCATCGCAAACCACAACCCCTCAAAGCGTCAGCAACGCCCGCCTTGTCAACAGGAAGGGAC
>NYZI01000069.1 GCA_002687115.1 Cyanobium sp. ARS6
AAAGCTCAAAGCAACGGGTTCAGCATCGTAGAAAGTCGCCAACGATCCCTAAGATCGCTCTTGCCTTGAATCCAGGGTTTGGTTCCGGCCCGATCACTATGACTCCCTCCCTCACCAATTTCCTGCTCAGCCTGGTCGCGGGTGCCGTGATCGTGGTGGTGCCTGCTTCGATCGCTCTTTTCCTGTTCAGCCAGACCGACCAGGTGGACCGAAAGCTCTGAAGGGCCTGGCGCACTTCGTAAACTTGAAACAACTGTTCCCGGTTTCAATGAGCCCGGCGAACGCATTTCGAGGTCCTGATCGTGGTTAACGCCAGTCTTAATTGGGCCAGCATCGTTGGCATCGTGCTGGCCGTTGGCGGCGCAATGCTGTACTTCATGCGCAGCTTCAAACCTGCACTGGCCCGCGATTACGACGTTTTTTTTGCAGCCATCGGCCTGCTCTGCGGCGGCATTCTCTTCTTCCAGGGCTGGAGACTCGATCCGATACTCCAGTTCGGACAATTCCTTTTGGCCGGCACAACAGTCTTTTTTGCGTACGAAAGCGTTCGTCTGCGAGGAATCTCAGCGGAGCAAGCGCGCCGCTCGGCCTACTTTGATGACGAACCGCCCGCCAGGGGACAATCGCCTGGAATGCGCGGTGGATACGACGAGTCCTATGAAAGCTTTGACGAACCTCAGCCGCTGAGACGTCGCTTCGCAGGCCAGGAATTCGACCGCAGTGAGGGGCAGGACGACGATTTCTATCGTCCACGACGAAATTCCAGAGCTGCGATTCCCGAACAAGCCGCCAGTCGACGACGCGGTCGCCCTGAAGAACCTTCCAGCTGGAGGCAGGACAGTGAGCAGGAGCGCCGAATGGCCCGCTTCGGGACTCGGGACGACGACCGCCCATCCACCGGTCCCAGCTTCGGGGATCGCCGCAATCAGCGGGATGACCAGCGGCGGGGCAGCAGGCCCAGTGCAGCTTCTGCCCGTGCGGCAGCCCCATCAACCACCTCTCCTCGCGCAGCCTCCCGACGTCCAAACGAAGAGTCACAGGGTTCAGCATCCAGCTCTCCTCTCATCAACCGCTCAACAACGACAACGCCGCCTGGAGTTCCTCAGGGGACACCGTTCCGCCAGGCTGCCGAGGATGCGGCCTACAGTCCGAGCCGACGTCAGTCCGGCCAGGAGACTACGCCCGGCACGCGTTCCCAGGATCCAGGGCGAACTCCTCCCCGCAGCTCGCGTCCACGGGACAACAGCTCCCGCTTCGACGACTGATCCGCATCCCTGCGCTGCTGCTGATCGGCTTGTGGATAGTCGGATGCAGCGGCCAAACCCAGCGGGCTCCTGGCTCATTTCTGCCTGAGCAGCAGCAGCAGCCCGCACTCAGTGGAGATGGCAGCAAGTTGGCTGTGATCCTTGACCAGCGCGGCAGACCCACCGTGCAGTTGAAGGATCTTCGCAGTGGCGGTCGTCTCCCCCTGCGCCATCTGAGCAGGCAACAGCCCCACAGCTCTCCTTCACTGAGCTGGAACGGTCGCTATCTGGCCGTGATCATTCAGCGCGGTAACCGACGGCTTGTTCTGATCGAGGACCGACTCAATGGGCGCGCTCATCCCCTTCGCCTCCCCTCAGGTCGTTCTCCCGTCCGACTGAGCCTCTCTCCGGATGGGCGTCAGCTTGCGGTGCAGACAGCCGATCGTGGGCGTTGGCAGGTGGAGCTGCTTGATCTCAGCGAACTGCTTGAAGCCGATCGACGCGGTGGACTGCGCCGATCAACTCCAGCGGAGCCTCAGCCATGAGACCACATTGGCCACGATTGACTGCACTGCTGATTGGGCTATGCCTGATGGGCTGTGGTCCGTCCGGACTGCGCCCTGAGCGGAGCATCAGCAGTGCCCTGCAGCGCAGTTCCGACAGCCGCCGATGGCCATCCTTAGGCAACCGCTGGTTGGCGTCGATCGCCAGTCGCAACGGTCGGGAACGCATCGAGCTTGTGGATCTGCGCAACGGTCAGCCAGTCCCTTTGCCTGGCATCAACCAGTCGGATTCGCAGCCGATCAGTGTCAGCGTCAGCGGCGATGGCAAACGCATTGCTCTGATCCGCAGCCGTGATGGACGCACGGAGCTGATGCTTTACCGACGTGGTGTCGGAGTTCTGCAGCGCTTACCGGTGGAGCCGGCCGGAGTACCGAGGGAGGTCAGCCTGGATGGATCAGGACGACTTCTCGCCGTTCAGGTAAGCCGGAAGGGGCGATGGGATGTGGATCTCATTCGTCTGCCTTGATCAGCGATTGCGCCTCAGGGCACCAGACCAGACCAGTGCAGGAAGGTGTCATGACTCAGCGCTTCCACAAGCAGCACCGAAAGAAAACCGAGCATGGCGAAACGACCATTGATCCGCTCTGCGTAACCGCTCCAGCCGAATTCAGGAACATCGGATGTCGTTGCGCTGGTAACAGGAATCGACTCAGAGCCTGACTCCTTCGTACTCGCGTCGGCACTGCTGCTGGTCATGGTGGGGAGTCAGGAACGATCAAAGTCATAACTGGTGGCAGGAAGGAGTTGCCATCCGCCCTGACCATCGAGGGCAAGAACGCTGTCGTGGAAGTTTTTGAGCGTTGGCCTATGGCCAATGCTGACCACCGAAAGTTCACGCTCATGCAAAAGCTTGTAGAGACGATCCTCCGTGGCCACATCCAACGCGCTGGTGGCCTCGTCTAGCACCACAAAACGCGGAGCGTTGAGTAGAAGTCGACCAAACGCAAGTCGCTGCTGCTCTCCAAGGGACAGGATCCTGGGCCAGTCCTGCTTCACATCCAGGTCGGGGTATCGATTGAGCAGTGTCCCGAGATTGACCTCTTCAAGAACGTGGCGCAGTTGCTCATCGCTGTAGCGGCTTTCATCAGTCGGATAACAAAGCTGCTCCCGCAAGGACCCCAGCAGCATGTAAGGCTTCTGGGGGATGAAAAGCAGTTCACCGGTTGCAGGGCGTTCCACCTCGCCATGACTTGGGGACCAGAGACCACTGATCATGCGCAGAAGCGAGGTTTTTCCACAACCTGAAGGCCCGACGACGAGCAAGCGGTCAGACTCTCCGACGCTCAGGCTGAGATCACGAAGGATGGGCAATTCGCTGCCGGGAGGCGTGAGATCAGCGTGACGGATCACGATCGAATTAACCGCGGTGTTGACGTTGGAGACATCAACTTTCTCTCGACTCACCTGCTCGACTTTGCTCTGGAAACCTTCCAGTCGACTGATTCCTGCAGTGAACTGGGCAAGCTCCTCGATCTGGTTGACAATGAAGAAAAGCGAGCCCTCCACCATTGAGAAGGCAAAGCTGGCCTGAATGAATCCTCCATAATCAATTTCACCCGCAAAATACGGAACGGCCATCACCAGATAAGGGAAAAAATTACCTGCATAACCAATTGAACGACGCATGACATCGATAATGACGCGCCAGACAATCAGCAAATTGAAATTTCGTACGACCTCACCCAGGCGTCGCTTCGTTTCAGCGGACTCCTGCTCTTCCCCTGAATAAAAAGCAATTGACTCAGCATTGTTACGAATATGGACCAGGCCATATCGGAAATCAGCTTCATAACGAAGCTGATCGAAGTTAATTCGAACCAGCTTCCGACCTGAAATCACGAGAACTGCTGTCGCAAATGCGGCATAGCCGAATAGAGAGAGAGTCAGCGTTGTACTGATACTCCACAGGATCAGAATGTTGAGAGAAAAGGTCAGCAGCGCATCAAACACTCCAAGGGTGAACTGAAGACTTTGCGTAGTAAACGATCGTGTGTCATCCGTGATCCTCTGATCCGGGTTGTCGACATCAGTGATCTGCTCATCATTTGGATTGAGAACATAATATGCCTTGTTACTCATATAATCGCCGATCAGACTGCGCGAAAGCCAATCCCGCCAGATAATCCCAAGCTTCAGCGTAAAAAAGATTTGAGAGACACGGATAGGAAGGGCAACAACAAAACAAGCCGCATAAATCGTGAGAATTCGATAAAAACCATCTTCCTGCTTTGCAACCAGCGCATTGGTCAGATCTCTTGCAATAAATCCAATTCCTGCATTGATCCCATTGACTGCGAGCAGCATCAGCACAATCACACCGAGCATCAACCAATGCAGCCAGCGCCTGTTACGCAACTGCTGACGCATCAGCAAGAACGACGACACACCGATCAGGAAGAGTGCCGTGAAAACAACACCCCACCAGCCGCTCCAGATGAGGTCAATCGTGGAGGACACTCCACTGAAATATTTTTCCGTGAGCTCAGGAAGCAGGCGTTCTGCCAAGCCGGTCAGCCCGGTTAAAGCCACCAGCACCAGACCGCCAACGCAGAACAACAGCGAAAGCAGCAGGCCTGAGAACTGCCAACCCGAGGCCTGATCCAGGGGAAGGAAGAACGGCTGAGCAAGATTACGCAGTTTGCGCATCTGGCCTGCCAGGCCAGATGCGGAAGCTGAGGGAGTGATGGTCATGAAACCATTCTGACCAGCTGAGACCTAGCCGGGAGGCCACTCGAGCGAACGGCCTCCTATTAAGTGCACATGCAGATGAAACACTGTTTGACCGGCTCCGGCACCTGTGTTGATCACGGTTCGCCAGTCATCGAGCCCCTCCTGCTTGGCCACCCTGGCGGCAACCAGCAGTAGGTGGCCCAGCAGACCGGCATGCTCCTCAGCGGCCTCCCTGAGACTCTTGATCGGTTCACGCGGGATCACCAGCACGTGAACGGGAGCTTGGGGAACGATGTCGCGAAAAGCGAGGCACTGCTCATCGCTGTAGACCTCATCACAGGGAATCTCACCCCTGAGGATGCGGGAAAAGATCGTGTCCTCGGCCATGACACCTGGGCTCGTGGTGGGGGAGGTGATGGGACAGGCAGGGCATCAGATCCATGCACCGCTCATCATCTCAATGCTGGCACGCTGCCTGAGTGCATCACTGCTCGGTTTCGACGCCATTCCAGTCACTGTCGAGGTTGATCTGGCTCCTGGGTTACCAGGCCTGCAGCTGGTGGGCTTACCGGACACCGCGATCCAGGAGTCGCGGGAACGTGTTCGGGCTGCGCTGCGCAACAGCGGATTTCGCGGCCCCCTTGTGCGAGTGGTGGTGAACCTTGCACCTGCAGACCTGCGCAAGGAAGGTCCCGCATTCGACCTCCCCATCGCACTGGCCTTGCTCGTGGCGAGTGGGCAGCTGGATGCGCCTCTGCTCAATGGGCTCTGGTGTGCCGGAGAACTGGGGCTGGATGGCCGCATCAGACCCTGCCGAGGGATTCTCGCCATCGCCTGCGAGGCGGCTGAACAAAAGGCAAGCGCCCTCGCCGTGTCCGCGGATGATGCAGCCGAGGCCTCCCTGGTGACCGGCCTGGAAGTCCGCAGCGCCGCCACGCTTCGAGAACTGGTGGAATGCCTGCGCAATGGCGGGGAAAGAGCTCTTCAAAGCTGCAGACGGTCGGTCCCTGAAACCATTCAGCAGGCCTCTCTGGAATCTGACTCAACCAAGAAACTGCTCCATCTCCCAGAACAGGGTCTCGCTCGTCAGGGCCTCGCCATCGCTGCTGCAGGCGGCCACCATTTGCTGCTGGTGGGTCCACCTGGATGCGGCAAAACAGCTCTGGCCCATCAGTTGCCATCACTTCTGCCTCCTCTGGACAGAGAGGAAGCCCTGGAAATCACCCGGCTGCATTCGATTGCCGGACTCATTCGTGGTAGAGGGCAGTTGATCCGGCAACGGCCTTTTCGAAGCCCGCATCACAGTGCAACAGCTGCCGCATTGCTTGGAGGAGGTGCCCATCCCCGACCGGGGGAAGTCAGCCTCGCCCACGGTGGAGTGCTGTTCCTGGATGAACTGACCGAATTCCCCCGATCGGTGCTTGACCAACTCCGCCAGCCCCTCGAGGAAGGCGTGATCTGGCTGAGCAGAGCAAGAATCAGCTGCCGCTTTCCCAGCCGAGTGACCCTGGTCGCTGCCGCCAATCCCTGTCCTTGCGGTTGGTGGGGCGATCGCCGCTGCATCTGCAGTGAGCTGAAACGTCGGCGTTACTGGGGGCGGCTGTCAGGACCGCTGCTCGACCGGCTGGATCTTCAGCTGAAACTCGAACCAGCAGAGCCTGACAGTTTGCGCCGCAGCCTGGCTAGGAACTCCCGAGAGCAGGACCCGACCTTCAGCGCCGCCTCAGTCGATCGCGCCAGGGTGCTGATGCGTGAGCGCAATCCGGACGATCTGCCCAACCGTGAACTCAGTGCCCAACAGCTCAAACAGCATGGTGGATTCAGGGCGGAAACCATCGAACACTGGGAGGAGGTCATCCGCGCAAGAGGTCTGAGCATGCGCAGCGGACTGCGTCTATTGCGGGTCGCCAGAACGGTGGCCGACTTAAATGCCAGTGACCAGGTGAACCTTGAGAATCTGGCTTCCGCACTGTGCTTCAGAAGCTTCGATACTGCTGAGCCATGATGCTGACCATGGCCCCTGCAGGGTCGGAATCAGGATTTCACCGACCTGACCTGGGATCATCCCGATAGGGCTGAGGACCGATGGCGGGAGGAACAGTCATCTTCTCCTCCCTAGGGTTGCCAACGGCATGTGAAAGAGTTTCCGCCATCCAGGAGCGGAATGCGTTGATTGATCGACCCATGGCACTGATTACTCATCTCTGCATTCAGTCTTGACAACACTGAAGAGGAAGCCAACAGGCCGATATACGGGTTTTCAGCCGGTGACCCGGCACGAGTCCAGGACTTATAAGCCGGTGAGACGTTCAACGCCTCACCGGCAGAAAGTGAATCAGCGGCGACGACGACGCTGCTGAGCTTTGCGCTTGTACTTCTCGATCGGTGTCTCGTGGTGACGCAGACGCTTGAGATCAGCGAAGATTCCAGCCTTGGAGACCTGACGCTTGAAGCGACGCAACGCCGATTCAATGCCTTCGTTTTCGCCGACCGTGACCTGAGTCATTCAACAAGCAATGATTTCCAGCGCACTAACCTAGCAGTTGATCTCATGGGGTCTGTTCTGTTTCTCCCGGTACAGCGGTCTCAGCCGCTCCCCCAGATTCGGACTGCACTCCATCGCGGTAGACGTAGAGATGTCCAAGGGTGCGCTTTCCGTATTGGCGTCGCATCAGCTTCCAGCCGGGCTCGAGCTTCAGTTCAACAAAGTTGTTGCCGAAGCCGCCTGCTCGAGCCACTAGGAAAGTGGGTTCAGAAGGGTTGCGCGTTGGCACAGCCATCAACTGAACGTCATTCGCTGATTTGATGACCGAGAGGCGGTAGCGGGTTCCCAGATCGTTACCGCCGATGCGCAGCGAATAACCATTGCCGTCGATGTAGCGGTTGCAGATTCCCGTGAAATCGAAGGTTGCCAGCAATGGATCAACCACCGCAGGCGCACTGCCAGTCACCGAGTAGCAGGGACGAGCACTGGTGCGTTGTTCATAGATGTTCAGCTGGGAACGTTCGCCGGAGCCGATCGGAGCTGAAACCAGAACAAACTTGGTTTCATCGACCTCAGTGGTGGTGAACAGGGAGCCCTGCGCACGCACCGAAGACATCAGTCCAGTGGCGACAGTGGCACCGAAGACCGTTAAAGCGGCAGCGGCGATCCGGAAACGGGCCATCGAAGCAGAAGAATGTGCCTGGATCGTAAAAGTGCCGCGGCTCTTCGGCTGCATCAATCAGGCCGGTTTGTTGAGCCGAATCGCAACCAGAAGCGACCCGACCGTGGCCGGCAGAGTCAGGCCGAGGATCCATCGCGTGAGCGTGACACCAAGATCAGGATCGCCATAGGCAAGCTCGAACACACTCCCTGTGGCAGCGATACCGAGCACACAGGCCAGGGCCAGGAACAGCCCTGCGAGGGGTTTCATCGGCATGGAATCAGGGGATGGAGCGCACGTCGGACGACTGGAAGCCGTGGTCCTTGAGCTCCTTGAGAAGTCCGTCTTTGTCCGTGACCCGATCAACGAAAAGCACCCCATTGAGGTGATCAATCTCGTGCTGAATACAGCGGGCCATCAGGCCATCGGCTTTCATCGTGCGCGGGCGACCCATCTCATCGCGGAAACTCACCTGCACTGCGGTGGGTCTCACCACATCGAGATAAACCCCAGGGATACTCAGGCAACCTTCTTCGTAGGTGTCAAGCCCTGCACTGGCGGAAATGACCTCGGGGTTGATCAACACCAGGGGTGGTGTGCTCGGGGTCTCCGGATCGAGATCGATCACCAGCAACTGCTTGTCGACGCCCACCTGGGGAGCGGCAAGGCCTATGCCATGGGCCGTGTACATGCTGCGCAGCATGTCTCTGGCAAGATCCCTCACCGATTCATCAACTTTGCCGACACGACGGCCTTCGACCCTGAGAGCTTCAGCACCAAGTTGGTGAATGTGAAGCGGAGGAGAATCCAGAGGCTTCTTCGGCACGGCCACTGAAGAGCTGGTCTTCTCGGCGGATCGTGCCAACTGGGCGAAGCTCCTGGCCAAGGTCTCAACCTGAATCAAAACTGTGCTGATCTTAGGCAGTCTTCCCATTTGCATCCGATTGCAGCGATGAGCAGCTCTCAGCCCCTGTCTGCGAGGACCGCCCTCGGACGCCAGCCGACGCTGAAAGCACCTCAAGTTCTGGGGAACTGGGTGCTGTGGCTGGAGCAGCGCCCTCAGGAAAAAGGCCGGACAACGGCCATGATCCGCCCCTGGCGTCAGACCAACAAACCGGCGAAAGAGCTGACGCAGGCCCCAGCCAACCTGCGCTGCCGCATTCACGAATACGGCGGTGGCCCAATGGCCGTGGCCCTGACGGGGGACAAACTGCTGCTGACCTGGATCGATGACGACGACCGCTGCCTCTGGCAGCAGACCTGGCTTGGACTGAGCAGAGAGGATTGCGCAGCCCTCACTGCGGAAACTCAGCCGGTCCGGATCAGTGCACCAGGCACCTGGGCCCTGGGCGGAGGCCTGATTGACCAGGAGCGGCAGCGTTGGGTGGGAGTGATGGAGCGCGACAGCCGTGACCATCTGGTGTGCGTTGCCCTGAATCAGAACGATCAACAACCACAGCTGCTTCATGCAGCCGATGATTTCGTTGGCTATCCAGCACTCAGCGCGGATGGCAACAAGCTGGCCTGGGTGGAATGGCGACAGCCAGCCATGCCCTGGGATGCCAGCGAACTTCGTTGCGCCTGCCTCACACCGGATGGAGAGCTGACGCAGGTACAAACACTCGCCGGGAGCCGACCTGGCGCCGAACAGGCCATCTCCGTGTTTCAGCCCCTGTGGCAACCCGACGGCAGCCTGGTCGTTGCTGAAGACAGCAGTGGTTGGTGGAACCTCATGCGGCTTGCCGACCCCCTCAGCGGAAGCAACTGGGAGCGTCCATGGCCCATGCAGGCGGAAACCGCAATGCCTCAGTGGGTGTTCGGCATGAGCACCAGTGCCTGGGATGGCGAACAGTTGCTGGCAGCCATCTGTGCTGAAGGCCGCTGGCAGCTGAAGCAGCTGAGGGGCGACGGCACGATCAGCAGCGTCGATCAGCCCTTCGATGATCTGGCTGATCTCCATGCCAATGGGGGACGGGCCGTGGTCATCGCCAGCAGCTCCTCCGTCGGCCAGGGCCTGCTGGAGCTGGAGTTGGCCACCGGTGATTGGCAGCACACTCCAGCCAGCGAAGCCGCACTGCCGATCGAAGCCATCAGCTGCGCCGAACCATTGTGGTTCGAAGGTGCCGATGGCCTGCGCACGCACGCCTGGTACTACCCGCCGCTGGGTGGAGCCAGCAGCGAGACTCCCCTCCTTGTGAAAAGCCATAGCGGACCAACCGCCATGGCCCGCCGCGGCCTCAGCCTCGGCATCCAGTTCTGGACCACTCGGGGCTGGGGCGTTGTGGATGTGAACTACGGAGGATCCACCGGGTTCGGGCGGGCCTACCGAGAAAGACTGAACAGCGGCTGGGGCGTGGTTGATGTCACAGATTGCGCAGTAGCAGCAACAGCTCTTGTCGAGGCCAGCAAGGCCCATCCAGAACGGATTGCGATCGAAGGGGGCAGCGCCGGTGGCTTCACCACCCTGGCCTGCCTCTGCTTCACCGATGTCTTCAGGGCAGGGGCATGCCGCTACGCCGTCAGCGACCTCAAGTCTCTGGCCTCCGAGACACACCGCTTCGAGGCCGGCTATCTCGACTCACTTGTGGGGGACTGGCCTGAGGATCAAGCCCGCTATGAGCAGCGCTCACCGCTCCTGCATGCGCAATCCATTCGCTGCCCGGTGATCTTTTTCCAGGGCCTGCAGGACAAGGTGGTGGTTCCCGAGCAAACGGAACGGATGGCGGCTGCTCTCAGAAACAACGGACTTGCTGTCGAGGTGCAGACTTTTGCGGAGGAAGGCCATGGCTTCCGCGACAGTGAGGTGAAAGTGCAGGTGCTGGAGGAAACGGAGCGCTTCTTCCGGCATCAACTCGGGCTCTGATCCACCTGCCCGTAATCAAGACCTCTGAACTGGGCATGCACCGCTTGCATCTGCTCGTCGGAGAGAACTGGCGGCTCACCCACCTGGAGAGCCTGCAGATACATGCGCGCCAGGGTTTCCACCTCAACCGCCACCCGCAGTGCTGACTCCAGATCCTTCCCCAGTGTCACCATCCCGTGTCTGGCCAGCAGACAGGCATTGCAAGGACCGAGAGCTTTCACCACATTGTCGGAAAGCTCCTTCGTTCCGAAGGTGGCGTAAGGGGCGCAGCGGATCTCATCACCGCCGGCCACCGCAACCATGTAGTGAAACGCAGGAATGCCACGGTCATGGCAGGCCAGTGCAGTGGCATGAATTGGGTGGCAGTGAACCACGGCCGTCGCTTCCGAACGACAAGCAAGCACATCCGCATGCAGGCGCCACTCCGATGAGGGCCGCCGCTGCTGCTCGCGCAGGGGATGACCGCTCAGATCCAGCGCCACCAGATCATCGGCCTCCATCTGTTCATAGGGAAGGGAGCTGGGAGTGACCAGAATCCCTCCCTCAATCCGTACTGACAGATTGCCGGACGTGCCCTGGTTGAGCCCTGTGCTGTTCATGCGGCGGGCCACATTCACCAGCTGCTGACGCAGCGCCTGATCCTCGCGGTGGTCAGCCACAGCCATAAAGACTCTTCAGCCCCTCCTCACTGGCATCCGCTACACCCCGATCGGTGATCAGCGCAGTGATCAGCCGGGCAGGCGTCACATCAAAAGCAGGGTTGAAGCCGTCGCTGCCCTCGGGTGTGAGCTGCACCTGGGCAAGAGTGCCTGCCTCTGATCCATCGAGCAGGCGGCCCTGAATCGCCGTGACCTCCTGGGGGGACCGGGCTTCAATCGGGATTTCCCGCACCCCGTCATCCAGATTCCAGTCGATGGTTGATGCGGGAAGAGCCACATAAAACGGCACCGCGTTGTCATGGGCCGCCAGGGCCTTCAGATAGGTCCCGATCTTGTTGCACACATCTCCGCGGCGAGTGGTGCGGTCCGTTCCCACAATCACCGCATCCACTTCACCGTTCTGCATCAGGTGACCTCCGGCGTTGTCCACGATCACCGTGTGGGGAATTCCTTCTCGACCGAGCTCATAGGCCGTGAGCGATGCACCCTGATTGCGGGGGCGGGTCTCATCCACCCAGACATGAAGATCAAGGCCGGCTCGTCGGGCCTTGTAAATCGGAGCCAACGCCGTTCCCCAGTCAACCGTGGCCAGCCAGCCAGCGTTGCAGTGGGTCAACACCTGAAATGGCCTGTTCCTCCGGGCCTCCGGCCTGGCCGCCGCAAGCCGCTTGATGATCTCCAGACCGTGGTCACCGATGGCGGAGCACATGGCCACATCCTCATCAGCGATCAAACCGGCCTCCTCCCGAGCGGCAGCTGCCCGTCCCGACGGAGACAGCGGCAGCACACGATCTCGCACTCGCTCCAGAGCCCAGCGCAGATTCACAGCCGTGGGGCGCGTGGCATTGAGCTGGTCAAAAGCAGCCGCCAAAGCAGCATCACTGGAATCTTCCAGCAGGGCCAGCATCAGGCCATAGGCGCCGGTCACCCCAATCAATGGAGCGCCACGAACCACCATGGTGCTGATGGCCGCAGCCGCCTGCTCACAGCTGCAGAGGGTTCGAGTTCCAAAGCGATGGGGCAACTGGGTCTGATCAATCACCCAGACCGAGCGACCATCCGGTTCGAGTCCGATGGTGCGCCAGGCCTGACCGTCAATGTTCATCCGGATCGATTGGAGAGACCTGAGCCAATCTGCCTGTCCGCTTTACAGCGGTTGTTGACGCAAACCAGTCAAAGAACCTGAGACAGGACTCAGGCGTTATCCCGGAAGAAGTTGATGACACCCTGAAGCTCATCGGCGAAACGATCAATCTCCGCCGTCGTTGTGATGAAGCTGAGGCTGGCTCTGGCTGAACCCGTGACCTGGTAGTGGTGATGCAGAGGCTGGCAGCAGTGATGACCACTGCGGATGCAGATTCCTGCCAGATCGAGCATGGCGGCGATGTCGTTGGCATGGATTCCATCCACAAGGAAGGTGGCAAGAGCACCCCGGCCTGACTGTTGCTGAGGAGTTGGTCCGAGAATGCGCAGGCCGTCAATCATCTGAAGGCGATTGAACAGATGCACCGTGAGTTCGGCTTCCCATGCGGCGATGTTGTCAAGTCCGATCTGCGTGAGATAAGTGAGCGCAGCGCCCATTGCCACGGCCTCACCGATAGCGGGAGTGCCGGCCTCGAACTTGTATGGAAGGCTGGCCCAGGTGCTGTGATCCAGATAGACGTCCTGAATCATTTCCCCACCACCGAGGAAAGGCGGCATCGATTCCAAAAGAGCTTCCCTGGCCCACAGGAACCCCATCCCTGTGGGACCACAGAGCTTGTGTGAGGAACCCACGAGGAAATCAGCATCCAGAATCGCGACCGACGTGGGGTGATGGGCGAGGCTCTGGCACGCATCCACCAGCACCAGAGCACCTGCAGCATGGGCAGCGGGAATCACCAGCTCAAGAGGATTGCGACAACCCAGCGTGTTGCTGATCTGCACGAGGCTGACCAGTCGTGTGCGATCGCTCAGCTTGGAGTGAAAGTCGTCGAGATCGAGCTCACCGGTTTCAGTGATGCCCACATGACGCAGAACACAACCGGTTCTCTGTGACAACAGCTGCCAAGGCACCAGGTTGCTGTGGTGCTCCATCAACGTGAGCAGGATCTCATCCCCTTCACGCAGGTTGGCGTCGCCCCAGGAGCGGGCGACCAGATTGATGCCCTCGGTTGCGTTGCGGGTGAACACAATCTCCTGAGCTCCTGCCGCCCCGACATAAGAGGCAGTGGTGGAGCGGGCCGCTTCAAAGGCCTCGGTGGCTCTGGCGCTGAGCTGGTGTGCTCCTCGATGCACATTGGCGTTGTTACAGGAGTAGTAGGCCTGCAGCGCCTCCAGCACAACCCGGGGTTTCTGGCTGGTGGCGGCATGATCGAGATAGATCAGAGGGTCGCCCTGGGCGGATCGCTGATCGAGAATCGGGAAATCAGCACGGGTCCGTTCCGCTAAAGAGACACCGATATCGCGAGAAAGAGTGGTCATAAGGGTCGAGAGGGGTCAGCGATTGCTCCGGAGGCCATCCAGGCCTTGACCGCTGCTGGCAGACGATCCACCACTTCGCAGCAGAATCCCCTAAGTAGCAAGGCAGCTGCTTCATCGGCGTCAACTCCACGACTTCGCAGGTAGAAAAGTTCCTCCTGTTGCAGCTGACTGACCGTGGCGCCGTGTGCACATTTCACATCGTCGGCGATGATCTGCAGCTCAGGCTTGGCATCCACACGCGCACGGCGTGAGAGCAGAAGGCTGCGGCTGAGCTGGGATGCATCAGTGCGCTGCGCCGGCCTGGGCACCTGAATGGCGCCATTGAAAATGCTGTGGGAACGATCAGCTGCAACAGCTTTTTGAAGCTGATCAAGTCCCCCTTCAGGGCCGTCGAAACGCATGCTGCTGTGCGTCGCAAATTGTTCTTCCGCTGTTGTCATCGACAGGCCATGGATCCCTGTGGTGGCCTGGCCGTCCAGTTGCAACACGCGCGGTTCAAGCCTTCCGAATCGCCAGCCGCGGCAGACACTCGTCAGCCCGTAGTGACTACCGGGCTCCTGCTCGATGGCCAGATGCACCATCAACGATGCATCTCCTGAACCACTGGCGAGAACACCATGATCCAACCTGGCGCCTTGACCGAGATGCACTTCCAGAACATGACTGTGAGCCTGATGTACGTCCGGAGGAGATCCCTCGGCAGGAAAGACCTGAAACAGTTCCAGTTCGGCGTCCGACTCGAGCAGCAGCAACACTCTTGTGGCGGTCAGACCAACACACGTGGGCAACACCAGTTCCAGAGGCGCAACTTTGCCGCGAATACGCAGCGCCAGCAGCTGCCGGCTGTGGGCATGGTTCAGTTGCACAGGCCAGGCCTGAGAGCAACCGCAATGGTCGAGAGACTGTCCAAGGTGATAATGCAACTCGGCCTCTGTGAGTGATGTCACCCCCTCTGGAAGACGGACTCCATCAAGGGGATCCGACTCCGCGCCCAGCACGATCCTCGTCACTCCTTCAGCCACTTCCGGCAAAACGATGTCGAGAGCTTCTCTGACCTCCGGGAGTGCGGCGATCTCCCCAAGTCGTTTGAGATCGGTGAGTCTCCAGGCTTCCTGTTTACGGGTGGGCAAGCCAAGACGCTGGAGGGCTTCACGTCCTCGCTGCTGCACCGGTG
>NYZI01000070.1 GCA_002687115.1 Cyanobium sp. ARS6
AACGCCAGCAAGATTCAACAGCAGAGCATCACCTACTACGCCGGCCTCTATGCCAAAGGCGCACTGGATCCCAAAGCTGCTGTTGCTGTCTGATCAACTGATCTCACAACATGCACCGAACAGGGGCCATCAGGCCCCTGTTTTTATGGTTATTCGAAGAATTCAAAGATTCAGCGGCGACTCGTGCAATGGCGCATCAAACCTCCATCAATCATCATCTGCCCCAAGAAACTGATTGAACAAAGCAATCTCAAAGAGCAGCATCCAAACAAATAAACTTACAACATTCGATTTAATCATCAAACTGATCGAATCACCCACGAAGAGGTGAGCAAAGAGCAAGGAGAGATCTAGCATAGGAATACTTTGATCAAGCACGAATGGACGGCGAACAGAATTCAATCTCGCCCGTTCAGCGGCGGTCATTCGACCGACTGATCAACTTCACTGATGCAGTTGTTGCGATTGCTATCACCCTTCAACTGCTACCACTAGTTGACATCAAATCGACAGGAGAAGACTCAATATGGCAACTGATTGGCGAGAACTCATCTCAGATTTTTGCATTTTGGCTGAGCTTCTTAATCCTTTCCCTGCTGTGGCTTAAGCACAACCAGGTCTTCAATTCGATGAGAACTTTTGATGGAACGATTTTCTGGCTAAATTCATTATGGATGGCATTAATTGTTTTTCTTCCCTGGCCCACAGCACTCTATGGTTCTTTGAATGATGGGCAGATGAATGCAAGCAAGGGGGTTGGCCTTCTCTACTGGTGGACTCTTGCATTGATTAGCGGCATTGGATGGCTCATCGCAATCCATGCCTGGGAGAAGCCCGAGCTGCTTGAGCAGTCAGTCCTCATCAAAGGCCGTGAGGGTTCAGGACTCAAAAATTATCGTGGTGCAAGCTTCGCTGCCGCTTTTCTATTGATTGGTTTTGCCGCAGAATTTTCGCCTCAATTCGTGCCCTTTCTGGCTCTTGGGATGATTCCAATGGACTTGCTCTTGAGAAAAAGAAGAGGCAAAAACTGAAGACATGAGACACACAAGAGGCGCTGAACGAGACTCTTTAGGCCTGCAGAGTGAGCTGGCCTGATGAAGCATCGAGCAATGCTTCGCGTCCAAGAGGTAGTGCCCAATTCGGCAGACCATGACCAAGAGGAAGATCCATCAGAAGAGGTACACCGAGATCACTGAGACGTTCTTCAAGGATTTCCGGCATGGAGAAATCGCCGGGAAGAACATCGTCTTCTTTCCAGCTGAAGCGACCACAGGCCACTCCTGCCAACCCCTTGAACAGACCAGCGCTGCGCCACTGGGTGAGCATGCGATCCACTCGATAAGGCGCCTCGCCCACATCCTCGAGCACCAGAATGGATCCGCGTAGATCAGGAAACCAGGGTGTGCCGATCAGATGTGTTGCAACCGTGAGGTTCGTCACCACCAGACGCCCCCTTGCCATGCGACCGCGTACCCCTCGCCCTTGAAGCGGTTGCGTTGGTCGTCCGCTCAGCAGGTCAACCGTGCGTTGCCACTGTTCATCCAGTCCCCAGGCAGAGCCGTGAATGGCTCCCAGCAAACCGGCCTGCCACTGTGCAAGCAGAAGGGCACTGCTGTCGGAGAAACCAAGAGACCAGAACGGGCGCTTGGGAAATCTCAGTCCGGACTCCAGTACTCGCGCAGCGCCCCAGCCACCCCCGACATAGAAGACACCATCGAGGGTGGGATCGTTCCAGGCGTCTTCGATCGAAGCGCGCCGCTGATCGTCGGTTGCCGAGAACCATTGCCACTGACCTTTGACGTCCTCCGGAATTTCAAGAATCCAGCCCTGCTCTTCGCAACGCCTGCTCAGAGGGCTGAAATCGGTATCAGGGTCAATCCAGGTACCAGGGTTGATGGCTCTCAACCGTGAACCCCGACGGAGTGGAGCGATTGCTCTCGGTTGGCGCGGTCTGGACATCGATCTGGCCTGACCACCGAGGCTGCCGAATAGTGACAGACCAACTCCCGAGCTGGCGAACAACGCCAGAAGAGAACGACGACGCATGGGTCAGGAGAGCAGCGCTTCGAGGATGGCCCGACCTGCAGTGCCGCCAGTCTGTGGATCACAGGCTCGCTCAGGGTGAGGCATCAGACCAAGCACCGATCCCGAGGCATTGGTGATGCCTGCGATATCGGAGACGGATCCATTGGGATTGCTGCAGTACCGAAGTGCAATGGCGTCATCGTCCTGGAGCTGCTTCAGCGTGTCGTCACTGCATTGATAACGCCCCTCACCGTGGGCGATGGGCAATGAGAACCGACGTCCACCGCCGCAGGAAGACAACCAGGGCGTACGACCGCTGACCACGGAAAGAGGAGTGTCCTCACAAATGAAATGAAGATCTCGATTGCGGGTCAGTGCACCTGGAAGCAGTCCCAGTTCCGTCAACACCTGAAAGCCGTTGCAGATGCCCAGAACTCTCCCACCGGCTGAAACGAAACTCAGCAGTGATTCGAGGACCGGCGCAAATCTGGCGATTGCACCACAGCGCAGATAGTCCCCATAACTGAATCCCCCTGGAAGAACAATCGCGTCCAGGCCGCTCAGATCCCTTTCCTCATGCCAGAGGTACCGCGTGGGCATCCCCAGACAGCCCTCGGTCGCCCAGCGAACATCACGGTCACAGTTCGATCCGGGAAAAACGACAACCCCGATGCTCATGACTGGGTCAGCTCAAGAGTCCAGTTCTCGATCACAGGATTGGCAAGCAGCCGATCACTGAGCAGCTCAAGGCTTCGACGTGCTGCGGCCTCATCCGAGGCCTCAAGCTCCAGCTCCACGGCCTTGCCGATGCGCAGGCGTTCCACACCATCCACACCCAGGCGCGAGGCTGCAGCCCTGGCCGCCTCACCGGCTGGATCGAGAACCGATGGGCGCAGGTGCACCAGAACGCGGGCTTGGTAACGCGGCACGGGCTCCGAAAGGCAATTGTTAAATATTGGCAGGCCAGGGGACCGCTTTCGTTCGACGAAATGCAGGTTGAAAGGAGACCCTTGCTGCGCAGGCCAGTACGTGCCCCATTCACTGGCTCAACTGATCCGCTCAATCAGCCAGGCCAGTGTGCTGCTGACCGCTGGGCTCGGCCTGGCTGCGCAGGCGCGCCCAGCGGTCAGCGTGCCTATTGAATGCAGGCAACAGCATCAGGAGTGGCAGAACTGTCGGTACGAAAGCGATCAACCAGGCTCCAGCTGGCAGCTGGCATTCGAAGACCATGTCGTCCGCTTCAACCATGACGGCAGCGGCCACATGAAGATGCAGCTGAATGACAATGGCGACTGGACAGGCGTTCAAGCCCGTTGGATCGCGGAACGAACGCTCTGCTGGAACGACGTTTGTGCCCGAGGAGAGATCCCTCTGGATTGATCAGCGCTCAAGCGATGCATTAACAGCGCACTCAAAGGGGACTGCCGCCGATGGGAGCGTGAGCAGATGCGCGCAGAGGCTGGCCAGATCCTCGGGCTGGGTCATCTGCTCAGGAGGCATCGTCTTGACCCCTGCAGCCATCCGGGTATTCACCCAACCGGGACAGACGGCGGTCACGCGAATGCCGTTCTCCCACCCCTCGTTGCGCATGGTCTGGCAAAGTCCCATCAATGCGAATTTGGAAGCGGTATATCCAGCAAGCGAACCTTTGGACCTCTTGCCGCTCATCGAGACCAGCACCTGAATCCGACCCCGTCCAGAGTCAACGAGGGCTGGCCAGGCAGCTCGGGTCAACCACCAGGGACCCATCACGTTCACCTTCCAGAGTTCATCCGGTTCAGACCGTTGCTCATCACTGAACAGCAGGGGCGTGCGATGCAGGATTCCGGCGCAGTGGATAAGCGTGTCCAGCGATCCAAACCGGTTCAGGGTTGCCTCGACAACCCGTTGAGCATTCTCAGGAACGCGAGCGTCATAGGGGCATGACATGAGGCGGGCTGGAGCTTGCGCTGGATCCAGATCAGTTCCCAGCAAGGCCTCGGGATCCCGCACTGCCAGGCAGAGCTGATTCCCCTGATCGATCAGCCTGCGAGCCACCGCAGCTCCAATCCCCCGGTTGGAACCTGTGATCACAACGGTTCTCATCGTTCATGGGAGGTCAGGATTGGAGCATGGTCCCATCGACGGGACAGCCTTTGCAGTAGTGGAGCCACCTCGCCGTGACCGATTGGAAAGCCGCTTTCAAAGGCTGGGGGCTGAGCTGGGGCGGCTGGTTCAGTAACCGGCGCGGTGAGTGGTGGTTGCTGGCGCAGCTGGCCCTGATCACCTGTCATCTGATCCCTGCATGGCCAAAGCCAGGATTCTTCGGGATCGCCTGGCCTCATACTGCTCAAGTTGTGGGCCTGATCACCCTGGCCATCGGACTGATTCTCGCTGTCCAGGGATTTCTGAAACTGGGGCCGAGCCTGTCTCCGCTACCGGATCCGAAACCGGGAGCTGATCTGGTCACCAGCGGGGTCTACGCACACTGCCGCCATCCGCTCTATCGGGCGGTTCTGGTTTGTTCTCTGGGAGTGGTGATCGCTTTGGCGAGCCTGTTCCATCTTCTGCTGTTTCTCGCTCTGGTCTCTGTGCTGACAGGCAAGGCCCGACGCGAGGAGCGCGCACTGCTTCGAATGCTTCCCTCCTATGCGGACTACATGAAAACGACGGCGGCCATCGTCGCCCATTGCCCGGGGTTGGACTGGCGCCGACTCGAGGCCAGCTGAACAACCGTTTATTCATTCATCAGGCAATAATCATCCCCTCTAGGAAAGGCACGTTTTTCTGCCAACGGGATGCAAATCGCCAGAACTCGTCCTCTGTTCAGCAGCCTGCTCTCTGGTCTGACCCTGGCCACGGTTTTGGCAGGCGCTTGGGTGATGCCTGAGGCAAAGGCCGATGTCAAACCGTTCAAACGCCAGTCCTTGATGGCATTGCTTGAACCTGCAGCGCCAAAGCCAGATCCTGTCCCCACCCTCGTTCTGGAACGCACCGATCGACGACTGCAGATGACCGGAGACCCCATCTGGGACCTCAAGATTGAGATTCCAGGTGAACCGCTGCGACGGTTCGATGCCGTCAGTGGCCGGGCGAACCGACAGAACGCCAATCGTGACCAGCTCGGCAGCCGGGCGCCCCTGCCCATCGGCCGTTACAGCGTGGGGGTCGTCGAACCCCTGATCGATGGTGATTACCCCGAGCTTGGTCCTGTGTGGATCAGCATCGAGCCAACCTTCACCACCGGCCGCCGCGTGCTCGGGATCCACCTGGATCCCAGCGCAGGACTTCAGAACGCCAACAGCGGCACCCTCGGCTGCATCGGCCTGGTCAACAGATCCGACATGCTCGAACTGGCTCAATTGATCGAGCGCAGTGGCACGGATCGACTGGAGGTTCTCAATTGAATGGTTGGTCACACAGACCCCGGCAGCGACAGTTGCCGCTGTTCAGGACTCTGAGTCACAGTCCTGAACAGTGACGCACCACTCACGCTCTGAGTGTCGCTGTTGAGGGAAGCCACTTGTTTTTTGTTGACGTCGTGACCCTCAGGATCCACTGCACTGACAGCAGTGATTCTTGCTGAACCAGCTCCGAAAAGAGCTGCAACCGTGTTTGCAACACAGAGCTTCAGATCAGACGGTTTGCAGACAGTCGTTACGCAGAAGGCTTTCCAGTTGCTGGGTGGAGTCCTTCTGCAAACCGATCACCACCAACTCAAGGCCAGTTGCCTCGCTGGGTTTCCAGGCCTCCGTCGGAGCCGACTCGAACCAGCTCTCCAGCCGGGGACCGACCATCTGGATCTGAAGAGGGAGCGTTTTTCCCTGAATCCAGAGCCGTCCCTTGAGCCGGATCACATCGTTGTCGATCACAAAGCTGCTGAGCAGCTGTTCGAGCTGCCCACGCTCGAACGAACCCTCCAGTTGGATCTGACCGCTGACAGCCTCAACGTGCGTGTGATCGTGGTGATGGTGATCCCCGTGATTTTGGCCATTGCTGTCGTGACTGTGGCTGTGATGGGAGGGGACATCGTCAACGGGTAATGGCTGTCTGGAAAGATCCATCCCCAGCACAAGCTCTGGATCGACAACGCCGCGACTGATCGCCAGGATGCCCGCTCCCGATCTGACCCGACCGGCAAGGTTCTGTCGAACTGACTCCGTGCTGGCGGCATCGAGTCGGTCAGAGCGGCTGATCAGAACCAGGTCTGCTGCCTCAAGCTGATCTTTGAACAGATCATCGATGGCAGTGAGGTGATCAAGACTGGGGTCTTCCTGACGCTGACGTTCCAGGGCTGCGGGATCGCCAACGGGGCTCCCGGCGCTGAGAGCTTCTCCGTCAACAACGGTGACCACTCCATTCGCATGGACCCTCTTACGGATGGCTGGCCACTCAAGAGCCTGTAACAGCGGCCTGGGCAGAGCCAGACCGCTGGTCTCGACAACGATTCCATCAAGCTGATCCGAGCGCTGGAGCAAGGTCTCCATCGTCGGCAGGAAGTCATCCTGAACCGTGCAGCACAAGCAACCGTTGTTGAGCTCAACCAACCGGCCATCAACCTCGTCTTCCGGACAGAAACCACAGCTGCGGATCAGATCCCCATCCAGCCCGACCGAGCCGAATTCGTTCACCATCACAGCCAGACGACGACCGCTGTTGACGAGCAGATGACGCAGCAGCGTTGTCTTCCCTGCCCCAAGAAAGCCGGTGATCACGGTGACAGGTAGCCGTGAAGGCATCAGCGACACCCCAGGGAATCACGGGTGCTGAGACCGGTGCGGCTGTTGACACCGCTGGCTCTGCCGCAGAGAGCCTTGAGTTGTGGAAGATCAATCACGGCATTCGTGAAGTCAGTGCCCTCGATCTCAGCATCGTTGAAGCGGCTCTGCATCAGCATCGCGTTGGTGAAATTGGCATCACGAAGATCGGCTCCGTCGAAGCGGCTTGAAAAGGCAACGACATCTTCAAGATCAGCACCCCGCAGATCAGCGCCCTGCAGTTGAGAAGTATTGATCACAGCACCGCGCAAGTCTGTCTCGCTGAGATTCACCTCTCGCAGATCGGCCTTGAGAAACTCCTTTTCCTTGAGATCGCGCCCATGCATATCGGCGCTGATCTCCTGAACGGCCCGCTGACCACGCAGCTCCGGGGCGGTGATCGCCTCTGCAGCGTCAACACCGATCAGCAATCCGCTCAGCGAGAGCAGGCCGCAAACCATTGACGCGACGATGAAGCGGAAAACAGAGGGGAAAAAAGCTGACAAGGCCATGGTGTACGAACGTTCAACAGCTACCCGGAAACAGCTGCCGTAACTTGAGCGGTCACGATATGGCAGACGACTGCCAAGCCACGCGTCATGGCCAAGACTCTCCGGGTGGTGGTACCGCCCCACCCACTGATTGCCCACTGGCTGACCGTGCTGAGGCATGAAGGAACACCCCCGGCCTTGTTCCGCACAGCCATGGAGGAGCTGGGGCGCTGGCTCAGCTACGAAGCGATGCGTGACTGGTTGCCTCATCGCAGGGATGTTGTGAAAACTCCACTGGGCAGCGCGGAGGGAACCGTGATTGAAACGGGCGTTCCACTGCTGGCGGTTCCGATGATCCCCGGCGGACTACACCTCTGGGAAGGGGCCCGCCAGGTGCTGCCCAGCGCAGAGCTCTGCCTGGGAGGACTGCCGGAAACGATTGAAGCCAAGGCCGGAGTGGTGCTGCTGCTGGATCAGATCCGTCATGGCGATGAACTGATCGAACTGCTTCGGCGTCTGGAGCAGCTCAAGGTTGAACCGCCGAGGCTGCGCGTGATCACGGCACTCACCGCCAGCCCGGGACTCAAACGCATCGGAGAGTGCTACCCGGAGATCAGCATTCACACAGCCTGCATCGATGCTGACCTGGATGAGCGTGACAGGATCCTTCCAGGCATCGGGGATCCCCTGCAAAGACTGGGGATCAGAACAGCGCAGCCGAACTAAGCTGGGGACATTCAAAGGAAGCCCATGGCGAGGCACCAGGACACCGCATCAGGAACTCTGACCACCCTTGTCAGCGGCGCCGTTCTGGGTGCGGCAGGATTCGGCTGGTGGCTTCTGTCCGAGGCTGATCGCCGTCGTCGTCTTCGCAACCAGCGCTCGATGCTTTATGCCCCGCGCATGCAGGACGGCAGTGAAGCCTTCAGCGCCGGTGATCGACCTGAGCCTGAAACCGACAGCCACCTGGAGGCCCGCGTCGAACAGCTGAATTCGGCAATTGCTGATGTGCGCCGTCAACTTGAAGATCTTGGCTCCAGGCAGTGACAGAGCGGCCGGTAGGTTGACCGAAGTGATTCGCGGCAACGCAAGACAATCCATGCTCCGCTCCGATGCCGTCACCAAGGGGATCCAGCGCTCCCCTAACAGGGCGATGTTGAGAGCAGTGGGGTTTGGAGACCAGGATTTCGGCAAGCCGATCATTGGCATTGCCAACGGATACAGCACCATCACGCCCTGCAATGTGGGCCTGAACGATCTGTCGAAACGTGCTGAAGCGGCGGCGCGACAGGCCGGAGGCATGCCTCAGATGTTTGGAACGATCACCGTCAGTGATGGGATCTCCATGGGAACAGAGGGGATGAAGTATTCCCTCGTGAGTCGTGAAGTGATTGCTGATGCGATCGAAACCGCTTGCAACGGCCAAAGCATGGATGGCGTTCTTGCCGTGGGCGGATGTGACAAGAACATGCCTGGCGCCATGCTGGCGATGGCCCGGATGAACATTCCGGCGATCTTTGTCTACGGCGGCACGATCAAACCGGGAAAACTCGGTGGATGCGATCTCACCGTGGTGAGTGCTTTTGAAGCGGTGGGTCAGCTCACGAACGGCAAGATCGACATGGAGGAGCTCATCGCAGTTGAAAAAAACGCCTGTCCTGGAGCAGGAAGCTGCGGCGGCATGTTCACCGCCAACACGATGAGCGCCGCAATCGAAACCATGGGCCTGAGTCTCCCCTGCAGCTCCACGATGGCGGCTGAGGATGCGGAGAAAGCCGACAGTGCCGCACGGTCCGCCGAAGTGCTTGTGAAAGCGGTGAAAGCGAACATCAGGCCCCTGGACTTACTCACCAGGGAAGCGTTTGAAAACGCCATCAGCGTGATCATGGCCGTTGGGGGCTCGACCAACTCGGTTCTGCATCTGCTGGCCATTGCACGAACAGCCGGAGTCGAGCTGAACATCGATGACTTTGAGCAGATCCGACAGAGGGTTCCTGTCTTCTGCGATCTGAAGCCGAGTGGTCGCTACGTCACCGTTGACCTTCACAGAGCGGGTGGAATCCCGCAGGTGATGAAACTGCTGTTGGATGCAGGGCTCCTGCATGGAGACTGCCGGACCATTGAAGGCAAGACGCTGAAGCAGCTGCTCGAAGATGTGCCTTCAGAACCCCCTGCTGATCAGGATGTGATCCGTCCGATCAGCAAACCCATCTATCAGAAGGGACATCTGGCGATACTCAAAGGCAACCTGGCACTTGAAGGAAGCGTCGCCAAGATCAGTGGTGTCAAATCACCTGTGCTGACAGGCCCTGCACGGGTCTTTGAAAGTGAAGAGACCTGCCTTGAAGCCATTCTTGATCGCAGGATCAAGGCGGGAGATGTCGTGATCGTCCGCTACGAGGGGCCGGTCGGCGGACCGGGCATGCGCGAGATGCTTTCACCCACTGCAGCCATTGTCGGGCAGGGGCTGGGCGAGAAAGTGGCCTTGATCACCGACGGGCGCTTCAGTGGTGGTTCCTACGGACTGGTAGTGGGGCATGTTGCTCCCGAGGCCGCCGTCGGCGGCAACATCGGACTGGTGCAGGAGGGCGACAGCATCACTGTTGACGCCAATCAACTGCTGCTTCAACTCAACGTGGATGATGCCGAACTGGAACGCAGACGCGCTGCCTGGAGCTCTCCCACACCCCGCTACCGAACCGGGATTCTGGGCAAATATGCCCGTCTGGTGAGTTCCAGCAGCAGAGGGGCGGTCACCGATCAGCCCTGATCAGACCAGCAGGGACCTCAGACGTCGAGCGAGAGCTTCAAGAGCAGCTCCATCTGCTGGGGCAGAGCAGCGCTTGCCGGTCTCACCATCCATCCAGACAGGGTGCTGACCGTGCCACAGGATTGGCCTCAGTGGTTGATCAGCCCAGGCAAGCGTGAGATTCAGATCAGCGCCGCTGCGATACAGCTCAAGTTCGAGATCGAATTCTTCGAGTCGCTTCCCATCTCCATCACGACATTCAATCCGTCCGCGGTAGTCGTCAAGCGTTGCATCCTCGGCCGACAGAACGGCATGGTGAAAAGGCTTGCAACAGAGATCCGCCGCCGAAGCGATCAACGTCTCCAGTGCGGAGCATGCGCTCATCTCAGAACGCTTCAATCGAGCGAATCAGCAGCTTGATTGCACCATCCCGGTAGCCGGGGTTCGGCTCGCCGTCGTCGCCGAATCGCGAATGAAGCAGCTGAAGACGCGTGATGCAAGACGAATCAAATCGAACCGGAAGAGTGACAGGCTTCGCGCGCACCACCGGCTGAAGACGCTCAAAGGGAAGTTCGACGACCGTGGTCCCCGTTGACTGAGTGGCAACCGTCGTCACCCATCGCAATCCTCCCGGAATCAACTCGGTGAGTCCGAAAACTCCGTCACGGCAGGCCACCGCAAACTTGAAACTTCGTCCTTCCCCATCCAGCGTCAGACGCAAACCTTTGTAGGGGCTGAGGTCGAGAGGAGGTCGAAACACCGGCGAACGGCAGCTGACAAAGCCTCCCCCCTGACTCACCACCTCACCTTCAAGCACAAGACCTTGATCGCTCATCCTGCAACCGGCGCTGCTGGATCCACCCATGATCGTGTCGTTCAGACTGGCCCAGTCTCGAAAGGAGTCACCTGAGGCGATCACGCGAATTTCCGGAGGCGGTTGGTGGGGAGGTGTCGTCAAAGCCCTTGAGAAGCAGCCTGATCGGCGAGCACGAGAATCTCGGAACTCGGTTGCACCAGCTTGGCAGGAGTGCGCTGAGGCGATTCAGCGGCAGCCACAAGTCGCGACAGCGCCTGACGCTTGGCCTCTCCGCTCACGAGAAAGACCACCTGACGCGCGGCGCTGAGCACCGGCGCCGTGAGTGTGATCCGCTCAAGACCCTTGCCGCGCCCGATGGTTGTCCAGCGATCCTGAACGCCAGGCGCCTCTGTGCCAGGGAATAGCGATGCCGTATGGCCATCATCACCAAGGCCAAGCAGCATGAAGTCGAACACGGGTGGTTCGCCATCACAAACACTGCCCACAAGTTCCGCAAAGGCATCAGCACTGGCTTCCGGAGAACACAGTTCCACTGTCGGAACAGGATGGAAGCAGGCTCTGGCTCCCGGCTGGCCCGCTTTGAGCAGGGTGTTGCGCAGCATGCGCGCGTTGCTCGATTCATCATCGGCGGCCACCCATCGCTCGTCACCCAGAAACACGTCAACCCTGTCCCAGGGGAGATGTTCCTGGCCCAGCAAGGTGTAGGCCAGCGCAGGAGTGGTTCCGCCTGACAAGGCAATCTGTGCACGATCCCTCTGATCAAGCGCCAGGTCAATGGCGGCCCCGATGTGCTCAGCGGCACGCCGGGCAAGAACCTCCGCCGATTGAACCTGCTCGATGCGATAGGAACTCATCGCGGGGTCCTCAGCTGAGCCACTCGGTGTGGAAGATGCCGTCCTTGTCCACACGCTCATAAGTATGGGAGCCGAAGCAATCGCGCATGGCCTGCACGATGTTCTGGGGCAGACGAGCCGTGCGATAGCTGTTGATGTAATCGAGTGTGCTGCTCAGACAGGGCACGGGAATCCCAGCTGCAGCAGCGCCTGCAACCATTCTGGCCAGACCGGGCAGTCGACGGTTTACCTGGTCGGCGAACCAGGGGTCGATCAGCAGGTTCGCCAGCTGGGGATCGGCTGTGAAAGCATCCTGAATACGCTTCAGCAGGCGAGCCCGAATGATGCATCCTCCCTTCCAGATCTGTGCGATCGAAGGCATGTCCAGGTTGTAATTGTGCTCAGCTGATGCAATGCGCATCAGCTCCATGCCCTGGGCATAGCTGGCCATGCAGGCCAGAACCATGGCATCCATCAGAGGAGCCATTCCATCGGCTGATGTCCCCATGTCGAACGACTGCAGGGCAGGTCCTTTCAGAATCGGTTCGGCCTTGATGCGCTGATCTTTCATGGAGCTCATCACGCGTCCATTGAGAGCGGCATAGATCGTCGGGACAGAAGCCCCCATCTGCAGAGCGCTGACAACCGTCCAGAGACCGGTTCCTTTCTGACCGGCCTTGTCCTGGATTTTTTCCACCAGAGGAGTTCCATCATCGGGGTCCATCGTGCGTAGACACACCTCCGTGATTTCGACGAGATAGGAGGAAAGCTCTTCAGTGCTGTTCCAGTGGGCGAACACATCAGCCATCTCAGTGCTGCTCAGGCCGCCGGCCCGCTTCATCAGGTCATACCCCTCCGCGAGGATCTGCTCAATGCCGTACTCAATACCGTTGTGAACGGTCTTGACGAAATGGCCCGCACCTCCGGGACCGATGTAAGTCACACACGGACCATCTTCAACCTGAGCCGCCATCTTGCGAACCAGACTTTCAATGGCGTCGTAGGAGGTCTTGGTGCCTCCCGGCATCATGCTGGGTCCCTCTAAAGCACCTTTGGCTCCACCCGAGACACCCATTCCAATGAATCCGAAGCTCTTCCTTTCAAGTTCTGCAACCCGGCGTTCGGTGTCGTGATACTCGGAGTTCCCACCATCGATCAACAGATCTCCTTCATCCAGATAGGGCGAAATCTGCTGGATCACAGCATCAACAGGTCCACCCGCCTTGACCATCATCAGGATGCGTCGAGGACGTTCAAGCTTGTCAACGAAATCCTGAAGGTCTGTGGCTGCCTGGATGTTTTTGCCGGCGCCACGACCGGACATGAATTCTTCCGTCTTGGAATAGGTGCGGTTGTAAACGACGCTCGAAAAGCCATTGCGCTCGGCGTTGAGGACAAGGTTTTCCCCCATCACGCCGAGACCAATCAGACCGAAGTGGGCCTTGGACATGCTCAGCTGAACCATTCACTGCCGACAGTGTGACCACAACAATCCAAGTCGGCTGCAATATGGTCTGGCTCTGTCAGGAATGAACGATCAGATCACGCTGCCATCTGGAATGGACGCATTCTTCACCACAACAACGATTCCATTGCGGATGTAAAAACCGAGTTCCGGACGATCAGCCTCCTCTACATGGTCCTTGTTCACGATGGTGACGTTGGAACCGATGCGAGCATTCTTATCGAGAATGGCACCTTTGACCGTGGTTCCCTGACCGACACCGAGGGGAATGCCACCTCGTTCTCTCAGAACAGCACGCTCTTCACTTGATTCAAAGAAATCGGCACCCATCACCAGGGTGTCCTGGATGACGACATCGGACTCCAGACGACTGCGAACACCCAGAACACAGTGGTGAACACTGCAAGACTTCAGAATTGAACCCTCGCCGATAATGGAATTGGTGATCTGAGCATCAACGAGTTTGCTCGGCGGTAAATAACGAGGCCGAGTGTAGATCGGGAACTTCTCGTCATAAAAGCTGAAAGGAGGTTTCGGCTGTAGGGTGAGTGCGAGGTTGGCCTCATAAAACGCACCGATCGTGCCGATGTCTTCCCAGTAGTCATCAAAGACATAACTTTGGAGCTTGTCTCCACGAGCCAGGGATTCCGGGATCACCTCCTTGCCGAAATCCTTGTGATTGGTATTCCCGTCCAGCAGATCAAATAAAGTCTGACGACTGAACACGTAAATCCCCATCGAAGCCAGATAGGGACGCTCCTTGGCAGATTCAGAACTGAGCCCGAAGCGAGCTGTATCCACAGCCATTTGAAGCAGGGATTCACCCTTGGGCTTTTCTCGGAACTCCTGAATGTTGCCGTTGTCATCAGTTCTCATCAGGCCGAAGGATTCAGCCTGTTTGGCATCCACAGGAAGAGCAGCAACAGTCAGATCGGCACCTGTGCGCCGGTGATGTTCAATGAAAAGGCTGTAATCCATGCGATAAAGCTGATCGCCGGAAAGGATCAGATATTCATCAACATCCCATTCCTGAAACAGCCACTGATATTTGCGAACTGCATCTGCGGTGCCCTCAAACCAGGAAGGACTGTCGGGAGTCTGTTGAGCCGCAAGAACCTCAACAAAACCGCCACCAAAGGAATTGCTGAGATTGAACGTCTGACTCAGATGGCGGTTGAGTGATGCGCTGTTGAACTGCGTCATCACATACATCTTGTTGATGTCGGAGTTGATGCAGTTGCTGATCGGAATATCGATCAGTCGGTACTTCCCTGCGAGAGGAACTGCGGGCTTGGCCCGCATCTTGGTGAGGGGATAAAGACGCGTTCCCGCTCCTCCCCCAAGAATGATGGCCAGAACACGCTTCATGCCGCCCCCGCAGATCGGCTTTGCCGGGCAAACCTACAGGAGTTTTGGTGCTCCCAACCAATGCTTGGGACAGATCCGGCAAGAATGCTGGGAATCAGATTTAGACAGGGAACGATTCGGTAGAAAAGCACTCAACGATCCGAATCATCGTCCTGAGCCAGATCAAACAAACGCTCAATCACGATCAACGCGTTCTGTCTCTCACTGCGTTGCTGAGGTGCTCGCAAGGATGTCACCGGAGTGTGCAGAATTTTGTTGATGATGCCTTTACTGAGAGCTTCAACCACCTTTCGTTCGCGAGCCGAGAAGTCGGGTCCCATACGGCTGAGCGCTTTCTGCAGTTCCTCTGAGCGGATTGACTCCAGAGAAGAACGCAGTCTGTTGATGGTCGGGACAGCCTCAAGGCTGTCCCACCATTCCAGGAACAACCGAGCTTCTTCATCGAGGAGTCCCTGCGCTTCACGGGCCACCTGCTGGCGAGCTTCCTGATTGCGTTCGACAACCTCCTTGAGATCATCAACGTCATAGGCCTCGACACCGGTGATTCCCTCCACATCCGCATCAATATTGCGGGGAACTCCGATATCGACCAACCGCAGTGAACTGCGACGATTCAACTGCTGAAGACGAGCAGCATCAATGATCGGATCGTCCGCAGCTGTGCTTGTGAAAACAAGCGAGCATGTGCTCAGGCAATGATCAAGATCCTCAAGAGGACGACACTGAACTGGAAGATCGGGAAAGTCTGCAGCCAGTGACTGTGCGCGAGCCACGGTTCGGTTCAACACCACCACACCTGAAGCACCCTTTGCCTTGAGGTGTTGCAGCAGTAAACGACTCATTCTGCCGGCGCCGACGACGGCCACCTGTTCATCCTCAAGGGTGACCAGATCATCGACACCTCGGCTCTGACCCAACTTCAGCTGGGCAAGTTCAACAGCTGCCGAGCTGATCGAGACAGCCCCCGTGCCCAGATTCGTTTCACTGCGAACCCGTTTGCCTGTGCTTACAGCTTGCGTGAGCAATCGATTGAGAATCGGCCCCAGAGACTTGTGCTCCTGGCCGAGACGCATCATTTTTTTGACCTGAGAGAGGATCTGGCCCTCCCCGAGCACCAAGCTGTCAAGGCCTGCGGCAACCCGCATCAGATGACCAACGGCATCCTCGTGGTGAAACGTGAACAGATGCGGCTTCAGATCACCGGTGTCCAGTCCGGAATGTCCACTGAGAAACTCCCTGACAGCGGAAATACCCAGTTCAGGATTGCGTACAAGGGTGTAAATCTCAAGGCGATTGCAGGTGCTGAGGATCGAAGCCTCAAGCACCTGATCATGGCCCCGCAGGTTCTGCAGGGATTCCTCCATGGTTTGCTCAGGAATACTGAGCTTTTCGCGCACTTCAACCGGTGCCGTTCGATGACTGAGGCCGACAACGGCGATATGCATGGAGAAACCCTCGCTGCTTGAAGAAAGAGATCAGCTCAGAGCGATGCTCTGTGCGCCTTCCTTGATATGAACCGTGTTGGTGAAACGGCAGGGGTCGTCAAGATTGCTGATCACAAGGCTGCTGGTGCGGGTGCAGTCCTTTTCGAACTTAACGCCGTGGAACAGCAGACCATCGGTGATGCCGCTGCCAGCAAACACCACATGCTCACCGGAGGCCAGTTCATCAGCCTCGTAGATCTTGTCAGGATCACTGATGCCCATCTCTTCAAGACGGGCGAGGTTTCCCTCCTTGGTGAGGTCCGCCCATTCCTTGGTTTGGGCCACAGCGGGGTCATAAACGAGCTGACCCTGAAAATGTCCTCCAAGAGCACGCATGGCGGCTGCAGAGATCACGCCCTCGGGAGCAGCGCCAATACCCATCAGGCAATGGGTCCCCGTGCCGGCGAAGCCGCAGGCGATGGCTGCCTGGACATCACCATCTGAGATGGGTTGAACACGTGCTCCCGTTGAACGGATTTCGGCGATCAGGTCCTTGTGGCGGGTGCGGTCCATCACGACGATGGTGAGCTCGTCAACAGCAAGACCGAGACATTCGCTGAGAATCTTGATGTTTTCGGTGGCTGACTTGCGAATATCCACCTTGCCTTTTGCAGCTGGGGGAGCGGCCAGCTTTTTCATGTAGAAGTCAGGTGCATTGAACAGACCGCCACGATCGGAAGCCGCCAGCACAGCCATCGAACCGCGCTGGTTGTTGGCACAGAGATTGGTTCCTTCGCAGGGATCAACAGCGAAATCGACGCCAGGGCCATTACCGCTGCCCACCTCCTCTCCGATGTAAAGCATGGGAGCTTCATCACGCTCGCCTTCACCGATGACAATTCGGCCTTGCATCTGGATCTGACCCATGCGCTGTCGCATGGCTTCGACGGCAGCAGCATCGGCTTCATCCTTCTTGCCGAGGCCTGTGAGGCGAGCTGAGGCGATGGCTGCCTGCTCAACGACCTCGAGAATTTCCTGGATGAGAGTGCGATCCACTGGAGTGCGGCGGGGAACTAGATGCGGTGAGGATCAGCTCTCAG
>NYZI01000071.1 GCA_002687115.1 Cyanobium sp. ARS6
ACGCAACCCGGCTTACGTCCTGCTTTCACCCCACAACCAATGCGCAGAATCGGGGCTGAGACAATTAACGGCCAGCTCATTCATTAACCCTCAGTCCAACTGAGCCACATCAAAACTGAATCCCTGCCTAATTTTTAGAGACCTTTCAGAGCGAGACGCTCAAAAATTTGAGCCATAGGCAACGGACGCCAAATGGCGATGAAAAGACTTCCCTCACCGCCCGCCACAGAACATCGACGTCGTTGGGCATTGGTTCCAAAGCTGAAAACTTACTGACAGCTGGTATTCACTCGTTCAATAAAGCGCAATCAACAACTAAAATTGATTGAAATGCTAATCAACATCTTCACTGATTAGAGCCCAACGAAACAACCAAGCGGCACGGGCCAAAATGAACCTCATGCACCAAAAAGCCTTCGACTAAGAACACGGTCAGCAACACAGCTTCCGAGATCCACTCATTGACAATGGCTTTTCCACTCAAGACTCAATTTCTTAAGTTCATTGGCCTGCTTGCTTATACAGCCTTTCTGGCAACAACACTGCTGACCGCAACTTCTTACGGTGAAAATCGACAATCACTGACTTGTCAATCGCGCAGCTATCACTCTGCTCCGTCACCAGTCTTGCTGTTCCAATTGCACTCTTCATAAAAAAAGGTGACTTGAAAACAATGGAATGGCTTGTATAGATTGCTATTGCCATAGGCTGCGCTTTTTTGGCAATGGATGACAGATTCATGTTTCACGAGAACCTTGATAAGGGAATTCACGCTCTGTTCCAGCGGGAAGAAACTAAACTCAGCGACAGGCTGGATGACATCATCGTCGGTATTTATAGACTTGCGGGAATTATCTTTGTCACGGCAAACAGAAGGTATTTCAATTTTTCTCCCAGGTTTATAACGTTTGCTCGATACGCTCTTGGCCTGGCTTTTGTAATGGTTGTATGCGATATGAGATCAATCTACGGAATCGGCGAAACATTTGGCAATGCCCTATCACATCTTGAAGAGTGGACAAAAATATTTGGAGGAGGAGTTCTGTTAGTTAGCTTGCTTTGCGCACTGGAAGACGCTCTACGGTTGTCAAGAAATCACCCTTTCGCCGGAAATCTTTAAACAACAGCAGCTGTGAATTCGGCGGAACAAGCATTCATCAACTCAGCTTCTCTCAGATCAACATTCAAGCGGTGAAACCCCAACTCAGACTGATCCGCAAGACATTGAGATCCACGAAATCCTTCTGCAAATCCACCGTTCTGAACTGACCCCCATGAGCCAGCAACCACTCCCACTGGAGCAGCTCTGGGAGGCTCTCAGTCAGCCCCGCAAAACGTTGAAGCAGGTTGATGCAGCGCTGTTACAAGAAGCTCTCACCCACACCTCCAGCGGCCTCAAGCCGCACCATGAGCAACTGGAATTTCTGGGTGATGCAGTGCTGCGGCTGACGGCGAGCGAATTCATCGCCTCCGCCTACCCCCAGATGCCCGTGGGCGAACGCTCCAACCTGAGAGCCCAACTGGTGAGCGACCGCTGGCTGGCAGAACTGGGAGCCAGCATTGGGATCGCTCGCTGGTGGCGAATCGGTTCCAAAGCAAGCGGCGACAGCGCTGCAGCAGCCACCATTCGCGCAGAACTCAGCGAAGCCCTGATCGGCGCGCTTTACAAAATCGACGGCCTGAGCGCCGTCCATCAATGGCTGACTCCCCATTGGCAGCTCAGTGCTGAGGCGGTTCTTTCCGACCCACACCGCGCCAACTGCAAATCGGCCCTCCAGGAATGGAGTCAAGGCCGGGGACTTGGCCTGCCCACTTACACCAGCGAAGAAATGAACCAGCGCCATGGCGACCCACGTCGCTTTCGCTGCACGGTGAGTCTTCCGCCAAAACTTACGGCTGAAGGTTGGGGGCGCTCACGACGTGATGCCGAGCAGCAGGCCGCTCGGGCCGCTCTCGATCAGCTCGATGGAAATTGAGTAGGTACACCAAGCTCAGCCCCGCATTGGTCGCAATGGCTGGCCTCGCGGCGATGGTCACGAGAACCACAGTCACTGCAAGCACGCCTGTCCTGACGGGCCTGCTGAATCGATTCCACCGTGACGATGCCTGTGGGAATGGCGATGATCCCAAAGCCGAGCAACATCACCACTGCCGCAAGCAGACGACCCAAGACGGTCTGAGGCACAAAATCGCCATAGCCCACCGTGGTCATGGTCACGATGGCCCAATACACCCCCTGTCCAACGGTCTGAAACTGGGTGTCGGGATGACCGCTCTCGATCAACACCATCAGATAACCCAGCACCACCTGCGCCATCACCACAAAAAACAGAAACACTCCGATGCGACGGGCACTGGCGCGCAGTGCACGGCCCAACATCTGCGCCTCATCCAGAAAGCGCAGCAACTTGAATACCCGCAGCACACGGGCAAACTTGAAGATCCACAACACTAGGCCGCTGCGGATCTGCGGCACGAAAAAAAACAGAACCGCCGAAAGATCAATCAGCCCGTAAAAGCTGCGTGCATAGACCAGCGGCTTTGGGGACACCCACAGATGCAGCAGGTAGTCCGCCATGAACACCAGCAAGCAGAAATCTTCAAGCCTGCCCACCCAGGCAGGAATTTCCCCAGGCGTTGCCACTCGCATCGGATGCGGTTCCACCAGAAGACCTGCCACGCTCAGCAGAATCGTCCCGAAGATCACCAGGTTGTAGATCCGACCTCGACGAGTATCTGAATCAAGAACGACTCTCCGGAGCCGCTGGCGCAGAGCCAACTCCATCAGCCTCAATCGGCGCTGAGATCTTTCAGGCGCAGGGTGACGAGCTTGTCCCAGTTACCGCCTTCAAACAACACGGCAGCACGGTCGCCACTGATGCGCTGCACGAAACCGGTGTAGCCGTTGTAGATGGAGCGCTGATCCACCACGGTGACCGTTGCACCGGGAAGGATCGGAGCGGCGGAGGCCATTCACTCAAAAACAGTCGTCGGGCCATTATCGACAAATGCCTCATGCCCTGTCATCCGTGGCCATCGACTCCGAGTCCCAGCACGCATTCCCTGACGATCAGTGGCTCCCGATCGGCAGGGTGGTGGGAGCACAGGGGTTACGCGGCGAGCTGCGCGTCAACCCTGCAAGTGATTTTCCGGAACGCTTCACAAAGCCAGGCCCCCGCTGGCTGCAGACCCAGGGAACATCACCTAGAAAAGTGAACCTCACCACTGGGCGGCAACTACCGGGAAAAAGTCTGTTCATCGTTCGCTTCGAGGGGGTCGACAGTCGAGAAGCCGCCCAGGCTCTGGTGGGTCAGAAACTTCTGGTGAATTCAGCAGATCGACCCGAGCTGCAGGAAGGTGAATTTCACTTGCTCGACCTGGTTGGCCTTGAGGCGCGTCTCGAGAACTCAGGCGAAATGATCGGCCTGGTGAGCGATCTGATCAGCGGTGGCAATGATCTGCTTGAGGTCACGCGAACTGACGGCCGCAAATTGCTGATTCCTTTTGTGGAGGAGATTGTTCCAGAAATCCACCTCGAAAAAGGCTGGCTGCTGCTCACACCTCCGCCGGGATTGCTCGATCTGTGACGCAGGGCAATGACAGGTCTTGACTGGACAGGCAAGAATGGTTAGCCAATCGCCACTAAACGCGTGACCACCCCCTTAACTCCGGTGATCCTCTGCGGTGGCACCGGCACCCGTCTCTGGCCCCTCTCCAGAGCCAGTTACCCCAAGCAGTATTGGCCACTTGGCGGCAGTGGCGAGGAAACTCTGCTGCAACAGACCCAGCAACGCCTGGAAGGCATTGAGGGGCTCAACGCTCCTCTGCTGATCTGCAACAACGATCACCGTTTCATCGTGGCCGAGCAGATGCGCCAGATCGGGGTCGAGCCTGGGGCCATTCTGCTCGAACCCATGGGGCGCAACACGGCACCAGCTGTCGCCGTGGCCGCCCTGCAGGCCACGGCCCGCGGTGAAGATCCACTGCTGCTTGTTCTGGCTGCAGACCACGTCATTCGCGATGCAGAGCACTTTCAATCGGCGATTGAGGCGGGTCGCATTGCAGCAGAGGCGGGGCGACTGGTGACCTTCGGCATTGTGCCGACATCTCCTGAAACCGGCTACGGCTACATCGAAGCCGCCGAATCGCTAAATACCATAGCCCTGAAGCCGGTGCCGATAGCTCGCTTCGTGGAAAAGCCAGACTTAGCCACCGCCGAACAGTTCCTGGCCAGCGGACGGTTCACCTGGAACAGCGGCATGTTTCTGTTTAAAGCCAGCGCCATGCTCGCAGAGCTTGAGCGCTTAGCACCTGAAGTGGTGAGCTGTTGTCGAGCCGCACTTGAACAGGATGAGGCGGATCTCGATTTCCTGCGCCTCGAACGCGAAGCCTTCGCCAAGTGCCCCAATGTGGCCATCGATGTGGCCGTGATGGAACAAACCAAACTGGGGTCAGTACTGCCTCTCTCAGCGGGTTGGAGCGATGTAGGCAGCTGGAATGCCCTGTGGGACACCGCCGATCACGACGACGATGGCAATGTGCTGCGCGGAAGGGTGATCAGCGAAGGCAGCCGGAACTGCTACCTGCGCAGTGAACACCGCCTCGTTGTAGGTCTGGGCGTGGAAAATCTGGTGGTGGTCGAAACTGATGATGCCGTTCTGATCGCCGACCGCAGTCAGGCTCAGAACGTCAAAACGGTTGTGAAACAACTTGAAGCCGATGGCAGCCCTGAGGGCAAAGCTCACCGCAAAATTTATCGCCCCTGGGGCTCCTACACCGGTGTGGTGGAAGACAGTCGCTGGCAGGTCAAACGCATCTCGGTGAAACCAGGCGCGAGCCTCTCGCTGCAGATGCATCATCACCGCGCCGAACACTGGATCGTGGTGAGCGGAACAGCACTGGTGGAACGTGATGGCCAGACAGAGATGGTCGGCGAGAACCAGAGCACCTACATCCCGCTCGGCTGCAAACACCGTCTTACCAATCCGGGTCGCATCCCTGTGGAACTGATCGAAGTGCAGAGCGGTGCCTATCTGGGTGAAGATGACATCGTGCGCTTCGATGACGTCTACGGCCGCAGCGACGTCGCAGCAGCAGCCCAGGCTGCAATCACTCCACAGTGACGCTCTTGGCCAGATTCCTGGGCTGATCCACGTCCAGACCACGGTGAGCTGCAATGTGATAGCTCAGCAGTTGCATAGGCACCACCGTGAGCAAGGGGCTGATCCACTCGCTCGCGTCAGGAACCGGAAGGAGTTCATCAAACAACTCCGTATCGGCGCAGATGGGGGCCACACCGATCAGCTGGGCATCCCGGGCCTTGGCTTCCTGTGCGTTACTGAGCACTTTTTCGAACACGACTCCTGGCACAGCAATGGAGATGACCGGTACATGCGTATCGAGCAACGCAATCGGTCCATGTTTCATTTCGCCGGCCGGGTAACCCTCTGCGTGGATGTAACTGATTTCCTTGAGTTTCAGAGCTCCTTCCAGAGCAATCGGGTAGTTGATGCCGCGCCCGAGGAAAATCACATCCTGGGTTTCTGCAAAACGGTGGGCCAACGCCTCCGAAAGCTGATCATGTTGCTCCACAAGGGCACTGAGTTGCTGCGGCAAACCACGCAACTCACTGACCAACGAAGCAATCTCTGACTCGCTGCGGCTGCCGCGCCGTGCTGCAAAGGCCAGTGCAAGGGCATAGAACGACAGCAACTGACCGAGGAATGTCTTTGTGGCTGCAACACCGACCTCGATGCCGGCTCCAATATCAAGGATGTAGGAGACCTGGCGAGCCAGTGAACTCTCCACCCGATTGGTCACGCCTAACTGACGAGCGGCATAAGCCGGATCCGCCTGCACCTGTCGCCGCTCAGCGTCCATGGCCAGGGCTGCCAAGGTGTCTGCCGTTTCACCGGATTGGGTGACGCCGATGGTGAGCGTGTTGGGAGCGAGTGGAGGTGGTGAGTAGCGAAACTCACTGGCATAAAAGACAGTGGTGGGAATTCCCGCAAATTGCTCCAGCAGATAAGCCCCAACGAGAGCGGCATGTCGACTGGTGCCGCAGGCCAGAATCTGAATGCGCTCGATTCCGGCGTAAAAGTCTTGATCAAAAGGCAGGGCCACAGGATTGGAGCCCTGCAGATTCAGCGGCAGATGCCTTTCCACCCACAACCGTGCTGTGTCTGGCTGTTCATGAATCTCCTTGAGCATGAAGTGGCGGAACTGGCGCTTGTCGGCCACCTGGTCCTCCCCGCTGAGCAAAGAGGGACTGCGCTGCTGACGCTCACCCTCAGCGTTGTAGAGCTCAATGCCAAGGGGACTGAGCAGCGCCACCTCTCCATCTTCAAGGGGCAAGATTGTGCGGGTGAAGCCAGCCAGCGCAGGCGTATCGCTTGCACAGATGAACTCTCCCTCACCCAAACCGATCAACAGGGGCGCTGCTTTGCGAGCGACCACCAGAGCGCCTGGAACATCAGCCCACAACACCGCAAGGGCATAGGCACCCTGCAGTGTCGGAAGCACGGTTTGCACAGCCAGCAAAAGCGTGCTGCCGTCGGCAGGCAAACCATCACTGCGCAGCCGCTGCAATTCCGCTGAAAGCAGATGCGGAATTACTTCGGTATCGGTATCTGAGCGGAAGTTGACTCCTGCACCGGCGAGTTGCTCACGCAGTGCCCTGTGGTTTTCGATGATGCCGTTCTGCACCACGGCCACCTGCCCAGGGCCATCACAGTGAGGGTGAGCGTTGTGCTCCTCGGGCTTGCCATGGGTTGCCCAGCGGGTATGGCCGATTCCACAGAAACCAGGCGCAGATTCCTGCTCCACCTTCTCGGTGAGATTCACGAGCTTGCCCTTGGCACGAATGCAATGAAGCCTGGCGGCAGAGTCTGAGGGCGAGGTCTCGATGGTGGCGATACCAGCGGAGTCATATCCGCGATATTCCAGTTGCCGCAAACCCTCCAGCAGCAGTGGCGCTGCTTCTCTGGAACCAATCACCGCAACGATTCCGCACATACAAAAAAGCCCGGCAATGCCGGGCAGAGCTTATGGGTAAGAGGGCTGTAAAGGAAATTCCGTGGTTGGTGCGCCGATCAGTACGCAAGACCCATGCTTCTGGTGGTCTCGTCGCCCAGATAAACCCTGATGCTGAGAAAGTCGGTGGGGCAGGCCGTTTCACAACGCTTGCAACCAACACAGTCTTCTGTGCGAGGTGATGAGGCGATCTGACCAGCCTTACAGCCGTCCCAGGGCACCATTTCGAGCACATCAAGAGGGCAAGCGCGGACGCACTGTGTGCAGCCGATGCACGTGTCGTAGATCTTGACGGCGTGGGACATGCTCCCGTCTCGCAGTAGGTGACTTGGGAATAACTTAAAGGGGAGTGTTGAGACTGAGGGCTGGCTCGTGACGGGACGTCACTGTTGTTAACGCCAGGTTCGGCGTCGAGTCACGAAGTTTGAAAGAACGAGGCCAGCCCGTAGGATGCGGCGTCCCGTCTTCACGGCCATGTCCCAGGAAGCGATCCTCGAAAAAGTCCGCTCGATCGTGGCAGAGCAGCTCAGCGTCGATGCAGGCGAAGTCAAGCCCGAATCCAATTTTCAGAATGATCTGGGTGCTGACTCCCTCGACACCGTCGAACTGGTCATGGCACTGGAAGAGGCCTTTGACATCGAAATCCCAGACGAAGCGGCTGAAGGCATCGCCACAGTCGGCGACGCCGTCAAATACATCGAAGACAAGCAAGCCTGAGGATCGGCAGCATGGTGGAGGGTCTCCAACGCGTTGTGGTCACGGGCCTCGGCGCGGTGACGCCGATCGGCAACAACGTCGCCGAGTACTGGTCCGGCCTCACCTCCGGCAGGAATGGTGTGGCAACTATTTCACTGTTTGATGCCTCACGGCACGCCTGCCGATTCGCCGCTGAAGTAAAGCAATTCGATCCGGCTGGATTCATTGAACCCAAAGACGCAAAGCGCTGGGATCGGTATTGCAAGTTCGGTGTTGTCGCAGCCAAGCAGGCCCTTGACGATGCAGGTCTGAAGATCACCGAGGCCAACGCCGACAGGATCGGAGTGAGCGTTGGCTCCGGAGTCGGAGGCCTGCTCACGATGGAAACCCAGGCCCATGTGCTTGAAGGGAAGGGTCCCGGACGGGTGAGTCCGTTCACGGTGCCGATGATGATTCCCAACATGGCCACCGGCCTGGCAGCGATCGCCCTTGGTGCAAAGGGGCCGAGTTCGGCCGTAGCCACAGCCTGTGCTGCGGGATCGAATGCGATCGGAGATGCATTCCGTCTGCTGCAACTTGGCAAAGCTGATGCGATGGTTTGCGGCGGTGCTGAGTCCGCCATCACGCCGTTGGGAGTGGCTGGTTTTGCCAGTGCCAAGGCACTGTCCTTTCGCAATGATGATCCAGCCACGGCCAGTCGCCCGTTCGACAAGGAGCGGGACGGTTTTGTGATCGGTGAGGGCTCAGGGTTATTGGTGTTGGAAACACTGAGTCATGCCGAAGCCCGCGGCGCAACGATCCTGGCTGAAATTGTTGGTTATGGAACCACATGCGACGCCCACCACATCACCTCTCCAACCCCCGGCGGTGTTGGCGGTGCAGCCGCGATGCGTCTTGCCCTGGATGATGCTGGCCTCAACGCTGAAAGCATCGATTATGTGAATGCTCACGGCACCAGCACCCCTGCCAACGACAGCAACGAAACTGCCGCCATCAAGAGTGCCCTTGGCCATCGCGCGAGCTCAATTCCGGTGAGCTCAACCAAGTCGATGACCGGCCATCTGCTGGGCGGCTCCGGGGGCATCGAAGCCGTGGCTTGTGTGCTTGCACTGCAGCACAATGTTGTCCCTCCCACCATCAACTACAGCAATCCCGACCCCGACTGTGATCTCGATGTAGTGCCCAACACCGCCCGTGAGCACACACTGGGAACGGTGTTGTCCAACTCGTTCGGCTTCGGCGGCCACAACGTCTGCCTTGCCTTCAAGCGCATGAACTGACCCCCTGGTTCAGGTTCACCACCGGTGCCCCTGACCATGCTGTTTCAGACTGCTCCAACCTCTTATTGCTTCTCCAATCTCACGCCATGGTCGCCGCGCCCGCTTCTCTCGACACCCTCTGCATCAACAGCATTCGCATGCTGGCCGTGGATGCAATTAACAAGTCCAAGAGCGGCCACCCTGGCCTGCCGATGGGTTGTGCGCCGATGGGGTACACCCTCTGGGACAAGTTCCTGCATCACAACCCCAAGAACCCCAAGTGGTTCAACAGAGATCGCTTCGTGCTGTCAGCCGGCCATGGCTGCATGTTGCAGTACGCACTGCTGCATCTCACCGGCTACGACTCGGTGTCGATCGATGACATCAAACAGTTCCGCCAATGGGGCTCAAAAACACCGGGACACCCTGAAACCTTCGAGACCCCTGGCATCGAAGTGACCACAGGCCCACTGGGCGCTGGTATTTCCAATGCTGTGGGTCTGGCGATTGCGGAGTCTCACCTCGCCGCGAAGTTCAACAAGCCCGACGCGACCGTTGTCGATCACTTCACGTACGTGATCATGGGCGATGGCTGCAATCAGGAAGGGGTGTCTTCCGAAGCAGCGTCATTGGCTGGCCACCTGAAGCTGGGCAAACTGATTGCTCTTTACGACGACAATCACATCACCATCGATGGCCGCACGAACGTGTCCTTCACCGAGGACGTGCTCAAGCGTTACGAAGCTTACGGCTGGCACGTGCAGCACGTCGCTGACGGCAACACCGATGTGGATGGCATCGCCAAGGCGATCGAAGCCGCCAAAGCTGTCACCGACAAGCCATCGATCATCAAGATCACAACCACCATCGGCTTCGGCTCACCCAACAAGAGCGATACCGCCGGCGTGCACGGAGCTCCCCTCGGAGACGAGGAAACGGAACTGACCCGCAAACAGCTGGGCTGGAACTACGGCCCCTTCGAAGTTCCCCAGGACGCTTACGACCAGTTCCGACAGGCCATTGATCGCGGGGCCAGTTTGGAAGCAGAGTGGAACCAAACCCTCGCCACCTATCGCTCCAAGTACCCGGCAGAATCAGCGATGTTCGAGCGCATGCTGCGCGGTGAACTGCCCCATGGCTGGGACAAGGACCTTCCCACCTACACCCCTGATGACAAGGGGCTTGCCACCCGTAAGCATTCCCAGATCTGCCTGGGTGCTCTTGGCCCCAATCTGCCTGAACTGATTGGTGGCTCAGCAGACCTCACCCACTCCAATTACACAGACATCAAGGGTGAAACAGGGTCTTACCAGCCTGAAACCCCCGAGAAGCGCTATTTGCACTTCGGTGTGCGTGAGCACGCCATGGCAGCAGTGCTGAACGGTATCGCTTATCACAACAGTGGCTTGATCCCCTACGGCGGGACCTTCCTGGTCTTCGCCGACTACATGCGCGGCTCGATGCGCCTGTCGGCACTGAGCGAGCTGGGCGTGATCTATGTGCTCACCCACGACTCCATTGGCGTTGGTGAAGACGGACCCACACACCAGCCGATCGAAACAATCCCTTCACTCAGGGCCATGCCGGGAATGCTGGTGTTCCGACCAGGCGACGGCAACGAGACAAGCGGTGCCTACAAGCTGGCGATCGAGAATCGCCATCGCCCCAGTGCGCTCTGCCTCAGCCGACAAGGCATGGTGAATCAAGCCAACTCCTCGATTGAGAAAGTGGCACTGGGTGGCTACATCCTCGAAGACTGCGACGGAACCCCCGATCTGATCCTGATCGGTACCGGCACCGAACTCGACCTCTGTGTGCAGGCCTCCAAACAGCTGAACGCCGACGGCAAAAAGGTCCGCGTTGTCTCGATGCCCTGTGTTGAATTGTTTGACGAGCAGAGCGACACTTACAAGGAAGAGGTGCTGCCCAGTGCTATTCGCAAGCGAATCATCGTTGAAGCCGCAGAAAGTTTCGGGTGGCATCGCTTTATCGGACTTGATGGAGACAGCGTCACCATGAATCGCTTCGGGGCTTCAGCCCCTGGCGGCACGTGCATGGAGAAATTCGGCTTCACCGTGGAGAACGTGGTGGCCAAATCCAGAGCGTTGCTTGGCTGAGCACAATTTTGCAGAATGCACGAAGCGGAGGATTGAATCCTCCGCTTTTTTTTGATCAGCACCATTGAGATCTGGATCAGATGCGTAATCTCATCACCGGCGGGGCTGGATTTCTCGGATCCCATTTGGTTGATCGCCTGATGCAAAAGGACGAAGAAGTCATTTGCCTGGACAACTATTTCACAGGAAGAAAGTCGAATATCAGCGAATGGATTGGACATCCTAATTTTGAACTCATTCGCCACGATGTCACTGAACCGATCAAGTTGGAAGTTGATCGAATCTGGCATCTGGCCTGCCCCGCTTCACCGATTCATTACCAGTTCAACCCAATCAAAACAGCCAAAACAAGTTTTCTTGGCACCTACAACATGCTGGGCCTGGCAAGACGGGTTGGCGCTCGCTTCCTGCTGGCAAGCACGAGCGAAGTTTACGGAGATCCAGAAATTCACCCACAACCGGAAAGCTATCGAGGCTGCGTCAACACGATCGGAATTCGCAGTTGTTACGACGAGGGCAAGCGCATTGCCGAAACCCTTTGTTTCGACTACCAGCGCATGCACGGCACGGAGATTCGGGTGATGCGCATCTTCAATACCTATGGACCGCGCATGCTCCCAGACGATGGACGTGTGGTGAGTAACTTCATCGTTCAGGCCCTCCAGGGAAAACCTCTGACGCTCTATGGAGAGGGCAATCAAACCAGATCGTTTTGCTATGTGGATGATCTGATCGAAGGCATGCTTCGACTGATGAGTGGGGATACATCCGGTCCCGTCAACATCGGCAACCCCAATGAATTCACCATCCGCCAGCTGGCTGAGCTCGTACGTGATCAGATCAACCCCAACCTTGAACTGATCCGCAAGCCACTACCTCAGGACGATCCTCTCCAGCGCCAACCCGTCATTGATCTTGCCAGGAGGGAACTGGGCTGGGAGCCGAAAATCTCCCTCCAAGAAGGACTTCAACCGACAATCAATTGGTTTCGAGAAACACTCGAAACCAGAACCAGATAACCCGAAAACTCTGAAAATCATCACCCAAAAAATCAATGATCCTGGGTGATGCTCTTCAGAGCGGACTTACTCAGCCTTGTCCATTTTCACCCCGGACAATTCAGCTCCACCTTTCACCTCCAGCACCTTCTCCAAACCTTCGAGATCCTCATCGGTGATCTTGGTCTGCATCGGACAGTGCTTGGGGCCACACATCGAGCAGAATTCAGCCTGCTTGTAGATATCAGCAGGCAGGGTTTCATCGTGATATTGCTTGGCCCGCTCGGGGTCCAATGACAATTCAAACTGCTTGTTCCAGTCGAAAGCGTAACGAGCCCGGCTGAGCTCATCATCCCGATCACGGGCACCTGGACGATGCCTGGCGATATCGGCCGCATGTGCCGCGATCTTGTAGGCAATCAAACCCTCACGCACATCGTCGGCATTGGGGAGACCCAGGTGCTCTTTCGGTGTCACATAACAGAGCATCGCCGTGCCATGCCAGCCGGCCATGGCCGCACCGATCGCCGAAGTGATGTGGTCATAACCAGGTGCGATGTCCGTCACCAGAGGGCCCAGAACATAGAAAGGTGCCTCGTTGCACTCCTCCATCTGTTTTTTCACGTTGAACTCGATCTGATCCATCGGCACGTGGCCTGGACCCTCAACCATTACCTGAATATCCTTCTCCCAGGCACGACGCGTCAGTTCACCAAGGGTGTGGAGCTCGGCAAGCTGAGCCGCATCGGAAGCATCGTGCTGACAGCCCGGGCGCAGCGAATCACCCAGTGAGAACGTGCAGTCGTAACGCTTGAAAATCTCGCAGATGTCGTCAAAACGCGTGTAGAGCGGGTTCTGGCGGTGGTGATACAGCATCCACTGGGCGAGTATGCCCCCTCCGCGACTGACAATCCCGGTGATACGGCCTTTCACCTTCACCAGGTGCTCAATCAGCAGCCCAGCGTGGATGGTCTGGTAATCAACCCCCTGCTGACAGTGCTTCTCGATGATGTGCAGGAAGTCGTCCTCAGAGAGGCGTTCAATCGAGCCATGCACACTTTCCAGCGCCTGATAGACGGGAACCGTGCCGATCGGCACGGGCGACGCCTTGATGATTGACGTTCGAACCTCATCCAGGTTGACGCCACCGGTGGACAGATCCATGACGGTGTCGGCACCGTATTTCACCGCCAGATTCAGCTTCTTGACCTCTTCCTCGGCATCAGAGGCGTTGGGTGAGGCGCCGATGTTGGCATTCACCTTGCACTTGCTGGCGATCCCGATCGCCATCGGCTCCAGATTTTCATGATTGATGTTGGCAGGGATCACCATGCGCCCCCGTGCCACCTCCTCCATCACCAGGGTCTCGGGCAGGTTCTCCCTCCTGGCCACATAGACCATCTCCTCGGTCACCAGGCCCTGACGGGCGAAATGCATCTGGGACACGTTCGGCTGTCCGCGACGGGACTGAACCCAGGAAGCACGCATGATCCATTCAGCGAAGGAACTGCCAGGAGCCGGCCAGCTGGCCGCAGATCACATTGGTCACTTCCCTGTCGCCGGAATGACCCGGATCAGGTTCGGAGGGTGTGATCTCAGCCAATGGGATCGCAAACGATCCAGGGCACCCCTAGTGGTGCTCAATTACTAGCAACGCCGTTGGGAACACACCGTCAACGCAGCTGCAATCCGTTCAGCGCCGCTGCCACAACACGGTGGTCAACGTCTTTCTGGAGGGGCAACAACAGAGTTCTGGCCTGCTCACCGATCGGATGATCAGCGTTTTCACGCACAATCCGGCCCAGGATCTCCGCCCCGCTGACGCGCACCGTGCCGTCTCCATCCGTGATCGCTGCACTGGCCAGCTCCAGCAGCCAGCCGAAATCGATCTCTGATTGTTCCGCCAAAGCCGAAAGAATGCTGCAACGCACTAGCCAGGCGCTGTCGACATCGAATGCGGCTTTCAGCAAGGGCCAGGCTCGCGCAACGCCATAACTGGCGAGGGCATTGGCCGCCTCGGCTCGCACATTCGCATCAGCATCGCTGCGCAGCAGCCGCTCCAGAACGATCCAACCCTGCTCGGTGCGCTTGTATCCCAGACCGCTGCAGCTCAAGGAGCGCACCAGGAAGGCCTCCTGCTCACTGCCCAGCACCAGAAGAGGAACAGCATCCTCATCGCTGCAGAATCGCAACTGGGTGAGCGCCGGCATCGCCCTGACTGGATCACCTGAACCGATGGCCTCCCTGAGAGCGTTCAGATCGGGCTCACCCCCCTGTGATTGTTGCGGTGTGGACGACATCGATTCAATTCTCCTGAAAACGGCTGCTTCGTAAAGCCACCAGCAGCTGGTGGCGACGGCGGCGGCGACCAACCACTGCGTGGATCACCAGGCCGGAACCCACCAGGATGGCAGGAACAGACTGCCAACGCTCCGTGCCCTCACGCTGGACAAGGGCCAGAACTCCCAGACCGATCAGCAGGGGAGCCGCCAGGGACAACAACACATGCAGACGCGTGCGAGGCGGGTGATTCATGGTGTCGGTTCCCAGGCCAACATGACAGCCGTCAGCACCCGAATACCGACCCCAAGGCAGCGTTCATCAGGGAGAAAGTGGCCGTTATGCAGCGGCGCACATCCCTCAGGGCCCGCCACACCGAGGCGAAACATCATTCCTGGCACATCTCTGATCAACTCGGCGAAATCCTCGGCCCCCAGAGAGGGCTGCTCCAACCGCAGGACCTGATCCGGGCCTAACTGTTCGATGGCACATCGCTCGAGCAGAGCCGTGAGCCTGGTGTCGTTATCAACGGGAGGCGCAATACAGCGATAACGGACTGTGGCCGTGGCGCCGAAACCCTCGCAAAGAGACCGAACCGTTTGCTCGATCCAAGTGGGCAGCTGTTCATGCACATCGTTGGACAGACAACGAACCGTTCCAAGCAGGGTGACCCGATCGGCAATCACGTTGAACGCCTTGCCCCCTTCGATGCGTCCGAAACTCACCACCACAGGGTGAAGGGCATCAAGCCTGCGACTGATGGCTTCCTGGAGCCCCGTGACCACCCTTGAAGCGATCCAGATGGCATCAACCGACTGATGAGGCCTGGCACCGTGGCCGGCCTGACCATTGATCTCGATCTCCAGCTCACCAGCCGCGGCCGTCAGGCTGCCGCTGCGCAAACCCACGCTGCCCACTGGCAAGCTGGGAAAAACGTGCAAACCCAGAAGGGCGTCCAGCCCCTCAGTGGCTCCCGCTTCACGCATCCAGCGAGCACCCTGCGCGATTTCTTCTGCAGGCTGGAACAGCAAACGCATCCCAACGGGTAATTGCGGCTCAGCCGCCAGCAATCTGGCGACCCCCAGACCGACCGTGCTGTGCAGATCATGTCCGCAGGCATGCATCACGCCCTGCCGCAGGGAGGCATAGGGCAGGTCCGTTAGCTCTTCAATGGGAAGTGCATCCATATCCACTCGCAAGCCGAGTTTCGGGCCCTGTTCGGGGCCAAGATCAGCCACTAGACCCGTGCGACCCACGCCTTCGCGAACGCGCCAACCGGCCTTTCGCAGGTCTCCGGCGATCAGAGCAGCAGTGTGATGTTCTTCACCGCTGAGCTCAGGATGGGCGTGCAGATGGCGGCGAAACTCGATCAGCTCCGGCAACAACGCTTCCAAACGCTCCGACCAGGTGGCTGTGAGATTCATGACATCTCCAGAGCGAGAAACCGCTCAAGATCGGCAATCGGCCGGGGAGGCCAGCGACGCACCTCAGCAAGCCAGGCCGAATCGCTGTAACTGGGATCAAGACCTGAAGCTGCAGCCCAATGGCTTTCCGCTTCACCTCGCGACCCCTTACTCCAGAGCAAGGCACTCAAGGCTGCCCGTGCATCGGCGAACATCGGGTAGCGCCTGATCAGATTGCGCAGGTTTCGTTCGGCTTCCTTCAGATCATTGAGCTGGTACAGAGCCAGCGCATCACTCGCTCTGGCCATCGCAAATCCAGGCCTGGCATCGGCCGCCAAGCGATAGAGACGCTGGGCTTCCTGCCATTCACCCTCAGACCCACGCACATTGCCGAGGTTGTAGAGAGCCGATGCATCGTCTGGATTCCGCTCCAGAATCCAGTCGTAGTCTGCCGCGGCCTCGGACCAGCGCTGCAGAGCCTCTTCAGCAGTCCCGCGATTGAGATGGGGATCAGCATCGTCTGGTGCCAGCTCCATGGAACGGGTCTGATCGGAGATGGCACCCTCCGGATCACCAAGCATCAGTCGCACATTGCCGCGGTTACTCCAGGCCGCTGCATCGTCAGGGGCAATCTCCAGAACCTGATTCCAGACAGGAAGTGCTTGCTGCGGATCCCCCGCGCGACTGAGCGCAAGTGCACGATCAAACAGCTGTGGCAACTGATCAACCTCGGCAGCGAATGCGGCGCCGGGAATCGCCATCAGCAGCAGCGGTAAGAACCAGCCGGCGAGACGAAGCATCCATCTCATGCGCCTGACCCCCGGTCATTGCATGAACCCGAATGACAACTCGACACCACGATTCGCATCACACTGAGCGAGGGGTGATGAGTAGATCATCTGGTTGCAACCAAAACAGCTGGGTCACTGTTTTTTCAATCTCAGAGCGTTTGTTCAGCGTATCGAGCACAACCGGCTCTGTGAGAAAGCTGAATAAACCTCAGATCTGTCATCAGGCCGCAGCGAGATGGTCGCGGCCTGCTGCAGTCACCACCCGGCCACGCGGAGTGCGCTGCAGGAACCCGAGCTGAAGCAGATACGGCTCAACAACCGATTCCAAGGTGCTTGGATCTTCTCCAAGCGCTGCGGCCAGAGTGTCCAGTCCGGCAGGACCACCCCCGTGGGATTGGAGCAGCAGCTCCAGCAGCCTTCGGTCACTGGCATCGAGTCCACGACCATCCACTCGATGAAGGGTGAGAGCTTCATCGACCAACAGTCTGTCGATCGGCCCGGAACAGTCACGGACACAGGCCACATCTCGCACCCGACGCAGCAGCCGGTTGGCAATGCGAGGCGTCCCCCTGCAGCGGAGAGCAATCTCAGCGCAGGCATCAGCCGTCAGATCAAGCGCAAGCAATCCTGCAGCGCGCTCCACAATCGACCGCAAGTCGTCCAGGCCATAGAACTCCAGACGCTGAATCAAACCGAAACGATCACGCAGCGGTGAACTCAGCGCACCGGCTCGTGTTGTGGCGCCGACCAGGGTGAAGGGAGGAAGGTCCAGCGAACGGGTACGTGCGGTGCTTCCCTTGCCCACCGTGAGGTCAAGTCGGTGATCCTCCATCGCCGGATAAAGCAGCTCCTCAGCCACCCGACTCAATCGATGAATTTCATCGATGAACAGCAGCTCCCGTGGCTGCAGGTTCACCAACAGACCAACGATGTCGCGGGGGCGCTCAAGAGCAGGGGCACTGGTGATACGGCACTTCACCCCCAACTCTTCAGCCAGCACCATGGCCATGGTTGTCTTGCCCAGACCGGGAGGGCCGTAGAGCAGCACATGATCGAGTACATCTCCCCTCCCCAGCGCGGCTTTCACCGCAATGCCAAGCACCTGTTTGAGCTCGCGTTGACCGATGTAGTCCCGCAGACACCTGGGCCGTAATCCGTCGTCACGTGACGCAGGCACTGCCGGATCGAGATCATCTCCTGGCTGCCGGGCCGCGTCGACAACCCGATTGGGCTCACGCTCCTTGCGTGGACGCGGGGATCCTGCGCTTGAGGAAACAATGGCCATGTGGGAAGAGTACCGAGACCTGGATAGGGTCGGAGCATCAAGCGGCCGAAAGGCCAGACAGGCCATGGCCAAAGGTGGAGGCAAGAAAAACGCGGCAGCAAGGGCGGCGGCCAATCGCTTGCTGGCTGACAACAGGCTCGCCAGGCATCAGTACGACATCCTCGAAACGCTGGAAACCGGCATTGAACTGGTGGGTACCGAAGTGAAATCGATCCGGGCTGGCCAGGCCAACCTCAGGGACGGATTCTGTCTGATCCGCAATGGGGAAATGCAGCTGCACAACGTGCACATCTCACCCCATACCCATGCCAGCGGTTATTACAACCACGATCCGCTGCGCGTACGCAGGTTGCTGGCCCACCGACGCGAAATTGACAAGCTGCGCGGGCAACTTGATCAGAAGGGGCTGACGCTGATCCCTCTCAACATGCACCTGCAGGGATCCTGGATCAAGCTCACCATCGGTCTCGGCAAAGGCCGCAAGTTGCATGACAAACGTGCGGCCGAAAAGGACAAACAGATCAGGAAAGAAACACGGGCTGCCATTGCGCGCTACTGAATCACTGCTGCCTTAAGCACAGCGGTCTCAGGGGTTCTGATCACTGAACTGCCGCCACGGTGCAATTGATTCAAGGGTGGATTCAAGAGTGGACTCTCGGTTGGATCCATCGGTTGTATCGGTCTCTTCAACAGGGGGATCCTCCGCACCTGCAGGCCTTGGACCGGGAGGTTCGGGAAGCTCCTCGACGGGGCCCTGCACCCCGGTCGCCGGATCGGGAATCGGGTTGAGGTCAACCTCCGGCAACGGCGTCGGTGCCGGTGCATCGGCACGGCAGGAGAGTGTCAGCAAGCCTGAAGACACACCGTCATTGGTCACCAATACCTGAACCGGCGATCCAGCTTCCACCGGCAGAGTCACAACACGCAGCGGTCCTCGCTCGGCAGCCACCTCACCATCAGATCCGTAGACAGTCATCTGCATCAGTGGTGTGCCGTTGATGCCCAACACCAGCCGGCGACCCGCTGGGACTGAAATCGAGATCAGGCGTGCACCACCAGCTGGCACGCGACTGGAAAGAACCGTGGGCGCCGGTGAACGCGCTTTGACCTTTTCAATGCGGACATCCTCAAGACTGCGCAACGCTGCGGCGATCCACAGCTGACGGAAAGGCTCGGGCGGCTTGCCCCCTGCAGGAACGCCCGGAAGCAACGCCTGTGCCGAAGCGCTGACCAGCTGCTCCACGACCTTATTGTTCACGCCCTGCGACACAAGAGCCTGGCGCTGCTTCTGCCAATCAGCAGGCTTGAGCTGTCCAAGGCGACTGCGCTGCCCTGGCGGCAGTTGCTCAACCCTGGCTAACCACTCCTCTGCGAGTTCATTCCAGACGCTCCTCAAAGGCGCGTCTTCGAGGGAATCGCTGGGCAGGCGGCCACCACGCTCCGGGAAACGGGCCATCAGGCTTGCATCCACCAACTGCAGAAACCAACTGCGATCAACTTGCAGGGCACGCAGACGACTGAGCAGCTGCTGGCGTTGATCGACCTCCGCAGGAGGAAGGCTCGCGGAAGGAGAACGACCGATCACGTCACGCTCAGTGGAGGGGGCACCCGCAGGGGGATTGCCGCGCGTCAGCAGAAACCAACCGATGGCTGTTCCAACCAGAGCCGAAACCAGCAGGGCACCGACCACCGGCCATAAACGGCCTTCTGCCGCAAGCTGACGCTGCTCTGCGGAGGGCCGGCGCCGTTTTTCCTGCTGATCAACCGCGATTCTCGGCAGGTCAGGAGACCCATTCGCAGCGGGCAGTGAGTCATCTGCAACCACAGGGGCCAGAACCAGGGTGCGATCGGCACGGGGCTGTGGCCCTGTTGTTTCAGGCATCGACACAGCCTGCAAAGCCTGAAGGGCCTCAGCAGCGCTTTCAAAACGGTGCTCAGGCTGCTCAGAAAGCAAACGTTCCAAGACCTCCCGGTAGGAAGGATCGAGGTCGAGATCGGTGGGCAGCAGCCAGCCCTCTTCATCGCCCTTCAACAGCTGCGCGGGAGGTCGACCGCTCAACAGGGTCAGAGCCGACACGCCAAGACCATGCAGATCCATCCAGGCTGCAGCAGGTGCGCGTCGCACCTGAGCGCGAGGAGCAAAGACCGGCGACGCAGCAGTCAGAGGCTGCTGACCACTGCGCTGCAACAAGCCGAAATCCAGCAACACGGGCAGACAATCCTGATCACGCCTGAGCAGGTTGCGGGGGTTGATGTCGCCATGAACCAACTCCTGACCATGCAGCACTGCAAGCGGCGGCAGCAGCTGCCTCATCAGCAGGAGCACCTCACCGGAGCCGAACACCAACTGACGCTGCAGACGTTGGTTCTGGATCTGGCTCAGAGTGGAGCCCTCCTGCCACTCCCGCACGAGCCAGAGGCTGCCCTGTTCCTCGAGCAGACCTCCAAAGCGTGGAATCTGCGGATGGAGCAGTGACTGCATCGATGACCACAGACTGCGGAAACGGTCCTGGGTCTTTTGATCGTTGAGTTGCCGCAGCGCAACAGGTGCGTCAGACGCCAGCTGATCAGCGGCACGCCAGAGGATCCCCTGGGGATGGTCCGGATCCGAAGACAGACAGCTGTCCAGGCGATACCGGTCGGCCAGCAACGTGCCGATCACAAAGGAGCTGCGGTTTAGGCTGATGGTAGGGGCAGTGCTGCGCTGACACCCGACAGGGATCCCACTAACGTCTCCGCCAGCATGATTCCCCTCCATGGCCTCCGGCTCGCTCCTGAATCGATTGATGGAGGTGCGGCGTACCAGTGAGGCGCTGATTGAACCACTCAACACGGAAGACCTCAACCTGCAGGGAATGGCCGATGCCAGCCGACCGAAATGGCACCTGGCTCACACCACCTGGTTCTTCGAAACCTTCGTGCTGAAGCCCCACCATCCCGACTATGTGCCTGCGGACCCTCGCTGGAGCTATCTGTTCAACTCCTATTACGAGGCTGTTGGCCCACGTCAGCCACGGCCCCAGCGAGGACTGCTCAGCCGACCACCGATGGAGGAGGTCTCAGCCTGGCGGAAGCGAGTGAACCAGGCACTCGAGGAGCTTTTGGAGCGCCACAGCGAAGCTCCATGGCTGAAGCTGGTGGAGCTGGGTCTTCACCATGAGCAGCAGCACCAGGAACTAATGCTGATGGACCTGCTGGATGGATTCAGTCGTCAGCCCCTGGAACCGGCCTATCGCACTGACTGGTGTGGGCAGATCGCTGATCAGCCCGTCACACCCTGTATCAAAACAGACTCACAGAAGAACGGACCCTGGCTCGACTGCCGCGGAGGGCTGGTGGAAGTGGGCCACAACGGTGATTCCTTCCACTTCGATAACGAAGGCCCGCGGCATCGAACCTGGCTGGAACCTTTCCGCATTGCCACTCAGCTGGTGAGCAATGCCGCTTACCGATGCTTCATCGATGATGGCGGTTATCAGCGTCCTGAGCTCTGGATGAGCGAGGGCTGGACGGAGCGCAGCGAGCGCAACTGGGAAGCACCCCGCTACTGGCGACGTGATCCTGATGGCCAAGGTCCCTGGCGCTGGGAGTTCACCCTGGCTGGCCGCTGCCCGCTGGAGGATCACCTGCCCGTGCGTCACCTCAGCTGGTTCGAAGCGGATGCCTACGCACGCTGGTCCAGCGCCCGCCTTCCCAGCGAAGCGGAATGGGAACTGGCCAGCACTGAACACGGCGATTCACTGCAACAGAGCCATGGTCAGCTCTGGCAATGGACCTCAAGCCCATACCGCCCCTACCCAGGATTCCAACCTGCAGCCGGCGCTGTCGGCGAATACAACGGCAAATTCATGACTTCCCAGTTCGTGCTGCGGGGCAGCAGCCAGCTCACACCCAGAGGGCATTCCCGCGACACTTACCGGAACTTTTTCACCCCGGCCAGCCGCTGGATGGCGGCGGGTCTGCGCCTGGCCCAATGACAACCCAAACGCCTGCGCGTCCCCAGCTGATCGATCTGCATCCACCCAGCGCGGACATGCGACGACTCGTGCAGGACGGCCTGAAACGTGAACCCCGCCAGCTGCCGGCCTGGTTCCTGTACGACAACGAGGGGTCACAACTGTTCGATCAGATCTGCCAGCAACCGGAATACAGCCTTACCCGAACGGAAATCGCCCTGCTGGAGTCATCAGCTGCAGACATCGTCAATGCCATCGGATCAGGAGTGATCGTTGAATTCGGCGCAGGCAGCGCACGCAAGGTGGGGCCGCTTCTGGAGGCGATGCACCCTCACGCCTATGTGGCTCTCGACATCAGCGCTGAGCATCTGCGCCGGTCAACAGCGACACTTCAGGCTCAACATCCTCGGGTGCCGATGTTGGGGATCTGCTGCGACCACAGTCAGCTTGAGGCCCTGCCAGACCATCCACTGATCCAAGGTGAAAGAAAAGTGGGGTTCTTTCCTGGAAGTTCCCTCGGCAACTTCACTCGTGACGAGGCCGTTGCGCTGCTGCACAGATTTCGCGTACTTCTCAGTGGCGGACCGCTTTTGCTGGGACTTGATCAACCAAAGGCAAGCTCCAGGCTGGAGGCCGCTTACAACGATGCGGCAGGCATCTCTGCTGCCTTCGCCCGGAACCTACTGCGAAGACTGAACAAGGATCTGGATGCTGACTTCAACCCAGACAAGTTCCTCTATGAGGCTGTCTGGCAGGAAGCAGAGAGCCGCGTCCGCATGGCCCTAATCAGCGAGGTTCACCAGACGGTCTCGGTAGCTGGTGAGCCATGGACCTTCAGCGCAGGACAGCCCCTTGTGACCGAATACAGCGTCAAGTACTCAGCGGAGATGGCCCGTGAACTGGCCAAAGACGCAGGCTGGCGCTGGTGCGGTCGCTGGCACGATCCTGCCGATGACCTCTCCCTGCACTGGCTGGAAGCTGCAGACTGAGCTGAGACGCATCAAGCCTGGACTGATGTCACCGACATGGCTCGATCAGCTTGAACGCAACCTGGAAGAGCGGTTGGATGCCTTTTTGCGCTCCAATCCCGACCAGGACCGCATGCTGCGGGAACAGCATCTGCAGGATAGACAGCGCGATCTCAGCAGCCGACGCGACCAGATGCAGATCCAGGCCAAAGACCTTCGACGCCAGCTGCTTTCACTGGCAGAACAAGTTCAGGCCTGGGGAGAACGCACAAAAAAAGCCCGCAACGCCGGAGCCGATGACCTGGCGTTGCGGGCTGAAAAGCATGTGAACAACCTGATGAATCAGGGAAGGGATCTCTGGAACGAGCTGGATGAACTGGGTCGGAATTTCCGAGACCTGGATCAACAGATTTCCCTGCTCAATCAGAAGGCCTCACAACAAGGAGGAGATCGCAGCCTGGATGAAGACTGGGCCTTGTTTGAAGCCCATCAGGAACTTGAAGAGCTGAGGCGTAGCCAGGGCCTCAGCTGATCGGCCAGGCAATCAGGACTTGGGAGCTGGAGGCTCGAGGCTGACATTCTCGGGCGGAGGAGTGGGATCAGGATCGGCAATCAGCATGTGCTGAAGCACGATCTCAGGACGCTCGCTGTCACGCCAGCGAATGCGATAGGCGGGCATCTTTGTGCCTCGACTGGTGGTCTGCTCAACAGGCTCCATCACCCAGCCGCGGCGGGAGCGCCCCTGGGGATTGCGCTTGACCACCGCATCGGCGTGCTTGAAGCGGAAACCTACGCGCTCAC
>NYZI01000072.1 GCA_002687115.1 Cyanobium sp. ARS6
CCCATAGCGCCGGGATAGACAATGGAAAGACCATCAGCGCCGTTAGCAACAACCAAGACGAGGAAAAATAATTCAGCAAGTAATCCGCAATAATCAGATAAACACAAGAAACAAACGCCGACCAAAGCCCAATCTGTATATTGTTGCTACTGTTACTTGAAAACAATTGGATGTCAGTCCTTAACCGAATGACCGTTCTACATTTTAGACTAATACATGCGATTTGATTCCACTGAGAGCAAACACTTTTCTGACGGGCGAATGGAACAAAACACTATCTGTTCATGCTGACAAAACACTGATCATCAGCCTGGCTTCAATGTATTCATACAGATTCAAACAAATCAACTCAGGCAGACACGGAGACATCATTGATCAACTTCACCCACCACAGAATCAATACTGAAACTGGAGCCGCTGCTGCTTTTGGCACAATCGACATTGAATCCATAAACCACTCAGCACTTCGAATTTAGCTATTGCCTGATTTATTCTTAGAGACTTCCACAATCACTGTTAAAAGCCATTAATTCATTTCAATGAGATGTCGTTTTTTATTATTCTGCTCTTTGCACATCTTCAAGCGGTTCTTGTACCTGCCTGGTTCGCTTATCGCATAAAACAAAAACAAACTAATCTGAGCCCCATCATACCGAGTGGTGGCATCTCATTACTGCAGCTTGGTTTCACCTGTTTCAGCATTGCAGCTCTGGCAGAAATGCTGGATCACACGGAAACAGGATGGATCTACATCAATCGCTTAAGCCTCTGGAATGGTCTGTTCTATGCAGGGCTTGCAGGAGGCCTTGCCTTTCTGACGGCTGCAGTGACCGATAACAAAAGACTCCACACATTGTTGGTCATCATTGTTGTGGCTGGAATTGCAGGATATTTATGTTTCGGGAAAGAAATCACCATTGTGCTTCAGTCAATCATTACACTTTTGTTTCTGACTCAATGGTGGAAACATTTTCATGACCCACTTCTCTGGATCTACCCAGTCTCCGGAGTGGTGCTGACAACCATTTTTGGAGGGTTGCTCAGCTCCACTGGAGATCAGATCTGGCATGTGTTCATCGGTCCTGCAGGATCGATCAGTTTGATAACCCTGTGGATTATTATGCTCCGTGCCAGGAAACCTAAAGAGCCTTTATTAAACAAAACCACTGATCGTTAATACAGTAAAAAGTGAACTGAGATCAATCAGATTCAGCAAACTTGATTCAAATGATGAATGAACAACTCAGGTCTAGGCTGACTGGAAAGAATCACAAATCAGAATTGATGCAGCAGCACTATGCTCAACACAACCGTATACATGAATGGTTAAACAGATTTCGGAAACATCAAATCCCAATCAATAAAATTGCAAAAATTAATCCAAACAACGCTTGCAAATAGCATTGGAGTGGCAATTCCATAAATACTGAAATAGAATTATCTAGTTGAGAGCAGGATCAATGTATCAAAACTACTTCATAGGCGAATTGCTGGGTACGCTTTTTTTAGTCTTGTTTGGTTGTGGTGTATGTGGTGGAGCTTCATTAAAAGACTCAAAATCCTATAACGCTGGATGGATAGCCATTTCAGCAGGTTGGGGATTTGCAGTGATGATTGGAATCTTTATTTCCATGGCATCAGGTTCAAAAGGTGGTGATATTAATCCAGTCATTACATTAATGAAATACGGTCTTGGCAAGTATGAATCTGGTTGGATGGTGACAGCAATCATCATTGCTCAATTGATCGGGGCTTTTCTGGGTGCAATCGTTGTATGGCTTATTTATTTACCCCATTGGAAAAAAACCGAAGACAGAGCAGCCAAATTATCGGTTTTTGCAACAGCACCAGCCATTGCAAAGGGATTCGCAAATTTTCTGGCGGAAGCTTTGGCAACAACTGCCCTTGTTGTGATCGCTGGCGCACTCGCTGAATATGGAAATACCTATAACTTTTCAGATGGCTCACTACCTTATATCTTTGGTTTTGTTGTCTGGGGGATTGGATTATCGCTGGGAGGGCCGACTGGTTACGCCATTAATCCTGCCAGAGACCTGGGTCCACGCCTAGCGCATACGGTCTTACCGATTGCCGGCAAAGGCACTTCTCAATGGAATTATTCATGGGTGCCGATTATTGGTCCATTGACCGGTGTGTTCATTGGATTATGCATCATCAAACTATTCCTGCTGAGCTAAAAGACAAGGTGTTGTAAATAGGGATACTTAACGAGATTTTTATAAAGCATCGAAACAATTTCTATACCAAAATAATGCTCTAATCACTCAATGACGTGCTGATGACAGCTTCTCCATTGCAGTGAAACTTGTTGATTGCCACAGACCACCTGCAGAATACGTGACGAGACATCGTTGCAGCGATTGAGGGTTACACATCCAGAAAGATTCAATTTCAAATGCTCTATCTAAATCAACCATTGATGGTAATTTCGCAGCACCTCCATCAGGAAACAGAATAAGTGATTTCAACAGATGAAGATCAATCTCCATCTCAATCTCACCCATTGTTGAGTGGGGCCAGCTTTGATCAGTAACCACTGTCTGAGAGCCTCTCCAACGTCCAAGCATTGGGGTGGTATTGAGCACTTCATTGTTCAGGGTCAACTCATTCCCTTTAACTTCTCTGATCAGGGTCCTTCGATAAAATCCCTGATCCTGATCAAACCAAAACACATGACGGTGTCTTTTATCATTCTTGATAAATGAAACCTCGACTTGAGCGGTCTCCTCTTTTTTGATTTCAACAGTGGAAGCGCAGAAAGCACCCCCCGGAAAATAAATCAAATCTCTATCAAAAGAATCCCACTGACGCCGGATATCTCTATCAGGGTCATCAGTGGTGGTGGTCTTTTCAACATTCCAGAGCCTCAGGCGGAAATCAAGAGAGTCTTTGTTTTCAGCTTGACTGAGTTCCAGCTTTGACCAGGATTGTGAAATCACGGCCATCCTGGAGTCATAGCGGCTGAAGAGCCCATTCCACTCACCTAAATTTTCACAGAGATAATCAAATTGTTTTGCCAGTTGAAGCTCCACACTCATCACACTTCAAGGCAGTGAAGACTCAAGGATAGTCTTCAGATTTCGGCGACACAAGTAAGCAAAACAAGCAATTCAGTCTGATCAGTCCAGAAAATTGATGTCAGTGTCAAATGCCGGGTAGGTCATCGTTGGAGCACGATGAGGATCAGAAACTCAGCCTGCAAGCAAATTCCATTCCAGACACCAGCCGATCCTTTGTTTCCAAACCAGATCGTCGCATCACTGTTCACCGCACTGAATACCTCTTAAGAGTTATCAGTGAGACAAACCACGTCATGACACGGCCGAATCAAGCAGCCTGAAATCGCAGCAATGCATTGAACAGATTTGCAGAGCATCGGCGTTCTATCAGGGTGTTCTGGTCAGTTCCCGGTGGTGTGTTGCGACGGGGCGCGGGCAGTTCTCGCGGCCTGCTTCAAGGGGTTCCAGGCGCGGGGGCTTCATGGCTTTTTGGCTACGCATAAGTGCACGTTAAACCGTACCTCGCTGGTCGGTCCTCCCCCTGTTGAGACCCGTTCATCAGGCATAGAAAGGAACTGTCCCAATCCGGTAGTCACCATGACGACAGATCTCATCAAGTGCCAGTGCAACACCGCTTGTCAGTGCAGAGTCGAGCCTGCAAAAGCTGTGATGCGCAACGGCAAAGCCTTCTGCTGTGAACCCTGTGCCGATGGTCTCGGCTGTGGTTGCCGGTAAGTGTTGTTGCCGCTGGAAACCTGACCCTCACACCACAAAGCCCTGCTCTTCTGAGTGGGGCTTCGCTTCAAACAGTCCTCTGCTGACCAGTGGACCCTGTATTGAATCAGGGCTGAAAGAAGCCTCGAGCGCAGAAACATGCAAGGGCACCATCAACTGTTGTTCATCAATCGAGGTAGCGTTCAAACATCTGAAGCCCGATGGATATGGCCAAGGACAAGCCCTCGTTCTTCTCTTTCGAAGGAGAGATGGGCCGACTGGATTACTGGGGAAGCCTCATCTTCAGATCGTTGATCGCAGGCCTGATTTTCTTTGTGATCATTGCCTTGATTTTTCGAAGTTATTTCAGCAGCTCTTACGACGATTTATCAGAAGCAATCACACAGTGGGCAACGGATCACGCGGTCAGAGTGTGGCTGCTTGGTGAACTTCTCAACGTTTTTCTGTTCCTGCCGATCATCTGGAGACGCTGGAGAGATCTGGGACCACGTCTGAAGAAACACTGGCTCTACATCGCAGTGCTGAGCAGCCTCATGCCAGGTTACGAGGTGTTCCCCTTCGTTGGCGTTCAATCACTGATCATCACCCTTGGGATCCTGTCGATTTATCCAAACTTCAAACTGCTGTTCTGGCCTGGCAGAAAACACGCAACCCTGCGACAGGCCTGAGACGCGATCGGAGCGACTGGCTAGCACTGAAGACAAAGGGAGTTGTCATGCAGGAAGTTCTGTTGATCGCACAACTGCTGGCGTGGAGTGATTTCGACTTCCAGGACTGGGTGGACAGCAGACCACCGGCTGAGCTCTGCCAGGGGTTCAGGGATGGGCTGATTCCGGAGGCCATGCTTCCCGGCGGGCGCGCACAGACGCCATGCAGCAGCTTCAACGGAGACGATCCGATGAATTACGTCATCAGGTGACCACCGCTTGAGGTGCTGCAGAGCATTTGTAAGGCGATAGGGTTCAAGTGATGCAGCGACACTTGCTGGCTGGTCGCCATGATCTCCGGGCGACCGTTCAGAGGTGGGCGATCGCACGTGACGAGCCCGGCGGCGTATTGCGGAATGCAGCGTCGGGTAAGTCCACGTTGACGCAGATCCAACTGGTTTTGCGAAACACCCGAATGACTTAACGAATCACCTCAATGACCCGGCCGAGGTAATGGCGCTCACCGCCTGCTGAGTCGATCACTGATCAAGCACGCCGGTCGACAACAGCACCCAGATCAGCAGTGCAAACAACAGATAAGCCACCAGCAGAGGGTTGGGGCCGATGGTCGCCATCAGCAGACAGGCGATGACGCCGCTGACGAACAGACCAATCAGCGGATTCCACCTTTGCTCTTTCGTCGGCTTCAAGGCTTGTGGGTGATCACCATTCCGGCCACTTGAAATCTCAGACTCAGCTGAGAGTGCCAGTGGCCTGCACAAGCGACTGTGACCAAATGCACAGGAGTGAGAACAGCTGCATTCAGTAGTAGCGACCTGGATATTCGCCGGGGTGATCCACCCGTGTGACACGCACGCCTGCCGTGCTCCGGCCGGACAACATCAGCAGATCGCTGCCTGAAACGGCATAACCCAGATCCTGGGCAAGCTGGGCCACCTCGTCCGCCGTGACCGCCGCCTGAACCTTCACCTGCAGGATCGGATCACGGCCCAGATGCTCGAGGAACTGCTGGACCGGTTGTGCGGTCATCGCTGCTGATGCACTGGTGCAATTGAACACGATCCCGGGCGCATGCGTGAAAACAGGCCATGCTTTACGGAGATCGCGATGCTCGAGGCGTGTCCCATGCTGAGTTCTCTGCTCAACGTTCTCTGGGTGGTGCTCGGCGGTCTGATGATGGCCCTGGGCTGGTGGCTGGCCGGACTGATCTGCGCGATCACAGTCGTGGGTCTGCCCTGGGCTCGTTCCTGCTTCGTGATCGGGCGATTTTCGCTGTGGCCCATCGGAAGAGAAGCCGTGAACCGCAGGGATCTGAAGGGTCGTGATGACCTGGGAACAGGATCCCTGGGCTTGATCGGCAACGTGCTCTGGTTCCTGGTGGCCGGATGGTGGCTGGCGATCGGCCATCTGGGCTCCGCCCTGGCCTGCTTCGTGACCATCATCGGCATCCCCTTCGGCATCCAGCACATCAAGCTGGCCCTGATCGCACTGGCTCCTGTGGGGATGACCGTTGTGCCGGTGCAAAGGGTCTGACCGTTCCTGTCAGCCTGTTTCACAGGGGGAGATAGAGAACATCACGGCTGCAACGTTGGAGTGCATCACGAACCGCCTCAAGCTCCTGTTGCCCCCCCTTGAAGCTGCGGCCCGAAGGCACCACAAGCTCTCCATTCAGATCAAGATGAATGTTGCCGCTGAACCATGACGCGCCTGAAGGCAGGAACGCCCTGCAGCTCAACGCCCCGTCAGCCCCCTGCTTCCGCTCGATACGCCAGCCGCTGACCCGGTCGAGCTCGGTGTAGCGGTTGAGACCGGCGCGGCATGGGGACATGAACAACAGCAGCAGTGCCGCGCTTGCGAACCACGGGAACCACGGAGCTGATGGAGCAGTGCTGCAGCTCAAGAACGTTCCTCTTCGGTGAGGTATTCCTCAACGATCGGTGAGCAATCACCCCGTTCCAGGGCTGCGATTTCACGCTCGATGTTGTCGATGAACAGCTGATTGCCATTGCGCCTGGCCACCTCCAGAACGGTTCGCAGGCGCTCCAGCTGCATCAGGTTCTCCTCATCCATTGACGGCAGATCACAATCAGGGCAGCCAATCATGGATACCGCACCATCAGCAACCCCGCAGAGAAAAGACGGGACGACGGTCGGGGTCGCTGCAACGGTGACAGGTCAAGATCCGTTAAAAGGGATTGACACGAACAGCAAACATGGCTTTCGGATACGGAGTAATCGGCAGTGGCTACGTCGGCACCGCTGTGGCCATGCGCATGAAAAGGTCCGGTCAACCCGTCACCGCCACGACGCGCTCAGTGGAAAACGTGCGCGAACTGCAGCAGCTGATGGATGACGTACGCCAGCTGGACATCACCGACCCAGATCCGGATCTTTCCTTTCTCGCCGATCTGCAGGGCCTGCTGATCAGCGTGGCGCCAACCAGGAAGAACGATGGTTACAGCGATGTTTTCGTGCGCGGCATGCGCAATCTGGCCGGTGCACTGCGACGCAGGACGAGCACACAACCACTGCACATCACCTACATCAGCAGCGTCAGCGTGTACGGAGACCAGCAAGGAGACGAAGTGTGGGAGCACTCAGCGCTGGACTGCGACTCTCCGGTCAACAGCATGCTCGCTGCAGCTGAGGAGCTGATGCTCGACATTGATCGCCCCGACACCTCAATCTGTGTGCTCAGACTCGGCGGAATCTATGGGCCAGGACGCGACATGGTGGGGATGATCCGTGAAGCCGCAGGCCAGCAGGTGCCCAAGGATGGCAACGCCATCAATGCCTGGAGCAGTCTTGTCGACATCGCCAGGGGCGTGCAGTTCGCCTTCGACAACAAACTCTCAGGCATCTACAACCTGGTTGACGACATGCAGCTCAGCCGGCGGGAGCTGTCGACCCTGATCTGCGATCAGGAAGGTCTCCCTCCCGTGCTCTGGAGCCACACCAGCTCAGCGACGGGGCGCAGCATGAATGCCCGCGTCTCCAACCGGAAGATCAAGGATGCCGGCTTCAGGCTGTTGTCACCGTCGATGCTGGAGCCAGTCACTGCCTGAGCATGCGCCGGCGCACCAGCGAATCCCAGAGACGGGTCGGGATCAAGGGCTGCAACAGCAGCACTTCAGACTGACTGCCGCATCGGTAGCGCGGCCTGGGACGGGACGTCTCCAGCGCCGAGACGATGGTGCGGGCGACCAGATCAGGAGAGGAAGCATGACGAAAGCCCTCGGCCCAGCTTGCTGCAACCCGATGCATCATCCGCCCCCAGACCGGATCAGCCGCATGCCTCTGCAGGGAGACCGCACTCACGGTTTCAAAACCAGTGCGGATCAGGCCTGGCTCCACCAACACCACCTGCACACCGAAACCGTGCAGCTCGAGACGCAGAGCATCACTGATGCCCTCGAGCGCATGCTTGCTGGCTCCGTACCAGCCGGCCCCGGGCGTGACAAAACGGCCGGCAATCGATGAGAGATTCACGATGCGGCCGCGTCGACGTTCACGCATGGGCGGCAGCAGCATCTGCGTGAGGCCGATCAGCCCGAACAGATTCACTTCGAACATCGCCCTGGCCCGCTCGATGGGCATGGTCTCCACCGGTCCCGTTTCCCCGTAACCGGCGTTATTCACCAGAGCATCCAAGGCACCGATTGCGCCGCTGACGGTGTCAGACAGCTGCCGGCAGGATGCCTGGTCAGCGAGATCAAGAGACAGAACCTCAGCTCCACGACGACGCAGGGGCTCCATCGCTTCCAGCCGGCGGGCCGCAGCGAACACATGCCAGCCGTTGTCAAGCAACCGGTGAGCTGTCGCCAGGCCGATACCACTGGAGGCCCCGGTGATCAGCACACTGCGCCTGGAACGGGATTGCGAGGCCGTCATCTCACTTGTGGCAGGCCGCCCGGAAGCGGTCGGACCGGCTGGTGCTGCCATGTTTGGTGCGCCGGCCACTGACCCGCTTCCTCCAGGCACGAAAGGAACCCGATCTGAGCTCGGAGCGCATCAGAGCGATCACCTCGGCCTCCGAGAGCCCGAACTGGAATTCGATCGCCTCGAATGTGGTGCGATCCTCCCAGGCCATCTCGATCACGCGATCAATCTCCTGGGAGGTGAGGCGGTCCGGCAGGTCGCAGTTCATTGGCTGGCGGAATCAGTGATCGGGATGCTCGAACAAAGCCACAGCCCTGTCGGTCTCCGTGATCTCGCGTGGATCAGAGGCGGGATCAGTCGCGGACGGCCGTTGCAGAGAAGGCAGTGCGAGAGAAGGCAGTGCGAGAGAAGGCAGTTCGAGAGAAGGCAGTGCGAAGGCTTTTTCCAGCTCGGTTTTTGCAGCGCCGAAGGGGTAGGTCATGAGGTTGGTCGTGTTGCGTGGACCCACCGGACCCACGCCCTTTACATTGCGCAACATTAACCGCAGACACGTCCGGACGGACGCTTCAGGGGCATCCGAACAGAGCAATGAAACTGATTCTCAGCAGCAGATTCATGCTGCTGAGTGTGATTTTCAAAAACATATATGCAGTTCTTGAATGTGATTCTCAAGAGCATATTTTGATCCGCTAATGTTCGGTTTTTACGCATATCTTTCGCTGTTTTGTGATCTAGAACTGATTCATCCCTCCCAGAGGAAGAGCAATGACAGCTTCACAAATCCAAGC
>NYZI01000073.1 GCA_002687115.1 Cyanobium sp. ARS6
ACCATCGCCTGAACTTTGCGACCCATGGTTAACTCCTGTTCAGGAGTCAGTAGTTGATGTCTGCCGATTTCGCCCAGAAATGCACTCAGTGAACTCACCATCACATGTCTGCCATGTTTCTTTGAACTTAGGGCGAAAGGCTTTTTATCTGGTGCGTGTAATGAAGACTGCGGAATTCATATTTCAGACGTAATTCTGAATTTGTACCGAATTCAAGTTTTGTTCATAGTGTGATTCGTTTCGCTTCATATTTGCGTTGGATTGGTAGTTCAGATCGGTCTCATCGAGGCAGCGGAGGTTTCCTCTCAGCCGCTACTGTCGCCAGCAACAAATGATTCGCCCCCATGTTGCTGGCCGCCGTGCTGACTCCGGAGATCGCCAAGAGTGCTGGAGTGGCCTACGTCCATTACCTGAGCTTCATGCTCTGCTTCGCTGCACTGGTGGTGGAGCGCAGGCTGATTCGTCCGGACCCTGATCGCAGAACGGCCACTGCCATGGTGATCACCGACATCATCTATGGAATCGCCGCTCTAGCGCTGCTGGTCAGTGGAATCCTGCGCGTGCTCTATTTCGGTCAAGGCAGTGATTTCTACACCGAAAACCCCCTGTTCTGGTGGAAAGTCGGTCTTTATCTGAGTGTTGGCGCTCTGTCGCTTTATCCCACTATCACTTACGTCCTGTGGGCAATTCCGTTGCGGAAGGGTGAGTTGCCCGAAGTGGGCCAGAAGCTGGCAACCCGTCTGGGCTGGATCATCAATGTGGAGCTGGTGGGATTTGCCCTGGTTCCGATGCTCGCCACACTGATGGCCAGGGGCGTTGGTCTTTCCGCTGCCTGAGAAAAGAGTCCGATGCTTGATGACCCCTGTCCACCGGTTCAGCAGGTTCGCAAACTGGAGGGCCAGCCCCTCACGGCCGCGGCTGCTCAACAAGCTCCTGGATACGGGGCGCGCCTTGCGACCACGGATTTCGGGGTTCCGTCCCTCTCTCGCTGGTGTGTGTGGATCGAACCCGCCGCTGGTGAGGAGGTGGATCGCTGGGAGCGCCGCTGGCTGAATGCCGTCGACGCCGCTCTGAATCAGTGGATACCCCTGTTGCCCATCACACTTGTCGATGATCCGAAACGGGCTCACATCCGGGTGGAACGTCGCCGGCCGCCGAGGCGTCAGCTGGCAGGAGGCTGGCGGGCCAGCAATGGTCGCGCCGTGCTGCAACTGCTCGAAGTTCGTCGTGAAGACATCTGGCGAATGGAGCCTGGTGTGACCGTATTGGTGTCGCCTGAACTGAGAGCACAGGCCATTCAGGCGACGGCCTTGCATGAGCTGGGCCACGCTTTTGGCCTCTGGGGGCACAGCGATGATTCCAATGATGCCCTTGCACCTGTGCAGGGAGCCTCACCGGTTCTTGTTCCATCAGTCAGTGACCGACGCACCCTGAACTGGTTGCGTGATCAGCCCACTCGGTTCGGTGAGCCCTTCAATCCTGCCGATGCCACAGACCGGTGATGTGTTTCTGACGCACGTTTCAAGCTTCTGACAGGCCGCTGAAAACCCGGCATGCTGCCGGCAGTGAAACTCCTTGCCTTGAGGATTGCGACCTTGCTGCTCTCGGGGAGGCTGATGCGTTCACTGCTCCTGGGGTTGATGCTCGTTTCGGTGTCCGGCTGTGGTTCGTCGGATTCTCTCTCCGGACGAGGCGGCGCCGACAAGGGCAGAATCCTGATCGAGCTTGATGGAGCCCAGCCTTCCGCAAGCAGGGGGCAGCTGAATCTGAAGGGCGACACCTTGCGATTCAAGGTGGGATATGGGCGCAATGGGATCGCCTGCGCCGGTTCAACGTTCGAGGAGGGCTGGACTCCGCTGGGCACCTTCCGCGTGAACGCAATTCTCAGCGAGGATCGCTTCGCCATGGACCCTTCTCTGGTGAATGAGTCGGGGAAGAGTGAGGCCTATCTCCGCAAGAATCTGTTCCGCAACATGAGCTCCATCGACTTCAAGGGTGATGGGGAGACGGGTGAGTACGGGCTCGGTTACATCAGCCTGGCCCCTGTACCTGCAACGCCGCAGCCGTTTCGCTTCAACACCTACGACGGCACCTTCCGCTGGTACAGCTTTGCCATCCACGGCACCAACGATCCCGGCAGAGTGGGCCAGTCGGTGACCGGTGGCTGCATCAATGTGGGTCGCAAGGTGATGACTGATCTTCTGGAAGTCGTGCAGCTCGGGGATGAAGTGGTGATCAGTTCCGAGTCTCCCTGCACCCCCTGATCAATGTCTGCGCGGTGCTCCGCGACGGGCCGCAAGAACTTCCTGCACCTGACGCCAGCTCACTTCGTGATGGGCCAGGGCGACCTGCAGATGAAACAGGATGTCGGCAGCCTCGCCGGCGATGTCATCCGCCTTGCCGTCTTTGCAGGCCATCACGAATTCCGTGCTCTCCTCTCCGATCTTCTTGAGGATGCTGTTGTCGCCGCCCTTGAGCAGTTTGTTGGTGTAACTGCCTTCCTCGGGATGATCACGACGCTGCTCGATCACACGCATCAGTTCGGTGCAGGCGTCAGCCGGGGGCTGCAGTGATTCCGGGCCTCCTGCGGCTCTGTGATCACTGTCTTCGTAGAAGCAGCTGCGTGCTCCGGTGTGACAGGCAACATCACCGGTCTGTTCAATGGTGATGAGGATCACATCCGCATCGCAGTCGTAGCGGATGCTCTTCACTTTCTGGGTATGCCCGCTGGTGGCTCCCTTGTGCCAGAGCTCCTTGCGGGAGCGGCTCCAGTAATGAACCTCCCCGCTGGTGAGCGTCAGTTCGATGGAGTTCCTGTTCATCCAGGCCACCATCAGCACCGCACCGTCGAGCCAGTCCTGCGCGATCGCGGGGATCAGGCCCGCCTCATTGAAACGAAGCTGATCAATGAAGGCTGAGGTGAGCGGCTGCATCGGTCTGCGCATGTTGCAGATGTAGACAGGAGGAATCCTCCCGCAGTGACGTCCCTTTTATCCGCACGATGCCTCTGCCCCCCGCCGGTCACACCTGCAGCAAGCATTTCGAGGGTTATCCCTGTTGCCACCGGCAGTGGCAGCATCCAGGCCATTGTCGGTTCGTTCACGGTTACAGCCGCAGTTTCACCGTTTGGTTCGCCGCGACCCACCTCGATCAATGTGGGTTTGTGGTGGATTTCTCGAGTCTGAGGCCTCTGGAGGCGCAGCTCAGTCGTCAGTTCGATCACACCTTTCTCATCAATGCCGATGATCCGTTGATGGCGCAGTGGCAGGCGTTGCACGAACAGGGTGCTCTTGATCTGCGCGTGATGGACAACGTCGGAATGGAGTCCACCGCTGAGCTGGTCTGGGGCTGGGCCAACACCCTGTTGCAGGCGCGTGACGGCGGTCGCAGCTGCTGCTGGAAAGTCGAGGCCCGGGAGAACCGGGCCAACGCGGCCTGCTATGAGGCCCTGCCTGAGTGGTTCGATCCCGCGAACCGACCACCAGACCAGTGATCAGCGCAGCACCAGTTTCAGCTGCTCGTCGTTGCTGCTGGCCGCCTGCACATCCACAGTGACGTCATCGCCGTCGCCGTAACGTCCGGCCAGGATGGCCTTGGCGATTGGTGTTTCCAGTTCGCGCTGGATGGCTCGCTTGAGCGGACGGGCGCCGTAGACCGGGTCATAGCCGGCATCGGCAAGCCAGCCGGTGGCGTTGTCGCTGATGGTCAGACCGAGCTTGCGCTCCATGAGACGTTGACGCAACCGTTCCACCTGCAGGTTCACGATCTGGCGCAGTTCGTCTCTGCGCAGACTGTGGAAGATGATCTGATCATCAAGTCGATTGAGGAATTCGGGTCTGAAGTGGCCGCGCAGGGCTTCATTCACCCGCCGTTCCATCTCAACGTGCTGCCCGTCATCGCCACCGAGATCGAGGATCGACTGGCTGCCGATGTTGCTGGTGAGAATCAGCACGGCATTGGTGAAGTCAACGGTCCTACCCTGACCGTCGGTGACCCGTCCGTCATCCAGGATCTGCAGCATCACATTGAACACGTCGGGGTGCGCCTTCTCCACTTCGTCGAACAGGATCACGGCATAGGGGCGCCGGCGCACGGCTTCAGTGAGCTGACCGCCCGCCTCGTAGCCGACATAGCCAGGAGGAGCTCCGATCAGTCGACTGACCGTGTGCTTCTCCATGTATTCACTCATGTCGATGCGCACCATCGCGTCTTCGCTGTCGAAAAGCTGAGCTGCCAGGGCTTTGGAGAGCTCGGTTTTACCGACACCGGTGGGGCCGAGAAACAGAAAGCTGGCGATCGGTCTGTGGGGATCACTCAGCCCGGCGCGTGAACGCTGAATCGCATCAGCGACGGCAGCGACAGCCTGCTGCTGGCCCACAACTCTCTGGTGCAGCTGGTTCTCGAGTCCCAGAAGCTTGGCCATTTCCGACTGCACGAGCTTGGCGACGGGAATGCCGGTCCACTTGGCGATCACTTCGGCGATGTCGTCTTCGGTGACCTCCTCACGCAGCAGGGATTTCTCCTGGCCATTGTCGTCGTGCTCAGCCAGTGCGCTCTCTTTTTCAGCCAGCTGCTTCTGGAGTGTGGCGAGGGTTCCATACTCCAGTTCCGCCGCCTTGTTCAGGTCATAACTGCGTTTGGCCTGCTCAACCTGCAGCTGCACTCGCTCGATCTCCTCCTTGAGGTTGGAGAGCTCATCAATCGCTCCCTTCTCCTGCTGCCACTGAGCGTTGAGGGTGCTTTGCTGTTCAGACAGCTCCGCAAGTTCCCGCTCGAGTCTCTCCAGTCGCTCCTGGCTGGCGGCATCCGATTCGCGACCGAGGGAGAGTTTCTCCATCTCGAGCTGCAGGATCTTGCGATCAATCTCGTCGATCTCCTCCGGTTTGGAGGTGATCTCCATCTTCAGCCGAGCTGCGGATTCATCGACAAGATCGATGGCCTTGTCAGGCAGAAAGCGGTCGGCGATATAGCGACTGCTGAGCACAGCGGCAGCCACCAGAGCGCTGTCAGCGATGCGAACGCCGTGATGCACCTCATAGCGCTCTTTGAGTCCGCGCAGGATGGAGATGGTGTCCTCCACTGTGGGCTGGTCCACGAGCACCTGCTGGAAGCGACGCTCCAGCGCCGGATCTTTTTCGATGTGCTGGCGATGTTCGTCGAGTGTTGTGGCGCCGATGCAGCGCAGTTCCCCCCGGGCCAGCATCGGTTTGAGCAGGTTGCTGGCGTCCATCGCGCCGCCGGTGGCGCCGGCTCCCACAACCGTGTGGATCTCGTCGATGAACAGAACGATCTGTCCTTCGGAGTCGGTGACTTCCTTCAGGACCGCTTTGAGTCGTTCCTCGAATTCACCACGATATTTGGCACCGGCAATCAGAGCCCCCATATCGAGGGCGATGAGCTGTCGATTCTGCAATGCCTGAGGAACGTCGCCGTTCACGATCCGCTGGGCAAGTCCTTCCACAATGGCGGTCTTGCCGACGCCCGGTTCGCCGATCAGCACTGGGTTGTTTTTGGTTCTGCGGCTGAGGATCTGAATCGTGCGGCGGATCTCTTCGTCGCGACCGATCACAGGATCAAGCTTTCCGTCCCTGGCAGCTGCCGTGAGATCACGTCCGTATTTCTCGAGTGATTCGTAGGTTGCTTCCGGGTTCTGGTCGGTCACGGTCTGACTGCCGCGTACGGCATCAATGGCGGTTTTCAGTGTTTTGGCGTCGGCGCCCACCTGACTGAGCAGACGTTGGCCGCAGCGTGAATCCTCTGCCAGAGCCAGCAGCAGGTGTTCGATTGAGATGTAGCTGTCTCCGTATTCCTGCTTGAGAGATTCGGAACGATCCAGCAGGGTATTGAGCCCTGTGCCCAGGTAAACGGATTCCGGTGGAGACTGCAGAGCAGGTTGCTGACGGAGATGGGCTTCCAGGTTGCTCTGAAGAGTCGATGGAGTGACACCGGCTTTTTCGAGCATGCGGCTGGCCAGTCCGTCCTGCTCCAGGAGAGCCAGCATCAGATGCTCGGTTTCCAGTTGCTGATGGCGTCGCTTCTGGGCCAGGTTCTGGGCCGAGAGGATCGCGGCCCAGGCCTTTTCTG
>NYZI01000074.1 GCA_002687115.1 Cyanobium sp. ARS6
GAGCCGCATTTTCTGGTTGTCGCCAGGTTCAGCTGATCAGACGCGGCTGTAGCCCAGACGGCTTTCGTAGATCTTCAGCGGCAGCCCGAACGACTCCATCAGGGCGCGGCACTCGGCGCCGACGGTGCCGTAGACCTCCACACTGAAGCCATCACCCAGTTCGGCATGTTTCTGCAGGTACTCCTGTACCGGCGGGTTGCTCGCATGGGCGGAGAAGGCCGCATCGTTGGCGTAGACCTCCGACCAGACGAAGGCCTGGGGGTCATCAGGGTCCTGGTCGAAGGTGTGATGCAGCATCCCGGGCTCGCTGGCCTATACCGCCGCGTCGGTGGCTGCGGCGAGCTGGAGATAGGCGTCCACGCAGCCCGGCTTCACATGGATGCGGGCCAGCAGCATGAACGGCGTTGAGGAATCGAATCCGGCCATTGCTTCACTGAAAGGGCTCTGATCCTCGAGGCAACGGGCTCTGTGGATCTGTTTCGGGTCACACTGTCGAAGCTGTCTGATCAGAGTCTTGATCCATGCGCACAACCGTTCTCCCTGCTCTGGCTGTGGCATCCGTTCTGATGGCAGCCGTCGTGGGTTGTGCGAACCGCGGCAGTGAGTCTGCGGAGTCCGCAGCCGCCAGTGCGGACTCGGCGTCCACCGAGGTGACGGTGAAGGAGGTGTTCAGCGGTAAGCAGACGCTCAACGGAACGCCCTTGCGTTATCCGGAGGGCAATCCGGAGCTGCGCCTGTATCGGGTGGAGATTCCCGTGGGCGGCAGGATCCCCCTGCACACCCATCCCGCTCCGATGCTGGTGCACGTGCAGGGTGTTGACTCCGGCGATCTGCTCAACACCCGTGTTCAGCCGGACGGCAGCGAGGTGAGCAGCGTGTTCAAGTCCGGTGAAAGTTTCATCGAGGGTTCCTCTGAACCCCATTTCGTGGAAAACAAGAGCGACAAACCCACCGTGGTGTGGGTGATGGTGGCTTCGGTGGAGGGTCTGCCCACCACCGAATGGATCAAATGATGCGCTGATGCGGAAGGTGCATCAGGTCCGGGTGGCTTCGATCAGGCAGAACGGCGGTGTGGCCATGATCGCCGTCCAGTAGTCGGCCCCCCTGGCCTCCACCCCTTCCTCAGCGAGCACCGGCTGGGGCCAGTGCACCTGTTGCAGACCGCAGTCCTCCATCAGGGTCTGCATCACCTCGCGGCTGATGTAGTAATCGGTGAGCTCGAACACGCCGCCGTCTTCGAGCTCGAATCGGTAGTGGATTGCAGCACCCTCCACCAGAGGGCCATCGATGCTCTTGCTGTAGCCGTAGGGGCGGCCGGCCTCGAAGTTCGAGGGAGGGTCGTCGGGGTTGTTGTTGAGTGCCACCAGCCGGCCTCCAGGCCGCAGCAGGTCGCAGATGGTGCTGAACTGGGCCCGCAGCTCTTCGCGGTTGCGGGCATGGTTGAACAGGTAGCCGGCGAACACCAGGTCAAACGTGGTCTGCAGCTTCAGCTCAGCGGCGTCGCAGACCCGGTAGTCGATGCCGAGCGGATGGCTCTTCTCCTGGGCCCGGGCCAGCTCAACCATGTCGGAGGAGAGGTCGACCCCCAGCACCTGATCGGCGCCGAGCTGCCTGAGCAGGCGCGTGTAGTGCCCCTCGCCGCAGCCCAGATCCAGCACCGAGCTGCCGCTGAGATCCCCAAGCAGCGCCAACGCTGAAGGCTGTTCGAGATAGGTGCGCCAGGGCTGGCGCTTGGCCGTCTGATAGCCGGTGGCATGTCCCTGGTAGTCGCTCATGCACACCGATCCGCCTGCGCTCAGCCTATGAATCCGGCCTGAGGCTGTCAGGACTGCAACCGTCAGGGCTGAGTCTGCGGCACCAGGTCGATCACCACCGCTGTGGCCGGTCGGCCGGAGTCGTTTCTCCAGCCATGGAGCACACCGGTGGATTCGAAGACCGCATCTCCGGCACTGCGCTGGATCAAGCGTGGTCCCGATCCGTCATCGCGGATCTCGATCAGGGATCCGCTGATCAGATAGGCCACACCTGGGCGTTGCTGATGCTGATGCCAGGCCACCGATCCCCCGGGGGCGATCGTGATGCGTCGGCTGCGCAACACCCGACCTTGCAGTGCCGTGAATTCCCTGGAGAGATCCAGGCTGCCCAGCGATTCCACGCTCACTCTGCTGGTGATCGACGGTGCGTCCGGCGGAGCTGCGCGCTGTTCGCGGGCGGGTGTCACGGTCTGCGCCGCGTGATTCCCGTGTGCCAGCGCCGCTGGGCCCGGCAGCAGCAGGCCGGCACAACTGATCAGCGACAGAACAGGAGCTCGCATGGCCGCACCGGAATTGGTCACTATTGTTCCAACCACTACCAAAACGGCGCCTGACACCGCTTGATCGTTATGAGTACCCCCATCACGCCCAACAGGATTGTTGACTTCCTGGGCCGTGTTTTTCTTGCGGCCGTGTTCGTGAATGCGGCCCCCGGCAAGATCACTGATTTCGCAGGCAACGCCGCGCGCATCGCCTCCAAGGGAATCCCTGAACCGTTGGCGAATCTGCTTCTGCTCGCAGCGATCCTGGTGCTGATCGTGGGCTCGGTTCTGCTGGTGTTCGGCGGTGACACGATTCTGGGGGCGTCGCTGCTGCTCGTCTTCCTGGTTCCCACCACCCTGATCTTCCACGCCTTCCCGTTTGAGACGATCCCCTTTCTGATGAATCTGGCGCTGATCGGCGCTCTGATGCTGGCGATCAGCCGCTCCACGGCCAATGCCGCTCCCAACTTCCGTCAGGTGCGTGCCAAGGCTTTCGATCGCGACAGCTGAGGACGGCCGCAGGAGTTCCGCGCATCAAAAAACCCCCACGCGCCGGTGGGGGTTGAGCAGCATGTTCAGTTGACGCTCAGGACTTCACTCGTCGAAGACCTTGCACATCGGTGAGCCGGGGTGGGTGTCGCAGATCTCGTCGAGCACCTTGTCGCGGTGGCGACTGTCGGGGTTGTTCACACCCGCATCCTTTTTCGGATCGAACTCATCGGATGCGTGCTTTTCGTTGGTGCCGTAAGGGAGCTCATACTCCTCGAACTTGTGCTTGCCATCAGACATCGCGCAATTCCTCCTGAAGAACGAATTCCTGATGATCAGACCTTAGAGAGGCTGGAGAAGGAATTGAGCAACTTCGGGAATTCTTCGGGTGCGCTCAGTTGTTGGAGGAGCGCTCCGGTCTGCGCTGGATCCGCAGGCGCTGGGGGATATCGCTAGTGCTCGGCAGCTGCAGCTGGGCCTCAGCCCAGTCCTGCATCAGCGCCTCAAGCAGGGATTGACGATCGCCGAACAGCCGAAGCATTGGCTTTGCATCTGAGATTCACTCTCAACAAAGCATGGGACTTCTGCTTGGAGCAAGTGATTCTCATTAGCGTTCACATTGCGTTGCCAAAGCCGGCGGATGGCTGCATGACGCCGACGGGTTCTCCCTGCACAATCGGCTCTGTAGTGCAACCGGGTGCTGATGGAGCCACTCCGCCTCGAGCTGATCAGGAGGCACTGCATCGCTGATCCCGGCCTTGGCCTGAATGAACCCTCGGGACTCAGCCTCAATGCCGACGGCACGGCGCTTTACACGGTCAGCGACGACACCAAGGCGGTCTTCCGTCTGAGCCTGAAGGGAAAGGTGTCGATCGAGGAGTCGTTCTTCATGAGCGTCACGGACATGGAGGGACTGGCCCTCAGCGTTGACGGTCAGCGGCTGCTGGCGGTGCAGGAAGAGACCAACACGGTGATCAGCGTTGATCTCGCCAGTCGCCGGGAACTGTGGCATCGACCACTGGCCGGCATGGTCAACTACGCCAGCGTTGCGATGCACTTCCCGCCCAAGCCGGACAACAAGGGTCTGGAGGGGATCACGGTCAACAGCAGCAACCGGCATGTCTATGTGGTCAAGGAAGGTCGTCCGGGGCTGCTGATCGAACTCGATGCCGACTGCACAACGATCCTGTCGTCGCGATTGCTCACCTCGATCAACGGCTTTTCCCATCCGCAGGTCGGTCCGCGTCGGCTCGACTTTTCAGGGCTCAGTTACGACAGTCGCCGCGACACCCTCTGGATCGCCAGCGACAAGGGTCAGTGCCTGTTCCATTACGACTGGGAGCGTGATCAGGTGCTGCAGCGCATCGATCTGCTGCTCAACGACGGCGGCTCACCAAGGCGGGTGCGCAAGGCCGAGGGCATTGCCGTGGATCCGGAACGTGGCAGGGTCTATGTGGTGAGCGATCGTGACGCCGAGCTCTACGTGTTCAAGCTCCATGGCTGATCCTGCATCCAGTTGCGTGCTGCTCACCGGCGCCAGCTCCGGCGTTGGCTTTGAGGCGGCGAAGGTTCTCAGCGCCCAGGGCCATCAGCTCCTGCTTCTCTGCCGCAGTCAGGCCACGGCTGATCAGACCCTCAGCCAGCTCTCCGGAACCGCTCGCGCCCTGATCTGTGACCTGGCCGATCTCGCTGCGGTCGCCGAGGTGTGCAGCCAGCTGCTGGACAGCGGCACGGTTCTGGATGCGCTGGTGCTCAATGCCGGTCTGCAGTACGCCGGTGCATCAGCCGCTCAGTTCTCGGCGCAGGGCATCGAGCTCACCTTTGCGGTGAACCAGCTGGCCCACCAGCTGATGGCGTCCCTGCTGCTGCCGCAGCTACTGAAATCAGCCCGCCCGCGGCTGGTGATCACCGCCTCCGAGGTGCACAACCCCGTCAGCGGTGCCGGCAAGGTGGGCAAGCCCGCCGACCTGGGCGATCTCGCGGGTCTGCGGGCCGGAGCCGGTTTCGCGATGGTCAACGGCAGTGATCGTTTCGATGGCAACAAGGCCTACAAGGACAGCAAGCTCTGCAACGTGCTGATGGCGCGTGAGCTCGACCGGCAGCTGGCCGCGGCGATGCCCGTGATCGCCTGGAGCCCCGGCCTGGTGATCACCCGCAACAACGGCGGTTTCTTCCGGTACAACAAACGCAGCAATCCGCTGGGCATGGGAGCGTTCGCCTTTGTGGCCCGCGATCTGCTGCGGATCACCGAATCCCCCGCGAATGCCGGCCGGCTGCTGGCGCAGCTGGTGACTGATCCGCAGATACCACCGGGCTTCAGCTACTACACCAACAAGGTTGTGAGCTTCGGTGGACATCGGCTGGAGTCGACCGACACCAGTGCCGAGGGCGCCGATCTGACCAAGGCCGAGGAGCTGTGGCGGCTGTCGGAGCAGTTGATCGCCAGCAGCACCTGCCGCTGATGGCCTGCCTGAACACCCGGCCGATCTCCCTAGCTTGTGTCCACGCACAGCAGCGCCATGGTCGAGACGGGTTCTTCAGCGAAGCAGCAGCAATCGCATGTGGTGGTGGTGGGCGCCGGCTGGGGAGGCTGGGGTGCGGCCAAGGCCCTCTGCGAAGCCGGGGTGCGCGTCACCCTGATCGACGGGATGGCCGATCCCAGCGGCAGTGAGCCGATCACCACCGAGAGCGGCAAACCGTTTGAAGCCGGCACCCGAGGCTTCTGGAAGGACTACCCCAACATCAATGCGCTCACCGACGAGCTCGGTGTGGGTTCGATCTACACCGACTTCACCACCAGTGCCTTCTGGTCGCCGGATGGGCTGGAGGCCACAGCGCCGGTGTTCGGCGATGCGCCGCAGCTTCCCAGTCCGGTGGGTCAGGTGCTGGCCACGGTGAAGAACTTCAGGCGTCTGCCGGTGCCGGATCGGCTCAGCATCGCCGGGTTGCTCTACGCCATGCTCGATCTCAACCGCAGTGATGCGGTGTACCGGAACTACGACGCCATCAATGCGCTGACGCTGTTCAAACAGCTGCGGATCAGTGACCGCATGATCGACGACTTCCTGCGGCCCACCCTGCTGGTGGGACTGTTCAAGCCGCCGGAGGAGCTGTCGGCGGCGGTGACCATGGAACTGCTCTACTACTACGCCCTGGCCCATCAGGATTCCTTCGATGTGCGCTGGATCCGCAGCAGGAGCATCGCTGAACAGCTGATCGCACCGCTCAGTGAGCGCCTGCGCGTGCGCCATCAGCTCACGGTGCTGGGCGGCACCCTGGCCACCAGGCTGAATGTGTCAGTCGACGGAAGCAGCATCCGCTCGCTGGAGACCCGCAACGTGATGACGGGCGGCAGTGCCGTGCTTGATGACGTGGATGCGGTGGTGCTTGCGGTGGGTGCAAAGGGCATGGCGGCCCTGATGGCGCAGTCGCGCGAGTGCGGCGTGCTGGCACCGGAGCTGGTGCAGGCCGGCACGCTCGGAACGATTGATGTGGTGTCGGTGCGGTTATGGCTTGATCGCTACGTGGCGGTTGCCGATCCCGCCAATGTGTTCTCGCGTTTCAGTGCGCTGCAGGGGTCCGGCGCCACCTTCTTCATGCTCGATCAGCTGCAGAAGGAGTCCGAATCGGAGCTCTGGGGTGGGCAGCCGGTGCAGGGTTCGGTGGTGGCCAGCGACTTCTATAACGCCACGGCGATCGCCGAGCTCAGCGATCAGGGCATCGTCAACTGCCTGATGCAGGATCTGTTGCCGATGGCTCAGCCGGCCTTTGCTGAAGCTCGGGTGGTGGATCAGGAGGTGCGCCGTTATCCGGGATCGGTGTCGCTGTTCTCGCCGGGGAGCTTCAGCAAGCGCCCGCCGCTGGAAACCTCCTTGGCGCCGGTGGTCTGTGCCGGCGACTGGGTTCGGATGGGCGCGAGGGAACATGGCGCCAAGGGGTTGTGCCAGGAACGCGCCTACGTGTGCGGCCTGGAGGCGGGCAACTCGCTGCTGCGGCGAGGCATCGTGCGCGGCGATGGTGTGCCGCGCAGCCGTCAGCATCCCGTGCTTCCGATCCGGGCCGATGAACCGCAGGTGCTGCTGGGGCGTGCGCTCAACAGGCTGGTGATGAATCCGCTGGACACGCTCGGCATCGACTGGCCCTGGCTGATGAACTAGGCGTCTGCTCCGGGCTCAGGGAAGAGCCACAGCCGTTCCCTCCCGGCGCGGGTCGGCGGCGCCCCGCCAGCGGCCGTTGATCCTCTGCACCAGAGCGGTGCCGCTGCCGATGCGTTGCAGGCGCACACTCTCAGCTCCCTGCCTGAGCTGATCGAGTGGCAGCGGCCAGGCAAGCGGTGGGTCCTGCTCCAGCGCCAGCCTGCGGCCGCGGCTGGAGAGGTGGGGCAAGCCCACCGCCCGCTCCGGCGGTTCCCTCCAGATCAGTGAGGCGAGCAGCACCCGGCTGAGCAGATGAGGAATGCTGCGGCCGCCGGGGCTGCCGAGTGCCAGTACCGGCTGGCCGTTGCGGAACACCAGCGTGGGCGCCATCGACGACATCGGCCGGCGCCCTGGCAGACGGCGGTTGGCCACAGCCTTGCCTCCGGCTGATGGCGCAAAGGCGAAGTCGGTGAGCTGATTGTTCAGCACCATGCCGGCCACCAGGTGCCGACTGCCGAACACCGTCTCCACCGAGGAGGTGTAGCTGGCGAGGTTGCCGAGTCCGTCCACGATCGTCACCTGGGTGGTGCCCTGTTCGCGTCCCTTCTTTGGCCGTCCGTGCGGGAAGCGATCGATCCCCGCAGGCAGCCCGGGCGTGGGTTCCTCTGCCGGCATGGCCAGCATCTGTGCAGCACGGCCCCGGATGTAGGCCGGATCCAGCAGGGTCTCGGCGGGCACGGCCCCATCGAGCGGGTCATGCACCCAGTAGAGGCGATCGGCATCGGCCCAGGCCTGGGC
>NYZI01000075.1 GCA_002687115.1 Cyanobium sp. ARS6
CGCTGTAACCGGTGGTCATGGCGATGGCCATCGACCTCGTCAGCGACAGATCACACCGTACAGGACCTGTTTGTCAGCACCTCGTCACAATCAGTGCATTCGCGGGTCTCACTGCTGAGACAGCAGTTGTTGCAGGCGTGGCTCCAGCAATGTGAAAGCGCGACCGCGATGACCGTGGGATTTTTTCTCCTGAAGAGACATTTCGGCAAAGGTTTTCAGCGTGCCTTCCACTTCAAAAATCGGGTCATACCCGAAGCCCTGATCTCCCCGTGGTGATCGGGTGATCCATCCCTTGCACTGGCCCTCCACCTCGAGCAGCACGGTGCCGTCCGGTGCCGCCACACAAAGCGCAGCGCAGAAACGGGCCCTGCGATCGTCCTCGAACTCGAGTGCCTTCAACAGTCGGGCAATGCGTTCCGGATCGCTCGGGGCGTAGCGGGCGGAGTGAACACCTGGAGCTCCGTCCAGAGCATCCACGCTCAGGCCGGAGTCGTCGGCGAGTGCCCACTCTCCGGTATCTGCCGCAACGGCAAGCGCTTTGATTCGGGCGTTGGCGCTGAACGTGCTGCCGGTTTCCTCAACCTCCAGTCCATCGGGCTGGGCTTTCACCGTGAGCGCAAGTTCATTCAGAAGCCCTTCGAACTCCCGCACCTTGCCAGGGTTGCTGCTGGCAATCACCAGTGTCTGGTTGGTCATGCTCAGGCGCTCTCGGCAAAGCCGCGGGCCCAGGCGAGCACGGCCGCTACACGATCTTTGTCGGGTGCTTCGCAGTACAACCGCAGCAAGGGTTCGGTTCCGGAAAAGCGCAACATCAACCAGTGACTGGGGCCAAGCCTCAGCTTCACACCGTCTGTCGTGATCACCTCATAAACGGTCTGTCCTGCCACTTCCTCCGGAGGCTGGGTTGCCAGAAGATGCTCCAGGCGCCGGCGTGACTCCATATCGGCAAGGCGCAGATCAAGCCGGTCGTAATGACTCGTGCCTCCGCATCGCCCACGCAGAGCATCCATGCGTGCACCCAGCGGCATGCCGCCCTGAACGAGTGCCTCTAGCACGAGCATGGCTGCGAACAATGCGTCGCGTTCAGGCAGGTGCATCCCGAAGCCGACGCCTCCAGACTCCTCACCGCCGATCAGCACTTCACCCGTCAGCATCTCGGCTGCGATGTATTTGAAGCCAACGGGAAGTTCCAGCACCTCACGTCCCAGGTCTTCGGCCACGAGGCGCATCAGGTCGGAACCACTGACGGTCTTGACCACGCTTCCAGGCAGCTGCCTTGCTCCGGCCAGGTGATCGATCAGCAGAGGCATCAGTTGCTGAGTGCTGCAGAAACAACCGTGTTCATCCACCGCTGCAATCCGGTCGCCGTCACCGTCGAAGACAAGGCCAACGGCCGGCTGCCCATTGCGACTCGAGGCCTGAACCGCGGCAATCAGATCGTGCAGGTGTGAGGCGAGCGGTTCCGGGGAACACCCTCCGAACAGAGGATCACGCTGGCTGCGGATCTCGGACACGAGGTCCGCAGCATCGGAGCCAAGCAGATCAGAGACACAGCCTGCCGCTGAGCCATGCATCGGGTCCACGATCACCCGCAGACCCATCGCCCTCAGCCCGGAGGTGATGGCACTCAGATTCAGCTTGGTTCGCAGACCTTCAAGATGTTCGCTGCGTGCATCGAAGCGTTGCAGCTCACCCGTCATCGGCACGCTCACGCCGCCCGCGGCCAGTCGCTGCTCCACCGCAGCTGTAAAAGTCCCGTCCACCGACCCGCCGAACGGCCCCTTGATCTTCAGACCCAGCCACTCCGGAGGGTTGTGACTGGCGGTGATCACGAGGGCTCCAAGCGCCTGGCGCTGCACCACTGTCCAGCTGCATGCCGGCGTGGGAACGGGTGTGCTTGTGAGCAGTGGTTCCAAACCGACTCCGCGGACTGAGGAGGCGATCGCTTCAGCCAGCTCCGGTGCCAGAAACCGGCGGTCGTAGCCGATCACCACTGTTGTGCTGTTGAGCTGTTCAGGTGCCTGATGGGCAAGTTCCTGTGCTGCTGCCGCGGCCACCGGCAGCAGTCGCTCCACAGTGATGTCCACCCCAAGGATCCCCCGCCATCCATCGGTGCCAAAACGGATCGGAGCTGCGCTCAGAGGGAGGGGGGCCGACGCCATGGCATGCCTGTAGTCCTTCTGGATTTAGCAGTCTGCCGCCTTAACCTCGGGATATGGGTGACACCCCTTCCGCTGACAAGCCGCTCACAGACCGACTGCTGCGCAGCTGGACGCGCTGTCGCCGCAGGGCATGGCTTGATCGCCATGGTGATCAGGGCAAGAGGATCTACACCGCCCATCGCACTCTGCAGCTGGACGATCAGCAGCGCAGTTTCGTCGCGCTGCTGCCGCACAAACCTGGACACGGGCTCGCCGCCTGTGAGCGTGGGGAAGCCGGAGTGGTGGGATTGAGGCTGCGCGGACGAACTGAAGAAGGTCAAAGCATTGAGGCGCATCCCGCCCTGCTGCAGCGTCAGCCCGGTCGCAGTCGCTGGGGCGATTACCTCTACCGACCTGTGCTGGCCAGACAGGGACGACGACTCACGAGGGAGCACCGACTGCAGCTGGCGTTGTCAGCTCGTCTGCTCGCAGGAGTGCAGCAGGCACCGGTGACCGATGGTCTGGCTCTGTCCGGAGCTGGCCGCTACCTCGAGAAGGACAAGGTGTCTCTGGGGGAGAACCTGCAGCGCCAGCTGGATGAGGCATTGCGCAGGCTGGCGATTGATCTTGAAAGAACTGATCCGCCTCCGCTCGCGTCTGACCGGCGTAAATGTTCGCTTTGCAGCTGGCGTGGTGTCTGCAACGCCGAGGCCCGTCGTGTTGGGCATCTCAGTGAGGTCAGTGGCATCGGTGCCAAGCGCCGGGAGATGCTGCTCGAGCTGGGAATCGATGGCCTGAATGCACTTGCGGATGCTGATCCGGAACGTCTGGCAGAGCAGCTGCAGCAATTTGGAGATCAGCATGGTGCGGTGGCGGCTCCACTTGTGGCCCAGGCCCGGGCTCAGCGCAATGGGCAGGCGGAGGCTCTGACCGACTCCGCTGCACTGCCGGAATTGATCAATGCCCCGGGAGTTCTGCTTTACGACATTGAATCAGATCCTGATGCCCGTGATGACTTTCTGCACGGGTTTGTCTGTTTGCCTCGGGACTCCGACGGCCGCTGGGATCCCCAGCGGGCCACCTATCACCCTCTGCTGATGTTGCAGGAACAGGGAGAAGCCCGTTGCTGGAAGCGAATCAAGCGATTTCTGAAGCGTTATGAGGGCTGGCCCGTTCTGCATTACGGCGAAACAGAGTCACTGGCCCTCCGCAAGATGGCAAAACGTCAGGGCGTCAGTGATGTGGAGCGGCATGCTCTGCGCTGTCGTCTGGTGGATGTGCATGCCCGGGTGCGCAGTCACTGGCGACTTCCTCTCAACAGTTACGGGTTGAAGACCGTGGCCGATTGGCTTGGATTCGGCTGGAGTCAGGCTGGTGTGGATGGTGCGCGGGCTCTGCTCTGGTGGAGGCAGTGGCGTGGCACCGGCCCGCGGGACCGTGGGCATGATCAGGCTTTGCGCTGGATCTTTGCCTACAACCGTGATGACGGCCTGGCTACCTGGACCGTGGCTGCATGGATGCTGGCGGAAGACAACCGCTCTCAGGCGCGCGTGGGTGGGTCGCAGAAGGCACTGGGGCGCCAGATGGAGACCTCCACTCCGCTGTTCCCCGCCTGCAATGTTTCAGCGTCGAGTGCCTGACGTCTGACCAGTGCGAGTCCGAAACTCTTCCCCGTTGCGTTGTCTGTGGACACGCTGGTGATGATCCCTGCGCGTGAGTCGTCGAGACTCAGTTGATCACCACTTTTCAGGCCGTTGCCCTCGTTGGAAGTGTTTTCCCAGCAGCGCAGCTGCTGTTTCAAGCCACCACGGGAGGCCAGCTTGGCCACGGTTTCCTGGCCGAGGTAACAGCCCTTGTTCAGTTCGACCCAATTCGCCAGACCCAGTTCGAAGGGATTGGTGTCACCCGTGAGTTCCTGCTCTCTAAGGGGCCAGCCGTGGCTGTTGCGCCAACGGTCCAGCTCTGAGGCATTGCAGGGCGAGAGGCCTGCCCAGGATCCGGAGGGCTCGCTGTCTTCATTCAGCCAGATCACCTGGTTCGGGTCGGGTGCCTTGCCAGCCTGAAGACGTTGCATCCGGCGCTGCCGGCGTTGTTCTGCGAGCCGAACCTGATCAGCAGGAAAAATCACCCGATCAAACCCGCTTGCAACCTGTTCGATCGTTCCGTTGAGCACGAGCACATCTGCGCCGGCTGAATCCAGGCGAATTTCAAGCAGAGCCTGCACGCGGCCTGTGGCATTGAGCCAACAGCTCTGGATCAGCTCGCCGTTGGCGCACCCATTCACCCTGGCGCTTGTCTGTCCATGTAGGAAGCTGCTGGCTCCACTGCCCTCAAGACGGATGAGAGGAAACTGCCAATCCCAGAGCAGCTCTGTCGATTTGTGACTGTCTGTCATCACTGATCCAGCTCCCTGGCCCGGGCCGCCACCTCGTTCAGTCGAAACAGGCTGACCAATTCCAGGCCTGCTTCATCCATGGCTTCGCGGCCACCTTGCTCTCGATCCACAATCGTGATCACGCGTTGAACGGTGTAACCGGCTTTTTTGAGCTGGTTGACTGCCTGGATGGAGGATCCACCGGTCGAAACGACGTCCTCCAGCACCGTCACCAGTGCACCGGCCTCAGGCAGCGGGCCCTCCAGCCAGGCACCGGTGCCATGGCCTTTGGCCTGTTTGCGCACAATCAGCGCATTCAGATCACGCCCCTGCTGTGCTGCCGCCATGGCCACCCCACTGACCAGCGGATCTGCTCCAAGCGTGAGCCCGCCGACGGCCGAAGCCTCCTTTTCCACCATGGCCAGCATGGCTGGGCCCAGCAGCGCCAGACCACTGCCACTGAGGGCCACCGGTTTGCAGTTCACGTAGTGCTCGCTGGTGAGACCCGACGCCAGGGTGAACTGCCCGGTCCTGTAGGCCTCCCTGGCCAGTCGGTCCAGCAGGACCTGACGATCCCTGGAGGAGTCTGAATGAACAGGCATGGGGGCTGGTGCTTCACGGATCTTCTGCCTAGTTTGCGCGCAGTGGTGCCTTTTCCCTTGGACGGGTTTCGATTCAGAACCCTGCTGCTGGCTCTTTCATTGAGTTCGTTTCAGGCCGCTGCAGTGGCTCGACCCGTGGTCTGCTCCACAACGTTGGAGGCTCCGGCAGTACTGCTCTCCGACACTGTCAAGTCAGCAGAACCGGTTGAGGTGACCCGTTGCAGTCCGGTGCAGACCACCGAAGCCTTGATGGAAGAGCGTTTTTACAGCTGGACTGCTCCCTACGCCAGCGGTGTGGATCTCCTGCATCAGGTCACGGATCTGCTGGGGATAGCCGTTGCTGGTCCGCAGGGAAATCGCTTCATGGGATTCGGTTTTCCTGATCAGACGATCATCTGGGACGGAACAGCTGTTGAGAACACCTACTCAATGCTGCTTAAGGATCAAAGTGATCCGATTCCATGGCGCACGGTTGACATCCCAAACGGCTTCAGTGGCAGCCTTGCCGAGGATGTTACGTCTACTGGTCCTGTCGAACCTCAGCACGTAGAAGTCTTTTCGCCGGTGCGTGCTCTGTGGTAAATCCACGGTGCCAGGGGGTCTAGCAATCTGGTGAATGCAGCGAACTCATAATTCGCCTAAGGCGGGTTCGATCCCCGCGACCCCCATTGTTCTGTTCCAATGCGCACCCTGCTGCTGATCGCACTGCTGGTTCTTCCGGCTCTGTTTTCAGCTGCTGAGGTGGCGCTTCTGCGGCTGAGACCCAGTCAGGTTCAGGCACTCAGTGAGGAGGGCCGTCCGGGTGCGCAGTCGGTGCAGCGACTGCAGCGGCATCTGCGCATGGCGTTGCTGATGACACAGTTCGGAGCCTCTCTGTCGCTCGTGGCACTGGGCTGGATTGGTCGTGGCTTTGGTCAGCGTTGGTGGCCTCTGGAGATGCCTGCAGGTCGCTGGTGGGATCTCGCCTGGTTCCTGCTGCTGGTTGTGATGGCCACCCTGATTGCCGGGCTGCTGCCACGTGCCTGGGTGCTCAGCCGTCCCGAGTTCGCTGCCCTGCAGCTTGGTCCTGTGCTTGAGGGGGCGATCCGGGTGCTGAGTCCCCTTCTCTCGGGCCTCGACAGCCTGGCTTCGTTGTTGCTGCGGTTGGCAGGGGTGACCCAGCGCTGGGATGCGCCGGTTCCCGCTCTCACGGCCGGCGAGCTGGAGACCTTGATCGAGAGTGGCGCTGTGACCGGTCTGAGACCCGACGAACGCAACATTCTCGAGGGTGTGTTCGCTCTGCGCGACACCCAGGTGCGTGAGGTGATGGTGCCGCGATCCGGAATGGTCACCCTTCCTGTGGAAGTCCGGTTCGCTGAGTTGATGGAAGCTGTTCACCGTACCCGCCATGCCCGTTTTCCCGTCATTGGTCAGTCGCTGGATGATGTGCGGGGAGTGCTTGATCTGCGCCGTCTCGCCGAGCCCATCGCGCGGGGAGAGCTGCGCGAGGACTCCTGGCTTGAGCCTTACCTGATGCCGGCGCAGACAGTGCTGGAGACCAGTAATCTCGCCGACCTGCTGGCCATCATTCGCTCAGGGAACCCCCTGTTGTTGGTGGTCGATGAACATGGTGGAACGGAGGGTCTCGTCACCGCAGCAGACCTCACTGGAGAGATCGTTGGCGACGAGCCTGGCGATGAAACGGATGAGCCGGATCTGGTGCCCATGGAGGATCAGCCGGGAACATGGCTCGTAGCCGGTGATCTGGAGATTGTCGAGCTGAATCGTCAGCTGCAGCTGGATCTGCCGGAAGCCAGCGACCATCACACCCTGGCCGGATTTCTGCTGGAACGGCTCCAGCACATCCCTTCGCCCGGGGAGGCATTGCGCCACCTCAACATCCAGTTCGAGATCGTCGCCATGGCCGGTCCACGCATTGTGCGGGTGCTTCTGGTTCAGATCGAAAAGCCTGATTCGCCGATCGATCCCGAAAATCCGGAACAGGGATCGGTGTAATTCGCTCACCATCGCACTGATCACCGATAATCAGCCGGTTCGCGCAGTCCCACTGATGACCGACGCCATGGTTCCGGTGAAGGTCGGCGTGATCGGGATCGGCAACATGGGCTGGCATCACGCGCGCGTGCTCAGTCTTCTCAAGGATGCTGATCTGGTCGGCGTTGCGGACCCGGATGCTCAGCGCGGGGCACTGGCCACGGAGCAGTTCGGCTGTCGCTGGTTTTCCGATTACCGCGCCATGCTCAACGAGGTCGAGGCGGTCTGCATCGCAGTGCCGACTTTGCTTCATCACTCCGTCGGGCTGGCTTGTCTTGAGGCTGGTTCACACGTTCTGATCGAGAAGCCGATCGCCGCAAGCCAGGAGGAGGCCGCGGCCCTGATTGATGTCGCCAACCGAGCGGGCCGGTTGCTTCAGGTTGGTCATATCGAGCGTTTCAACCCTGCGTTCCGCGAGCTCACCAAGGTGGTGGCCAATGAAGAGGTGGTGGTCCTTGAAGCCCGTCGTCACAGTCCACACGCCGATCGGGCCAACGATGTGTCAGTGGTGCTTGATCTGATGATTCACGATCTGGATCTGGTGCTCGAGCTGGCCAGTTCCTCAGTGGTGCAACTTGCGGCGGCGGGCGGTCGCAGCGCGGCGGGTCCGATCGATTACGTCAACGCCACACTCGGTTTTGAAAACGGTGTGGTGGCCAGTCTCACGGCCAGCAAGATGAGTCACCGCAAAATCCGGACGCTCAGTGCGCATTGCCGGGCCAGCCTTGTTGAAACCGACTTTCTCAATCACAACCTGCACATTCATCGCCGGGCCCACGAGTGGTACTCCGCGGATCATGGAGAGCTGCTATACCGCAACGATGGCTTCATTGAGGAGGTGAGCACCACCTCGATCGAGCCCCTCTATGCCGAGCTCGAACATTTCTTGCAGTGCGTGAGAGGTCGCGAGACACCTGCCGTGGATGGTCAGCAGGCGTCGAGAGCCCTGCGGCTCGCTGATCTGATCGAGCAGGCCGTTGACCAGCCTGGAGTTGGAGTCCCGATCGAGTCGCCCATCTGAGCCGGATCAGTGCAGCCCTTCTTGCTCCGCGAGCTCCCGCAGGGCCTCAATCTGCCATTTTCGGCATTCAGCTGGGGACGCCCGGTAGTACTGAGCCCATGCCGCAGCTTTGTGCTGGGAGTAGTCAGCTGTGTTCTGTTCCGGATGGCGATTTTTCCATCCGACTCTCACGGCGTGGCCGATCACCACATCGAGGGCGATGTCATCGTCGAACCGTATGTGGGGATTGGCCGTTGCAAAGGCCATCAGTGACAGCAGGCTTTCAGTGCAGAGCTGCCGGTATTCCGGAGCCCCAATGCGACTGAGCAGATGCTCCACCTGAATGGCGAAATTGCGTTCCCCAGGAGTTTTCTCCAGAAGCAGAGCGCTGGTCAGTCGGTTTCTGCGCTCCAGCTTGTCGCCGATCACCAGCCCACGGCAGTGGTGGAGCAGCGACCAGACACCGGCATAGAACTCCCTGGGCACCTGCTGCAGGGAGCCAAGCCGGATCCGGTGCTGCAGCCAGTCGCTGCCGCTGGGGCTTTGATCCAGGGGTTCGGGGATGTTCCACTGCACCTTGCCGCTCAGGTGCAACAGTTCACGACGCTGCAGGGCGGCTCTGGCATGGTCGACGTCGGCCAGCACCCTGCGCAGGCGCAGGGTGATGCGGTGAGGAGGCTCGTCGCAGAGGGCTTCGAAGGCTTCGTCCTGGCTGCACTGTTGTTCAGCGGCCAGTTCTGAGGTCAGCAACAGCAGCAGCTGGCCGAGCTGGAAGGTCAGAGAGCCTCTGATCATGCTCGGTTCACGCCTGGCGATTCCGTCCAAAGCCAGCAACAACTCCTGCTGGAGCATCCGTTCGCGTCCGTCATTGCCGCACGTGCGGTCGATCAGGGTGGCGATCGACTGGCTTGAGACAGGACTGGTCAGTCGTGAGTCGCTGCTGTAATTACGTCCGATCACCACCTGCTTCTGGCGGCTCAGCAGGTCTGTCAGAGCATCCTCAAGCTGAGGATGGATCAGACCCATCGCACCGGCACAGCGCCTGGCCACGTTCCAGTCCTCCTGGCTGAGGCCGCGGCGGTAGATCTCCTCCAGCAGTGTGGACAGCTCAACAGGAGTGCCTTTGGGTCCGCTGAGGATGGCCTGCTGACCCAGTCGTTGCGTCAACAGTTCCAGCACTTCCGCCTGTTCCCGCAGTGAATGACTGCTCCACAGCCTCTGGCGCAGCTCTTCCAATGGAATGTCATCCAGTTCCTGCTCCTGGGCTGCGGTGAGGTCGCTCAGATCGGTGGAGGCCTGCAGCAGTTCAGCTGCCTGTTGTCCGTCGTCTGGCTGTTTGGTGTTTTTGCTTTCGTCCGGGAGCATTAACCACTGGGCTTTGCTGGCCAGGGCTCCCAGATCAGCAAAATCCACCCCAACGCCCTCAATGCTGCCGCTCTGCAGGCGTTGGGTGAGGTCCAGCAGAAGCGTTTCATTTCTTTCCAGCAGAGCGGCCTGCACGGGAATCAGCAGCAGGGGTGCTCCCTGGCCCTGCCAATGGCGTTGCAGCAGGTGCAGCTCGTTGACGATGCTTTCGACCAGCTGCCTTGGGTCATGGCTGAGAAAGAACGTGCCCTCCTCCAGCACTGCAGGCAGAAATGCCAGGTTCTGTCCGCCCTGGCTATAGAGGCGAGCGGTGACTGCTGTCTCCGGGCGTAGTGGTGGATGGCCGCTGAGACCGAGGGCGATGTCGGCACCAACGTTCGTCAGCCGTTCTCGCAGCTCTTCTGACGCCAGCACCGGCAGGTCCTCGGATGCGGGATCGCTTACAGGCAACCCCAGGTCCCTCAGCTGTCGCGCCACAGCGTCATTCTCCGGGACCAGCGACACCAGCACCGTGTCGCTTCCCAGCCTGGCGGGCAGTCGCCGGCCGCAGGGGTCAAGATCCTCGGCTGTGATCAGTCCATCCAGGAGCATCTCTCCAATCCAGGCCAGGCTCTGGGTCCAGAGCAACGGCACGTTGTCGTTGGCGACGCGCCGCTGACTCCCGGGCGCACGCCGTTCCAGTTCCAGCTGTTCAGCGGGCACGAGGTAAAGCTCCGGGAACAGTCGTTCTCCATCGCATTCCACCTGCAGTGCCTGCAGACGTTCGCGCCACAGTTTGGCCTCGTCCCAGCGCTGCTCGAAACAGGCGGTGACCAGTTCGTAGGCGAGGAACAGCGGCCACTCCGATTCGATGCCATCAAAGGTGGCCAGCTCTTCTCGCTCGTAGTGCAGCCGGGTGATGTCTTCCACCACCGTCTGATGCCCATCCCTGCGAAAGCGCTTGTAGCCATATGGACCTCCCAGTTCGCGTCGGATCCGCCTCGTGGTGCGCTCCACCAGCGCCCGATCCTCCACCGCCCAGGCTGGATAGCCGATCACCGAGAGGCAGGCGCTGTCAACCTCCTTGCTCGCTGACTCACGCGGCAGCAGCCCTGTCAGGGCTCGCCTCAGACGCACCACCGCACCGTGTGGGATCAGCACCTGCATGCTTCCGTTTCCGTGGGAAGCGAACAGGTCGATCCCGTCCAGTGCTTCCAGCGCGGCCTTGGCCATTCCGATCGAACTGGCGTTGCGTTCCGGCAGTCCGTGATTGCCCTTGTCACCCCGTTCCCAGATGCCGTAATCGGCAACCCGGTAGGCCCTGGCCACGTAATACACCAGGTTCTGGATGAAAGATGCTTCGTGGCGGTTATGGACAACGGCCAGGCCGCTGCAGCTCAGTTGGGCGAGCTGCAACAGAAACAGTGATGTGGCATCCAGCTGCAGATGCCCCCATCCATCATCCGGAACCACCGGTGCTCCGCTGGCACTGTCGTACTTCGCATGCAGGGCATCCAGTGGATCGATGCTGCTTTTGAACCGCTCCACTTTTTCCGCCTGACGCATCATGGCGTTCAGCAATCCGCGCATCAGGTCGACGACGCGTTGTTCGAGCTCCCAGCAGCGTTGACAGGCTCCTTGCTGGCGTCGGTGTGCGATGGCCAGACCCCAGACGCACTGGATTGAATAGATGCAGTCGCGGACCCAGGCATCACCGTAATTGCCATGCACGGTGTGGGCCGTGCTGGCAGGCAGCAGACCACTGACTGGGTTCTGTCGTTGCAGCACCACCCGCTCGATGGAGTGGTCGAGCTGAATCAGTCGCTGCGCCCGGAGTTGATCCTCTTCACGGGTCGGATGCGACAGAACCATGGTGTCTTACGCGACCGGATCTAGATTCTCTCGCGCAGCGGACACGCGGATGGAAGCACTGACAACGGGTCCGCGCGATCAACGTCGTTGCCACGTTCTCGGTGTACCCGTTGATGCCTGCAGGGATGTGACGGCCGCGGCGATCGGCCTGCATGCCGAGGCTGGAGGTCAGTTCGTCACCCTGAATGCAGAAATGACGATGCTGGCCCGCCGCAACGCTGATCTGGGTGCTGTGATCCGAGCCGCCGATCTGGTGGTCCCGGATGGAGCGGGAGTGGTCTGGGCCCTCGCTCGCCAGGGCATCAAGGTGCAACGCAGTCCAGGAATCGAGCTGGCCTGGTCTTTGCTCAAATACGCGGAAGCCCATGGCTGGCGCGTGGCACTGGTCGGGGCGTCTCCGGAAGTGATGGAAAGATTGTCTGATCGCCTTGCTCAGCAGAGTCCAGCTCTGCAGCTGGTGTTCGTGGAACACGGATATCAGGATGCCGGTGTCTGGCCGGAGCTTGAAGCGAGGTTGCGGCGACTCAGCCCGGATCTGGTGCTTGTTGCTCTTGGAGTGCCCCTCCAGGAGATCTGGATCCAGAGAATGCGTGATCGGCTCCCTGGTCTCTGGATGGGAGTCGGTGGCAGCTTTGATGTCTGGTCAGGTCTGAAACAACGTGCACCCGGCTGGGCAAGTCGATTGCAGATTGAGTGGCTTTACCGGCTGCTGCAGGATCCAAAACGCTGGAAGCGTTATCTCGCTCTGCCTCAGTTCGCCTGGTCCGTACTGCGCCACGGCGAACGACAGCGCTAGACGCTTCAGCGGAAACCCACGGAGGCCTGCCAGACGAAGGCCAGCAACAGGAAAAACAGAGGAATGATGGGGAGGATGTCGATCAGTGGACCGAAAGCCTGGTAAGCCTCTGGAAGTTGGGCCAGCAGATCGAGGGAGAAAGCAGCCATCCCGGCGGAACACGGTCAATGGGCGGACGCTACCACGTGTGGTGAGCTGGGGAGTGCTCTTCCCAGGGAGCGAAATCCTCTGAAAAACAGCTGTCTCTGATCGCCTTGCCCATGGCGGTGGTGAAGCGGATCAGGTGGGTGAGGTTGTGCAGGCTGAGCAGGGTCAGGCCCAGCAGCTCATCACTGCGAATCAGATGGTGCAGGTAGGAGCGGCTGTGCCGTCGGCAGGCCTGGCATGGACAGGTCGGATCCAGCGGCGAGTGGTCGTGGCGGAAACGGGCATTGCGCAGATTCCAGCGCTCACCACCCACAAGGGCCGTGCCGTGTCTGCCCAGCCGTGTCGGCAGCACGCAGTCGAACAGATCGATGCCGTTGGCGACAGCAATACTCATTTCCCTCAAAGTGCCGATCCCCATCAGATAACGGGGCCGATCGTCCGGCAGCAGTGGGGTGACCTGGCGCACGATCCGGTGCATGTCTTCAACGGGCTCGCCAACGCTCACTCCTCCGATGGCGACTCCCGGCAGATCAAAGCCTGCGACCGCCCTGGCACTGGCATCACGCAGATGCGGGAAGCAGCCTCCCTGCACAATGCCGAACAGGGCCTGATCGGGCTTCTGATGAGCACTCACACAGCGCTCGAGCCAGGCGTGGGTCCGACGACTGGCTTCCTCCACATCGTTCTCGGTTGCGGGATAAGGGGGGCATTGATCGAAGGCCATGGCCACGTCCGCCCCCAGTGCCATCTGGATCTGCATGGATCGCTCCGGGGTGAGCAGGATGCGGCTTCCATTGCGTGGATTGCGGAAATCCACACCCTGGTCATCGATGCGATTGAGATCTCCCAGGCTGAAGACCTGAAATCCGCCGGAATCGGTGAGCATTGGTCCGTTCCAGCCCATGAACCGATGCAGTCCGCCTGCAGCCTCAACGATGGTTTCGCCGGGTTGCAGATGCAGGTGATAGGTGTTGGACAGCACCATCTGGGCGCCGGTGGTTGCCAACTGGTCCGTGCTGATCCCCTTCACGGTGGCCAGAGTGCCCACCGGCATGAATCGCGGGGTGTCCACGACCCCATGCGGGGTGGAGAATCTGCCGCAGCGCGCAGTCGTGTGCGAGCAGCGAGCGCTGATCCTGAAGTCGAACACGCGCACCTCCCCCCGACCTCTGACCCTACGGTGAGTGGATTCCCTGATCTGCGCTGCTCTGCGGTCTGACTCTCCTCCCTGGTTGCGTGATCTCGCCGGTGCCTGGGTGTTTTATTCGGTGCTGCCTGGCTGGCCATGGCCAGCACCCCGCTTCGAGCGCATTGCCCGTTTCGCTCCCTGGATCGGAGCCGTGATCGGAGGTCTGATGGCAGTCCTGTGGCTGCTGCTCAGTGCTCTGAACTGGCCATCCGAGGCGATCGCAGCTGCGGCCCTGGCCCTTGGACTCTGGCTCACAGGTGGACTCCATCTGGACGGACTGATGGATACGGCTGATGGCCTAGCTGCCGGGAGCAGTCGCTGTCTGGAGGCGATGGATGACAGCCGAGTCGGGGCCAGTGGTGTTCAAGCGGCGTTCGTTGTGCTGCTGCTCCAGTTTTCAGCGCTAGTCCAGCTGGATGGGTTCGCTCCAGCAGCCCTGGTGATGGCCTCGATCTTCGCGAGAGTCTCGCCGCTTTGGGCCATGGGCCGCTTCTGTTACTTACGGAAACAGGACACCGGAACGGCGGCGTTCCACCGCAGCAACTGGTGTGGTTGGAGTGAAGGCCATCCGAGCTTCTTGTTACTGCTTTTGACAGGGCTGCTGGTGTGGGGGCTGCAGCATCAGCTGCTGATGGCCTGGGCCGCTGTTGTCTTGCTTGGCAGTGCGGCGGCACTGCTGCCGGCTGAGTGGCTGGGCCGGCGTCTTGGAGGGCATACCGGCGACAGCTACGGCGCAACCTTGATGATCTGCGAAACACTCACCCTGCTTGGTTTGGCGTTGATTGTTCCCTCTCTGTTGCCGGTAACCTGAGCAGAAACGCATTCCCCTGCGCAGGCAGATCCACGTTCAGTGTTTTGGGTTCGGTGTGGAGGTTGAGAGAGCCGCCTCGGCTTTCCGCCAGGCGGCGGGCCAGGGAAAGCCCCAGTCCAGAGCCCGGTCGGTCAATGCTGCTGCTTCCACGTTCTCCCTGCTGGAAAATGCGCCCGTGCTCCTCGGCGGGAATGCTCGGGCCTGCATCCCAGACGCAGATGGCATGGTTCAGAAGCTTGAGGCCCAGTGCGCATCCAGGCGGGCTGTAGCGGAAGGCGTTTTCCAGCAGGTTGGCAACGATTTCAGCCATCACGGCGTCGGCTGCCGGGCGGGCGGCCTGGGTCCAGGCCGCCCACTGGTCTGGGCCATGCCATGGCCTGTTTTGCAGGGTTGCCGTGGCAGAAGCCCTCTGGATCAGAGGATTGAGCAGATCCGCGATGGTCAGGTCAGGAGCATCCACGGGAACGGGTGGCAGCAGCAGAGGTGTGGATGCATCAGCCTCCAACCTGAGCTCGCCCCTGCCGATCCGGTCCAGTGACTGGAGATAGCGATCGAGTTGATCCTGTTCCTGAATCAGGCTTTCCACCAACGAGCGCTGCTGATCGTCCGGGCCAATCCGACGCAGCAGCAGCTGGGCATAGGTGCGCAGAGCGGTCAGCGGATTGCGCAGCTGATGCACCACCAGGTTGAGCTGCTGGCGTTGCTCATCCAGCTGGTGATGAAGCTTTCGCTGATTCTGTTCAAGACCGAGAATGCAGGCCAGCGTTTCCGCGCAGATCTGCAGGCGAGGGTCATGGTCTGCGGGTCTGCCTGGAAGGGGTCGTTGCTCGGCACGAAGCACGCCCAGAAGCAGGCTTTCGTGTCTCAGGGGGTACCAGCGACGCTCCTGAGCAACGCTGCGCAGGCTGGGGTCTTCAGTGATGGCCGGTGGCAGCGCTGAGTCGAGTGGCCACTGGGCCACAAGCGTCAGGGTGGGGGTGGATCCCTGGTCGCGATCGGTGACGTACAGGGCAAGACGTGCCATGGCCGTATCGTCCGCCAGAGATTGCAGCTGCTGCTGCGCCAGCTCCAGAAAACGGTCGGACGGTTGCATCAGCCGGACTGCATCACGGAATACAGACGGTCTCGCGATAGAGCATCTGAACTGCTTGCCAAATTGGGAAAAAGTCTTAAGATCGGAGATGCGACAGCTAGCACGGCCTTTGGGAGGCCGGGCTCCTTCGTTGCTCCGATTGAGGTTGCACAATCCGTGCCACCAAGGTTACAGCAGAGGTTGATCCATCCCTGTTGACGTCGACATCTCGTCGTTGTGAGCAATGGAGTGTGTCTTAATTGCGAGCCGGCCTTTCCGGATTTCCGCAGTCCGAACGTTGATGTCCTGAACGATCCGCTTGCGGATCCATCTGGGTATCGCGCAATCAACGGCTCAGTCCACCAGTTCCCTCCAGTCCACCTCTCAGCTCCCGTCTGCGGGAGGCAACCCTATGTCTAAGAAGCGCAAGCGGATTAGCCGCCGCCGTCTTGCCGGTCAGCGTGTGCTGGCCCATGTCCCGACATTTCATCTGGAAACCGGAGAACACAAACCGGTCACCGCGGCTCGCCGCTTTATTGCTGAAGGCTGTCTCAATCCCCCAGCACTGCTGAATGTGCGGCGTAACGAGCACACCACCGACCGCTTTTTCTGGGGCGAAAAGGGCCTGTTCAGTGCTCAGTACGCCGAGGAGAATCACTTTCTCTTCCCATCGCTGCGCACCATCGTCGACAGCGTCGGCGAAGAGGTGATCTTTGAAGGCCTGGAGCTTTCCTCCGACGACTGGGAGGAGATGGAAGAGTACGAATACGCCTTCGTCTGATAGCAGTGCAGTGAAGTCCTGGCTGGTTTACCCCAGCCAGGACCTGATGGCTTCCCCCATTGCTGTCTGAGCTTCAGCCGGAATGGTGTGTCCACCGGCGAAGGTTTTGAGCTCGCAGTGGTTTGAATCTCCAGACAACAGTTCACGCAGCTTCTCCGCTGCGGCAGCGGGAACAACGTCGTCATCGAGGCCGTGCAGCAGCAGCACCGGGGGTCGTGTATGTGGAGGTTGCCAGCCCGGATGGGGGTAGCCGCTGCAACTGATCACTCCTGCCAGTGGCATGTCGCAACCCACGTGCAGGGCCATGGCACCTCCCTGGGAGAAACCGATCAGAACAGTTCTTGAGAGAGGAATGGTCTCCAGATCAAGTGCCTCAATGCGCCCGCGCAGCTGTTGCGTGGCCGATGGCACGGCCTGCCAGTTCGCTGGGAACAGGCCATACCACTGGCGCCCCTGGCCTCCAGGGTGAGGTTCGGGGGCCTGCAGTCCAATGCATTCCGCGGGGAGGCTGGAGAGTGCTGCCAGTCCATCGCCGAGGGGTAGGAGATCCTCGGCATCGGCCCCCCAGCCATGCAGAAGCACCAGACGAATCCGTCCCGGTTCCAGACCGGCATGAATCACTGAATCAGGCATCAGCTTGTAGACCTGCTGCTGCGTAGGTTGGCCGAAGGTCTTCTTCCTGTCCTGCTGCCATGGCTCCCATTGCGCTGCTGAGCGTGTCCGACAAGCGCGGACTGGTGCCTCTCGCTGAGGCCTTGCATCACCGCTACGGCTATCAATTGCTCTCGAGCGGTGGTACAGCCAAGGCCCTCAGGGAAGCGGGTCTGCCTGTCACCCCAGTGGCAGATCACACCGGAGCGCCGGAGATTCTTGGCGGGCGTGTCAAGACGCTGCATCCTCATATTCACGGCGGCATCCTGGCGCGGCGTGGCGATGCCAGCCATGAAGCCGATCTGGTCGCCCATGACATCGCACCGATCGATGTTGTGGTCGTCAATCTCTATCCATTTCGGGAAACGGTGGCTGACCCCGAGGTGAGCTGGGAGACCGCAATCGAGAACATCGATATCGGTGGTCCGACCATGGTGCGATCAGCTGCCAAGAACCACGCGCACGTTGCTGTTCTGACCGCCCCGGATCAGTACAACAGCTTTTTGGCTGAGCTGGATGCTTCAGGGGGGGCACCCAAGGATGCCGTGCGGCGTCAGCTTGCCGTGGAAGCTTTCGCTCATACGGCTGCTTACGACGCTGCGATCACCCGATGGATGCAGGCCAGGCCGGAGCTGAGTGGCGCAGATGATCCAACTGCAGCCGATCTCCCCTGGCTTGAGGCCTTGCCTTTGCGTCAGCGCTTGCGATATGGAGAAAACCCCCATCAACACGCCAGCTGGTACAGCGCTGCCAAAGCAGGCTGGGGCGGAGCAATCCAGCTGCAAGGCAAAGAGCTCAGCACCAACAACCTGCTGGATCTGGAGGCCGCTCTGGCAACGGTCCGGGAATTCGGATACGGCGCCAGTGGCAGCCCCCCCGCCAGTCGTGCTGCGGCTGTTGTGGTGAAACACACCAACCCCTGCGGGGTGGCGATCGGGGATGGCACTGCAGCCGCACTGAACCGGGCTCTGGATGCGGATCGTGTCAGCGCCTTCGGAGGCATCGTGGCTTTGAATGGCTGTGTTGATGCAACGGCTGCCCGTGAACTCACGAGCCTTTTCCTGGAATGTGTCGTTGCGCCTGCGTTTGCACCAGAAGCACGGGAGATCCTCGCTGCCAAAGCCAATTTGCGCTTGCTTGAACTCGCTCCTGCAGCGATTGACGGCGCTGGCCGCGACCACGTGCGCAGCATTCTTGGTGGAGTTCTCGTGCAGGATCTTGATGATCAGCCAGTGAGTCCGGATGACTGGACTGTGGCAACCGAGCGAATTCCCACAGACAGTGAGCGCGAAGATCTCTGTTTTGCCTGGCAGTTGGTTCGTCATGTTCGCTCCAATGCGATCGTCGTTGCCAGGGATGGCCAGAGCCTCGGGGTTGGAGCCGGCCAGATGAACAGGGTGGGTTCAGCTCAGATTGCTCTCGAGGCGGCTGGTGATCACAGCAGAGGAGCTGTGCTCGCCAGTGACGGGTTTTTTCCTTTCGACGACACCGTCCGCCTGGCTGCAGAACACGGAATTACTGCTGTCATTCACCCCGGCGGCAGCAAGCGTGATGGGGATTCAATCCAGGCCTGCAACGAACTTGGCTTGTCCATGCTTCTGACCGGTCGTCGTCACTTTCTGCACTGAGCATCTCAGCAGACAGGAGGTCAAAAGCGTCCACGCCCTGATGGCTGCAGTTTTAATCTTCAGCCAGTCATGTCATTTTTGATGCCGGAGTCACTCTCTTTTGGTCTCAACTTCGTTCATCCGCTGATGATGTGGGCGTTGCTGGCTGCGGGCGGTTACGCCATGTACCTCGGAATCAAGGCCAAAAAGGTGCGCACGGGGACATCGGAGCAGCGCAAGGCTCTGATCAAAGGAAAATACGCTCAGAGGCACTATCTCTGGGGCAGCGCCCTGATGGCTGTGATGGTTTTTGGGACGCTTGGTGGACTGGCAGTGACCTATCTGAACAATGGCAAGTTGTTTTTAGGTCCACATCTATTGGTCGGCCTTGTCATGACTGGAATGATTGCAGCAGCTTCAGCTCTTTCACCCTTGATGCAACGTGGCAACCTTGTGGCGCGTAAGGCTCACGTAGGACTGAACATGGGAATGCTCACACTGTTTCTCTGGCAGGCCGTCAGCGGTATGCAAATCATGAACCGAATCTGGCTCAATCATTGAGGTCAGCGAAAACCGTTGCTGTCATTAGCGATAAAAATCTTCCTTCGTCAGAGGAGTTTTTCTGTCGTTATTTTTAACGTAAAAGAATACTGTCGTCGCCACAGCCAGAAGAGGAACTGCTGTTAGCAACAAAATTGCAATTGCCGTATAGTCTTGATACATAGAGCCATAAGGTTATGCTTTGATTATACATTAACCAAAGAATGTATAGTTTGCAAATCAGGCAAGTTACTAATGATGCGCGAGCTGACTGATTCCGGCTTTTGGGTCGTCAAGAGAAACTTTGTTCTTGATCAATACTTGGGGCTTCTTGGAGGACTCAGCATTGTTTTGCCTGATTTCGACCTTCTCGGTACATCGCGAGATCATGTTTGGCAGACCAGTACGCACTGAGTTGTTCGCAGGTTTTGTATTGCATCCAGTTAGCCTCCGCTGCAACGACTCGCGCGTGTAGAGCTCTTTCGGTTTTGGTCTCAAACCGAATGGTTCCCTGATCCAAGGGAGCGTTAATGAAATAATCCCAATTCGGTTCAACCATTGATTGCTTGAAACTAATTAATATTGGCGAGTGCTTCTTAGTAAGCTCATTCATTGTTTATAGGCAGAAGAGTAATCTGTTGCTTGGACTTCTGCAAATTGACGTAGCAAAAGCCCTTTTGATTGCTGGCTGCGTGTAGTTCTAGTTGCTTTATTAAATGTAACTTTTACTCCAGCTCATAAGGCCGAATTGAGTGGTGCCCTTACGGGTGGATCCGGCAGGTGTTCGTTGGCAGGTTGCGATCGGATGCATCCCGTTTTTTATCCAGGTTGTCATAGAATTCTGTTCAATTGAATGATGTCCAGATGTTGAAGCCCTTTTTGATATCTCTGTTGTATTTAATCAGTTGTGCTTTGGCTTTGTTTCAGGCATCGCGCGAGTCAACTCCGCAACCGATCGGACTCCTGATCGTCGCCATGGTGATGACTCCTGTTTTAGTCAGCATTATTGCTGGACTTCCGGTGAATTGTATGTCTTTTCAGAGCAAACAAATTGATTGACGTTCGCAGGTTTTGAGAGAGTTTGGTTATAAACGTCTTTGATTTGTTTCAACCAAATTTAGGATAGTGAGCCATTTTTTGATGAATCTGTAAATGTTACTGTGCTGTTTCTTCTAGTATCGTCTTGCACCATGCTTCCAGTCGATCCTGTGTTTTTTCAGATTCGTTATCTTCATCAATCGGAAGTCCGCAAAACATGCCATTGATCATGCTTTTTGAATCATCGAAAATATAATCTTCGCCTGAGACGTGTCCAATTGATTTGCCACCCGCTTTTTGAAAAGCTGTATAGAGCTCTTCCATCGCATCACAGAAAAATTTACTGAACGCGGCTGAATCTCCAAGGCCAACAATGGCTACTGGTTTTCCTGAGCAATTAAGTGTTGGAATCTGTTCGATGTGCTCATCCCAGACTGTTCCTGACCTCTTAACGTCAGATCCTGTATTCCAGGTGGGTGTGCAGCAGATCAATGCTTCACAAGTTTCAATATCCTTGATGTCCTGAAAATCACTGAGTTCTTTAAGCTCAGAATCTGGCAAAAGCTGGTCGAGCCTCTCAGCGATATCTTCAGTGTGACCGGTCGCTGATGCAAAGACAATTGTAAATTTCATAGAGAAACCTATCAGTTCTATTTTTTCTCGCCCTGAGGCTCCGATCAAATAGTATTTAACAATCTATTGTCGCTTAGTATACGGTGTAAATCTTGTTCGGTGTGCCATTTAATCAGCCTCAAGCCCGTTGAATAATTCCTGATGTACAGCGAAAGTATGGTAGAGCGATGTCGCGTTTTCAGGTTGCAACTTTATTCCATCACATGTGTAAGCGATGGAACAAACTAAATTTCCTTGCCAAGCGATGTTGTCATCACTTTCATTTTCTGACCAGGCCATCATTGCTTTGAACTGCTCAGGTAAGTGAGAGCCAATCTTTTCGCAAGCCTTACATAACCGATACAAGGCAGGTGGCTTGGATGGCATTGACAATGCCTTTTTCAGGCTGAGTTCATTGAACACACCGATATATCGTATGTATTCAATGATTTCGCTTTCAATGTCGGTGAGGTCAGCTCGGTTGATGGCTTGATCGATCTCGTCGGGTTTGAGAGTTGGCCTTGTGTTGGATTTTGCGGTGTTCATGGATCGATCTGCATGAGTGCATTGCGTCTGACCAAGAGCTTTATGGGCCGTAAAGAACCGACTCAGATTTTTTTTGATGTCTCTGCAAAGTTGATCGTTGAAGTGATGTTTTGCTTGATGAAGCTTTAATTGGCATTAGCTGCTGATTTTCAGCCAAAAGCTTGGCTTCAGCTTTGCTTGGCAATGAATATCCTCGATCATTTTTTGTGCACTTGTGTGGACAACAACGCTGATGTCTTGGGTTGTATCGTGAATCTTCCAGAGGCCGATTCGAATTTCTGACCTTGCACAGGTCACCTGCCATGCGTCAGGTGTAGGCGCCCCAATCTGCTTGACAGTGATTTTTGTCCAGTAAGAGTCGCGGCGATCTCCAGGCGTTAATGTATAAGCAATAGACCCGTCTTCTTTTTTTACTTTTTCAAAATTCAGCTCCAGAAGCTGCTGATCCCATTCAGCCATGATTATTAACCATTGCTCACTAATCTTAGTCGCCAATGCGTTGATTCATGCATCTTATTTGTCTGTCGCGAGGTCCAATGATCACACCTAATTCTTGGGCGATTGTGTTGCTTTTAAGGGCAAAACAATTTTGTCGAAGTTCGACTTTTGCTTGATCGGGATTTGTTTTGTAATTTTTTTTATTCTAGCAATAGGCTCTAAAAATAATTTTTTCTGACAATTGGTCCCTTGGTGGGCTCGCCAAGAATGACTTGGAATCAATTTATTCGTCAGCAGCGGGAGCCGGCTTTTTGTCAGCGGCCGGAGCGGCTTTCTTATCAGCAGGGGGAGCCGGCTTTTTGTCAGCGGCCGGAGCGGCTTTCTTATCAG